>JAYSSK010000001.1:0-16048 GCA_043720595.1 Acidimicrobiia bacterium
CCGCATAGCAAGGGAATCAACCGGAAGGCTGTACAGCCGGAACCCCTCTCGTTGGTGGTTGCTGACCGCAAAGAATCGCTGAGAGCCATCGACTGCGCGATGGTGATCGACCGAGTACTCCACCCCGTCGACCCGGGTTTCGACCAGCTGCAACGCCGATGCGCTGCCGGCAGTGTTGGCAGCTGCGGCCGGCATCACCCGGACGTCGCTGGTGACCTGACTGCCGGTCGAAACAATGACGTACTCGTCGGTCGACGAGAGCGCGACGCCGAGGTAGAAGCGCTCGTCGAGCTCTTCGTGGATCAGCTCATCGTCGGCCTGGTCGGTGCCCAGCACGTGACGCCACAAACGATATGGGCGCATTAGATCATCGAGAGTGAGGTAGAGCAACGCACTGTTGTCGGCTGACCACACGACGCCGGGGGCCGTCTCTTCCAGCACGTCTGGAAGGTCGGTTGCGCTGCGAAGGTCGGTGATGTGCAACTTGTACAGCTCTTCACCCGTGGTATCGGTTGCCCATGCCAACAGGTTGTGATCATGGCTCGGTTCGAACGTGCCGACGCTGAAGAAGTCGTGGCCTTCGGCGAGCGCGTTCTCATCGAGCAGGACCTGGTCGGCCGATTCGTCGGCCTCTTGTTCGGTCGGGCGGCGCAGATGAATGGGGTACTGCACCCCTTCGATGGTCTTGGTGAGATACGACCAACCACCTTTGCGGGTGGGAAGCGACATGTCGGTTTCCTGGATGCGGTTCTTGATCTCCTGGAAAATGGCCTCTTGCAGCGCTTCGGTGGGTGCCAGCAGCGCCGCCGTGTAGGCATTCTCAGCCGCAAGGTGTGACAGGACCGCTTCGTCGTCTTTGTTGCGTAGCCAGCCGAACTCGTCCGTGCGTTCCTTCCCGTGCAGTGCCGTGGTGGTCGGCACGCGGCGCGCCAGTGGGGCAACGGGTGCGGCTTGCCACTGAGGTTGAGGAAACTGTGGTTGATCGTGCTGAGGCTGTTGTTCCGGGCTGATGTCGACTGGTCTGCTCATGGACCCTCAAGGGTAGGTTGATCGGATGGCTCTCTACGCACTGGGCGATCTCGTCCCACGCATCCACCCAGACGCATTTGTCCATCCCGACGCCGTGATCATCGGCAACGTCGAGGTCGGCGCGTTCTCCTCGATCTGGCCCTGCGCTGTTCTGCGGGGCGATTCCGGCCTGATCTCTATCGGGTCCGAGACGTCCATCCAGGACTGCACCGTGATCCACTGCATCCCAACCCGTCCCACCGAGGTGGGTGATCGTTGCGTCGTCGGCCACATCGTGCACCTCGAAGGATGCAGCATCCGGTCTGACTCGCTGGTAGGCAACGGTTCGGTGGTGCTGCACAACGCAGTGGTCGAGAGCCACGCTCTGGTCGGTTCCAATGCGGTCATACCGAACAACATGGTTGTGCCATCGTTCTCGATGGCGCTCGGTGTGCCTGCCAAAATTCGTGAGAACACCGTCGAGGTTGGATTCAACATGATGGCCGTGCAGAGCTACGTGGAGAACGGTAAGCGATTCAAGAGTGGGTTGCGCCGCATCGACTGACGCCCCGGCAGGACCGCGCCGCGGTCAGTTGACAGGCTTGGACCAATTGGGCACGGCGGTGTTCAACTCCGCTGTGCTGACCGAGAACAGGCGACCGTCGACCTCGCCGAAGATCAGACCCAGCTTTGCGTCGATGATGATTCCGCTCGGGTTGGTGAACACGCCGTCGCCGCCGACCAGCGTGTCGATGCGGCCATCAGCGCTGATCTTGCGGATTGCACCGTTACCGCCGTCGGACACGTAAATGGCACCGTCGGGGCCGATGGAAATCCCGTTCGGGTCTTGGAGGCGCGCAGCGGTGGCTGGTCCGCCGTCGCCCAGGTATCCACGAATACCGACTCCGGCAACCACAGACCTGGCCTTGGTGTCCAGCTGCACCCGGTACACCTGGCCATCGGTTGATGCACTCACCAACAGGTGGTTGGCGCCTTGGAACACCACACCTTTGGGGTGGTCGATGCTGGCCAACGCTGACATTTGACCGTCTGTAGACACGAGCAGCACCCGGTTGTTGTCGGTGTCGGCGACAGCGATTCGACCATCGGATGCCACTGCGACCCCGCTGGGGTTGTTGAGCGCGACCGATGTTGCATTGCCTTGCGCGATTCCCGTACCGATGATGCCTGTGCCCGCGACGGTTCGGCGGCGCCCGTTCGAATCGACGGCGACGACGCGGTGGTTGGCAGAGTCTGCAATGACGGTGAGGCCGGCGCCGGTTGCAACAGCGGTCGGGGAGTCAAGCTCGTTCGGCCCTGCTCCAGCTGCGCCCGTTCCTGCGATGATGGTCTGCGTGCCATCTCGGTTCAGCCGCACGACACGGTGCCGCGCTGCGTCAGCGACCACAATCAGTCGATCTTCTGAGGTCGACGCAGACGCGGAAGCCGCCGCCGGTGTCGATGTCACCGCCACCCCGCCGATGCGGCCGAAAGGGGTGGTGACCAACGGCGCGCCGCCTGCGATAGTGCGAACCGTTCCATCTGCGCCCATACGATTGATCGCTCCGCCGTCGGTTGCGAACACGATGCTGCCGTCTGTGACGCTTGCCATGAGGCGGGGGCGAACCGTCCGCTGCGACAGCGGCGAAGCCGTGACCGTGGTGGGCTGGGACCCGAGGAATCGTGAAACCTGCCATGTGCCCGAAGCTGTCTGGGCGACAAGTGTCAACCGGTCGTTGGCCGGGTCGGACACGACGAACGACCTTTTGCCCAGTGCGACGATTCCGCCCACGGTGCCGATCTCGGATTCCGGAAGCCCAAATGTTGCTGCTGATGCATCATCGGCGGCGTTCACCGTTGTTGCAATCTCGGCGCTCTTGCCCGTTTGGCGGTCGAACCCCAACAGCCGTCTGCCATCGACGTATGCGACGAAACCGGCCTCGTCGGCTGCCGCAAGTGAAATGCTTCCGGAGCTCGTCATACGGCGAGCTTCGTTCGAGTCGATCGCGAGCCAGCCGTTGGGCGTCGGAGCTAGCGCAACGATTGACCCGACCACAGGATCGCCGGCGGGGCGGGTCTCGCTGATGGCAGCCTGATCCCGGGCGGTCACCTGTCCGATGCGAAGCGTGTCATAGGGGAGCATATGAACTAGGCCCTGGCTCAATAGGACGAGGCCTTCACGAGAAGCGGTCAGTTGCTGTGGCTGGGTGATGGCGGCCGGAAGCACGAGCCGCTCGGCTCGCCCGTCCGTGCGGAGAACCCCGAGCGAAACCGATGGGTACACGTCGACCCAGTAAACGGTGCCGTCAGGCGCGACAGTCAAAGCAACCGGTTCGAGGTGAGCGTCCGCCGGCGGCCCCACGAGCGCGACGTCAGCGTCGAGCAATTCGGTGGCCCCCAGCAACACGCGTGACTGCTTTAGTAGGAGTGGATCGTCGAATCGAAACACGCGCCCATCAGCGACGGCGATGTCGAACCCGCCAGCCCTCCCGACGAGCGAGGAAACGCGGGACGTCGATGTGGTCGCGACCGTCACTCCGGTGCCGTCGTGGACCCGGACCAAACACAAGTCTGCTGAGACCTGACAGAGGACAGACACGAACCCTGAACTGCCAAGCGGCACAACAGTTGCGACGGGCGCACCGCTGCTTGGATTGCCGTCGGCGCCAGTCGTACTGGTCGGTAGCTGCAGTGCCCCGGTGAGGGTGATGTCGGTCATGGCCTCGGTGGAAGACCCGAACAGCGACACGGAAATCAGTGCCGGCGGGGCAACAGCCACCCGAAACCACCTGCTGTCGGACACCGCGACAAGCTGAGCTGTTCCCGCGGGAAGCGTGTTCTCCATGATGTCGCCCGCAGCGCCGATGCGCAGGATGCTGGCACCCGTCGAGATGCTGGCCGACGTCGACGATGCTCCAGCGGCGGGAGCCTGAAACTGGGCGAACGTCGAACCCTGGTCATCTGTGTACAGATGATCGATTCTCGATTCGACCTCAGCGAGCTGAGCCGATCGCCCGGTCGGGTCGATACGCAGGATCCGGCCTGGTTGCCCAATGGCTGGTTGGTCAGCGATGATGATGCCGCCGAACGAATCGACGGCCACCGGGCCTGGATCTTGCAGAATTGCCGTGGGACTGGCTCCATCCCGTGCGTCCCCGGCGACGGTGCTGACCTCGGTGTTGTCCGATGACACGGCGTACACCCGGCGAGACTCAGGGTCTGAAATCACCAGCCGACCATCGGGCATGGCGGCAAGGTATGGGGATCGGCCGAGGCGAACCGCTGTCGGCGGAAGAGGTCGCGATGCATCCTGTGCCGCCGACATCGCAACCGCGACCGCCCGCCGTACGACCACCGGGGTTGCGGCGGCCGACGCATCCGACGAGGTAGGGAAATTCGATAGGCCGGTGCCGGTTTCGAAAGACGGATCTGATGGAAGGGGAGTCGTCGGAGCGATCTGCGAAGTGATGCTGGCCGGGGCGTCGCCGGTGGGGCCGTCAGATCTCGACGATCGGCCGACGCTGATCCCAACTGCCGTTGCGACCAGTCCTGCGACGATCATCGCCGGTGCGAGACGAAACCGGGGTCGAGGACCCTGCCCCGGTGCGGCGTGTCGAGGGCTGGGCTCCTCGCTGGGCGGGGTGGACATGATGTGACTGAGTCTGCCAGCGGCGTCGGCCCTGTTGGAGCCGGCGAGATGGTAGGCCTCAGGGGTTGTTACTATCTGCGTAGGAGAATCTCTGTTCTTCGCAATCTCAGGAGTCGCCATGACGATCGAAGATCTTGACCTCGGCAAGTACAAGCTCGGCTGGAGCGACGACGTCGACTATGTCTTCACGCCGAAGCGCGGGCTCAGCCGCGAGATCGTCGAAGACATGTCGCACATGAAGGGCGAGCCGGATTGGATGCGCAAGTTCCGGCTGCGTGCGCTTGACGTCTTCTACAAGAAGCCGATGCCAAAGTTCGGTGGCGACATGTCGCAGATCTACTTCGACGACATCTACTACTACATCAAGCCCACGTCGAAGCAGGTCGACAAGTGGGAAGACCTCGACCCCGCTATCCGCAACACCTACGACAAGCTGGGCATCCCCGAAGCCGAGCAGAAGTACCTCGCCGGTGTCACAGCGCAGTACGAGTGCCTCGTCGGCTCCACCAAGGTCTGGACCGACCGGGGCATGCGCACCATCAAGGAACTCGAGGCGGGCGACCGGGTGTTCTCGCTCAACACCGACACGCGCCAGATCGAGTCCGCTTTGGTCACAGCCGTTGCGTGCAGTGGGGTGAAGGAAACGTTCACCGTAACGGCCAAGGGTCACTCCATCACCGCGTCGGGCAACCATCCATTCTTGTCGCTGCGTGATCGACGCAAGCCCAATCGAGTGAAGGCTCGCTACAACGCCGAGTGGACTCCTGTCGATGAACTGGCTGTCGGTGATTTGGTGGCAATCGCTACCGACCTTCCTGAATTTGGCCAGTCGTACGACTTCCTGTTCGTCGGTGCCTCGGCGGAGGACGCCCGTAGCCTGCCAGTCACATCGTCGGACGATGTGATGTGGTTGCTCGGCTTGTTCGTCGGCGACGGCTATCTGCACCACCGTGGCGAGTACACGGCGGTCGAGTTCGCCGTGAACCCGTCAGACCCAGAACTTATGGCTGAAATCCAACGGGTTGCACGCGAGTCGTTTGGCCTCGATTTCACGCTGGCTGCCGACGAATTGCGGCTGACAGCGCACGGAACCGCAGCGTTCGCAGCGTTCTTGCATGCGAACGATCTTGCGGGGACGGCGCATACCAAGCGCGTGCCGGACTGGGTGTTCCAACTGCCCACCTCGCAGCGTCTCGCATTCCTCGCTGGTTTCATCGACGCCGACGGGTACGTGCGGTCGTCGCCGAGTGCAAAGAACCCGGTGCTTACTAGTGCCAACGAAGGCTTGTTGGCCTCGTTGCGAGAACTGTCCTTGCTGTGTGGCATTCATGCCTCGTCGGTCGCGCGGTTCCAGAACAAGCCGCTTCCCGGGTATGAGACGGCTGCTGTGGCTTACCGATTGCATCTCAGCGGTCGGTTCGACCGGTTGCCGTGCCGGTCTGCCAAGCGTGCCGAGCGGCTCGGAGCGCGCAAGTACGCGCACACCAGCAATTCGGCGAACGGCACAACTATACGTTCACATACAAGCGATCAGCTTGGCTACGTGCGCGTCGAGTCCATCACCCCGGCGGGCCCCGAGCTGGTCTACGACATCACGGTCGAGGGTCATCACAATTTCGTGGCCGAGGGCTTCGTGGTCCACAACTCCGAAGTGGTATTCCACCGGAATCGGGAAGATCTCGAGTCGATGGGGGTCATCTTCTGCGACATGGACACGGCCCTGCGGGAGTACCCCGAGATCGTCAAGAAGTACTTCGCCACGGTCATCCCCATTGCCGACAACAAGTTCTCTGCGCTCAACTCCGCTGTGTGGTCGGGTGGCTCGTTCATCTATGTGCCTGAAGGTGTCGAGGTCGATATGCCTTTGCAGGCGTACTTCCGTATCAACAAAGAGAACATGGGCCAGTTCGAACGTACGCTTATCATCGCGGACAAGGGTTCAAAGGTTCACTACGTCGAGGGTTGCTCTGCTCCCGTCTACTCAAGCGATTCGTTGCACTCCGCGGTGGTCGAACTGGTTGCGCTCGAAGGCAGCCACATCACCTACTCCACCATTCAGAACTGGTCCAACAACGTCTTCAACCTTGTCACCAAGCGAGCCCGTGCCGAGGCCGAGTCTCGGGTCAGTTGGATCGACGGCAACATCGGTAGTCGCCTCACCATGAAGTACCCAGCCATCTATCTGATGGGGCCAAAGGCTCACGGCGAAGTGTTGTCGGTCGCCTATGCCGGCGCCGGTCAGCATCAGGACACAGGCGCCAAGATGGTGCACGCTGCGCCCGAGACCACCAGCAGCGTCATCTCCAAGTCGATCTCCAAAGACGGCGGGCGCACGTCGTACCGGGGCCTGGTACGGGTCGAGGAAGGCGCCGAGGGCGTCAAGAGCCACGTGCAGTGCGACGCGCTCATCCTCGACGGTGACAGTCGTTCCGACACCTACCCGTACATCGAACGCAATGCCGGCGTCATGGACGCGCAGATCGGCCACGAGGCAACCGTGTCAAAGGTCGGCGACGACCAGCTGTTCTACCTGCAGTCGCGCGGTCTCTCCAAGGAGCAGGCAACCGCGATGATCGTCAACGGCTTCATGGAGCCAGTCACGCGCACCTTGCCGATGGAGTTCGCCGTCGAGTGGAGCCGCTTGGTTGAGCTGCAAATGGAAGGCTCCATCGGCTGACCGAAGGTTGAGGGCCGGTATTGTCGGTACATGGCCGGGTTTGTATCTGCGTTGAAGCGCGCAGCAGGCACGCTGCTCGAGATCCAAAGGCGATCCGGTCAGATCAGGGTCGGAAGCCTTGTGGCCGCTGTGACGCTACGAGCAGTGACGTCGCTCATCCCGTTGATGCTGGTGGGTGTGTCGGTCATGGGCCTCCTGGCGCAAGACGATGCAGACCTCGGCGATCGCATTCTCGACAACCTCCAGGTCGACGAACCGACGCTCCGAGACGTGGTCAACGGGGCCATCGACAGTGCATCGGGAAGCGCCGGCTTGGCCCTGGCGATCTCGGTACTCGGTTCGTTGTGGCTGGGCCTTGGCGTCATCGGTGCCTTGGCAGACGCGTTCAATGCCGTGTGGCAGGTGCCGGGCCGCGGGTTCATCGACAAGCTGTTGGGTGTGCCGTGGCTGGTATGTGCGGCGACGGTGTTCGGGCTTTCAGGCTTCCTCGCCGCAGCGGTTACCCGGTTCGTACGCATTCCGATCGTCGGTGTTGGGGCGGCGCTGCTCAGCTCTGCTTCCACCGGTTTCATTGCGGTGTGGGTGTCGTACCTGCTGCTCACCAACGTGAGGGTGCCCTCCCGATCCCATGTGCCGGGGGCGATGCTGGCGGGTCTGTTTCTCGCCGTGTTCCAACTGGTCGGTGCGAATTTGGTCAAACGGACCCTAGAAGGAAACGCGAGTACCTACTCCACCTTTGCCGGGATCTTCGCGTTGTTCTTCGTCTTCAACCTGTTCGGCAAGATCATCGTGTATGGCTGTACGGCGAATGTGGTGCTCTGGGAACGCAAACGCGGCACCACACAACTGCTGGGGCGGGCGCCAGCTCTTCCGTTCGACGTCTACACCGAGCTGGAACGGGGCGGACAGCGGCCACATCCGGTGGCCGGGTCACCAATTGTCCGTCTGGCAAAGGCCTTCATCCCTCGGCGCTGGAAATAAAGGCGTGGGAATAGCACCGCAGGAAAAGGGCCCCTTTTAGGGGCTGGGCAGCGGTGCGCCGTCCGGGACCAGTTGCACCGGTGGTCCGGCGGCCGCAGGCGTGGCGGCCGGCTCTGTTGGTGCCACTGCGTCGCTGATCAGCGGGTCGCTCACAACAATGTCGACGACGGCATCGTCGCCGCCGTCAAACAGCGCAGGCGAGTCGGACGCTGCATCGACTGGGACGGTGGGCTCCGGAGCGACCACATCAGGAGCAACTACTTCGGGTGTCGAAACGATCTCGGGCGGCGAAACAACCTCGGCCGGTTGAGTTTCGGCGGTCGTCGGAGCGGTGGCGGGGAAGGTGTTGTCAGTGGGCCGCTGGAGCAGGGTTGGCGCTGGGATGGAACCGGTCGAAGAACCCAGTACCGTCCAGAGCATCATCGCAACGAGTACGCCCACCATCCCGACCAATGCGGTAAACGCGAGGGGTCGGCGTTCTTTGACAACCTCAAAAGCTGGTTCGTCGGATGGTTCCGTCTGCTTCTTGGTGCGGCCCTTGTGATCGGCCTCGTTGACAGTAGCTTCCTTGCGCGGGGCTTCCTTGCGCGTGGCTTCCTTACTCAGCGTCTCACCGATCGCTGATTCCACACGTGAGCTAAGCAGTGGCTCCGCGGACGGCTGGGAAAGGATCGTGGTGGTGTTGCCGCGCAACCAATCGATGGAGTCTGCTCCTATTGGCGTTGCCGGGCTCAACGGACCGGTTGATGCCGAGGATGACTGTGGGCTGGTGTGGGTGATCGGTGTCGATAGCCCGGTCGCGACGCTCGGAGTCGCTGTCCACATGGAGGCGTCAGGCTGGTAGTCGTTTTGATAGCTGGACTGATAGTCGGTGCTCGCGACAACCGACCCCGGCCAGCTTTCCGCAAGGGCTGGTTGTTCGGCCGCAACGGCGGTTTCGCTACCGGTCAATGCAGCAGCGGATGAACCAGGCAATGCGCCAGCGGGCCCTGCAATGGCGAAGACCGGAGAGGCGACGGCGTCGTCGCTGTCGAGACTCCAGATCGATTCGTCCCACGCCAACGACGCAACGTCGGCGCTGTCGGAGTCGACCGCGGAGTTGATCGGGGACGGGATTGGGGACGGGATTGGGGACGGGATCGACAAGGGGTCCGTCCACAGGCTGTCGAGTTCTCCAACGGCGGCAGGGTTTGAGAAGGGAGATAGTTCGCTGCGCGTCGCGATCTGAGGGTTGCCGATCTGGGCCGTGCCCGGCTGGGGCGTGCCACCGGGTGAGAACTGCGTCATGAAGTGCATATCGGAAACGCTGTGCATGCGCTTGAGATTCGAGTCCTCCGTATCCGCAGAAGTTGGGGGCAATCAACCACTCTGAGTGCGCGTTTGCACGTTGAGTCCTCATGATCGGTGATTGGAAGCCGGGTAGGGTCCACTAGATTCATATCCCCGTGCTGACCACCGCCACAACCGCCCCGAAGACCAGTTCGACCCCACAGAGCACTACGACCTCAGTCGCACTGCCGCTCTCGAGCTTGCGTGAGCAGGCCTCCGGTCGGCTTGGTGCTCTTCCGGCTGGCGCTTTGCTTCCAGGGGCCACCCTTGCCGGGCTTGTCCGGCCAACGGCCGAGGCTGAAATCTGGCGATATTCCCGTATCGCAAAGGTCCCACTCGACGGGCTCGTCATCGCGTCCAACGGTGCCAAGTCGACGTACGTTCCGCAGCCAATCGGCCAGCCTGCTGCTGTGGTCCATCTGGTCGACGGGTTCGTCAGATCCGTGTCCGTCACTCCAGAAGCGTCCGCAGCCGGTCTCACCATCAGAGCCGGAGACGTAGCGGCCGACTCAACTGTGCTGGTGACCGACCCGCAGGTGCAGGGCGGGGACCTCTTCGTCGACCTCGCCCTCGCCGTCGCGTCCGATGTGGTGGTCATCGACGTCGCTCGCGGTGCCACCATCGCTGGCGTGGTGCAGGTCATCAACGAGGTGGCGTCCGAACGCTCGTACATCCCGTCGTCGCTGCTCGTCCGGGTCGCCGAAAACGCGTCGGTTTCCATCGTCGAACGTATCGTCGGAAACGGCGCTGGCTCCTTGTTCACGCCAATCACCCAGCTCGCGGTCGAGACCGGTGCAACGTTGCGGTTCGTCAGTGTGCAAGAACTGGGCGACCAGTGTTTCCAGATTGCTCACCAGCAATGCGAAACCGGACGAGACGCCACGCTGCGGTCCATGTCCGTCGCTCTAGGTGGAAGCTATGCACGCGTACGAACCGATGCGGTTGTGACGGAACAGGGTGGTTTCAACGAACTGCTTGCCGTGTATTTCGGCGCCGGTCACCAGATGCACGACTTCCGAACGCTCCAACATCACGTTGGCCCACGCACCACCAGCGAGCTGCTGTTCAAGGGAGCGGTGCAAGACCACTCACAGTCGGTGTATTCCGGGCTGATCAAGATCGGGGTCGACGCACGCAATGCCGTCGCCAACCAGGCCAACCGTAACCTGTTGCTATCGCCCACTGCCTCGGTCGAGTCCGTGCCCAACCTTGAAATCGAAAACAACGAAGTGAAGTGCAGTCATGCCTCGGCGGTCGGCCCGGTGGACCACGATCACCGCTACTACCTCGAACTGCGTGGTGTGCCACCAGAAGAGGCCGAGCGGCTCATCGTCACCGGGTTCTTCGCTGACGTGCTCGACCGTTCCCCGGTACCCGGTGTCGCCGAAACGCTCACCGGCGTGTTCGTCGAAAAGTTCGGGCGGGCACACGCGGCAGGAGCCACGCAATGACGCAGGTCAGAGTTGCACAATTCTCAGCGCTTGCCCCATCGTCGGCCACGCGGGTCGTCGTCAATGACCATCCGCTTGCGGTTGTCCGAATCGAAGACGACGTGTATGTCATCGATGACACTTGCACCCACGCCGAAGTGTCGCTGTCAGAAGGCACCGTCTGGGACGACGAATGCGAGATCGAGTGCTGGAAGCACGGCACCACGTTCTCGTTGGTCTCTGGTGAACCGCAGTCGCTGCCGGCTACGCAACCGGTTCAGGTGTACGCGGTCACCGTTGTCGGCGACGACGTCATGATCGACTTCAACTCGGCCGCTACTCCAGCTGACACCCCAGCTGCCTCAGCCCTGGACCAACAGCCATGAGCGAACTCGTCATCACCGACCTCACGGGTGGCCCTATCGGCACCGAGATCCTCACTGGCCTCAGCCTCACCATCCGGTCAGGTGAAGTACATGCGCTGATGGGCCCCAACGGCTCGGGCAAGTCCACGTTGTCGCACGTTCTGATGGGGCGCCCGGGGTATGCAGCAACCGGAGGCACTGTCACGCTCGACGGGATCGACATTCTTGCGTTGCCAACCTGGAAGCGCGCGCACGCCGGGCTTTTTCTGGGTCTCCAGTACCCAACCGAAGTTCCCGGGGTCGTGCTCTCCGAGATGCTGCAAGCGTCCCTGCGGGCCGGTGGCCGTGCCGACGAAGACGTTGTTGCACTCATGCGCGCCGAAGCTGACCGTATTGGTTTCGACCATCGCTTCTTGGACCGCGCACTCAATGTCGGGTTGTCCGGCGGAGAAAAGAAGCGCAACGAAACCGTGCAGTTGGGCGTGCTCAAACCACGGTTCGCCATTCTCGACGAAATCGACTCGGGTCTCGACGTCGACGCGTTGCGTGCCGTCAGCCGCCGTGTGTTACAGGCTTCGAAGGAAAGTGGTCAGCACGGTCAAGACCGGCTGGGTGTGCTCGCCATCACGCATTACCAGCGTCTCCTCGACGAGCTCACCCCCGACGTGGTGCACGTGTTTGTGAAGGGTGCCATCGTCAAGTCAGGTGGCCCCGAGCTGGCACACGAACTGGAACGCACCGGCTACGAGCAGTATCTGCCGCCAGAGGCGGCCGCTGCGGCCCGCGGTGCCGACCCATTCGCCGACATCCCGTTCTGACGCCGCCCAACGGTGTCCGCGTCCGACCTTGTTGTGATCACCGCCGATTCGATTGAGCAAGCAGCGCGACGTGTGCTGCCACATGTCCGACGCACGCCGTGTCTCGTTGCCGACGTTCCGTGCGGTTTCGGTTCCGGGCAGGCGGTCCTTTCGGTCACGTTCAAGTTGGAGTGTTTACAGGTCACCGGTTCGTTCAAGGCGCGCGGCGCGGTGAATTCGTTGCTTCGCTCCGGTGCGCCCGAGGTTGTCGCGTGTTCCGGGGGAAACCACGGCTTGGCTGTCGCGTGGGCGGCACAGCGTCTTGGCCGACGGGCCACCGTTGTTGTGCCGGTGTCTGCGGCACCAACCAAGATCGAGGCGATGCGTCGCACCGGTGCAGAAGTCATTTTGCACGGCGACGTTCCGGCCGAGGCATTCGCGGTGGCAGAGCAGTTGGTTGCCGAGCGGGGTTGGCCGCTCATCCACCCGTATAACCAGTTGCCAACCATTGAGGGCCAGGCAACACTTGGGTTGGAGTTGCTCGCCGATGCACCGCAGGTCACCCATTGGCTGTGCGCTGTTGGTGGCGGCGGGTTCCCCGCCGGTGTCGCCCTAGCGATAGACGGCCGGGGCGTTGTCGTGCCCGTGGAACCAACGGGATGTCCGTCGTTGGCCGACGCACAGCGAGCGGGTCATGTGGTGCCGACGAAAGCAGAGGGAATCGCTCGCACCAGCCTTGGGCCACCGTCGCTGGGCGATGTGCCATGGGAGATCCTGCGAGATCGCGTGGGACTCAGCACACTGGTGGATGACCCGGCCATTGTCGACGCACAGCGCTGGTTGTGGGCCGAGATGCGAGTCGTGGCGGAACCGGGTGGAGCAACGGCGTTGGCCGCGTTGATGACCGGTGCGTGGCAACCCCCGATGGCTGCCAGCGTTGGCGTGGTGGTGTGCGGCGGCAACGCCGACGGTCTTCCTGCGTCGTGAACCGACTCGGCCGGTGAAGGGTCAGTTGCCGGTAGGGGTGCCGGTCACCCGATGGGGAGGAGAGACGACGGAGGAACCGTGGTCGGTGCCTGCGTGGTCGGAGCTGGGGCGATCGGCGCAGGTGGTGCGGTGGCCGGAGCAGTCTCGGGAGCCGAGCCACCGTTCAGGAGCCGGACGATGGTTGTGGTTGTGGAGGTGGAAGTGGTGGCGGCGGCAGTGGCCGGGACGGTCTGCCCAGGCACGGTGGAAGCGCCCGGAATGGTGGGTGAGCCCGGAACTGTGGTGCCACCGGGGCGCGTTGTGGCGGCGACCGACTTCAGGGCCGTTGGCTTCTTGTCGGTGTCTTTCGCTCCGAAGACGTAGATGGGCACACCATTTTCCAGTACGCCGGGAAGCCATTCTGCGGTGACCATCGGAACTCGCACGCACCCATGTGAAGCGGGGGTACCCGGAACGCTGGTCGATCCGTGGATGGCGAAGCCGCCCGTGAAGTACAACGGGTTGTACATCTCGCCGAGGCGTGATTCGCGCCAACCAACCCAGCGGCGCTGGATGCGGTACGAGCCGGTTGGTGTGACCGCTTTGTCGCAGCTGGTTTCTTCGGTTTCTGGGTCGTACGAGCAGAAGTCTTGGTTGTTTCCGCTCGAGATGGAGATGACCCGATACAACTCGTTGTTGTCCCAGATCATGAGGATCTGGCGTTTGAGGTCGACTTCGACGCGCTTTGCCCCGCCAGCGGGCAGCATCGGTTCGAGGTCGGTTGCAGTTTGGAGCGCGGCCAGCATTTGACTGCCGACCCGGCCGGTGCGGCTGAGCCCGTTGGCCTTTTGGAATGCCATCACGGCGTGGTACGTCTGGTCGCCGAATTGGCCCTCGGCCTCGGAAATGTCGTACTTCAGCTCGATCAGGCGCTCTTGCACTGCTTGCACCGCTGCGCCGCGAGAGCCCAGGCCGAGGCCCGAAACGCTGGCTTTCGAGCTGGCCTTCTTGGCGCTCGCAGTTTTAGCGGTGGGCTTTTTGGCGGTCGTCTTTGACGACGACTGAGCAGCCTTTTTGACCGTGGTCTTGGGGGCTGCGGCCGCTGATGGCTGAGTGGTGACGGGCGACGCACCCCTCGGCGGCAGGGTGGGGCCAACCGCGGTTGCGATACCTGGGGCGAGCAGGGTCGTGAGCACGGTTCCGAGCAGGACGCTGGTCGAAACGAGGCCGAGCGTGCGGCCGCGCCGCCCATGTGATTGCCGGGAGCGGTGCGATTGCATCGTTGGTCCTTGGATCCTTGAGGTGCGGGGGAGGTGGCGGGCCGGGCTACCACCCGTACGCATAACAAGTATCGCTCAACTGATGTTGCAAGTTGGGCACTTCGCCCTGGGCGTTGGGCACATCACTGTTCACCTGACCGCAAACCGCACCGGGTACCTTGCCTCCATGGAGGGACATCGCGTCCTCCACGCGCCTTCGCGTCCCCGCAGTGACGACCCTCCTGGGACGCGAAGGCTCGCACGGGACGCGACGTCACTTGTTCAGACGTGAACTCCACTTGGGCGCGAGGCGATGAGGCTGCGGGGGAGGACTTGTGGGTGTCCTGTGCAGGTTTGGGTGTCTCCTGCAGGCTGCACCAGACGCCCGGCCATGCAGGGCACGCCCACACCAGGCCGAAAGCACGGACCTCTTTTGCTTGGGTCCGCGGCTTGGGTGGGGCGGGCTGGCGATTCCTGCTCAGGGGCTACAGGCCACACCGTTCAGGCGCCATCCTGTGACGGCGGGATTGGACCCGGTGAAGTTTGCAGCGAACCCATAGGTGACGGTTTGGCCCGGGGCGATGGTTGCGTTCCATCCGGCATCTCGCAGTGTGACCTGCTGGCCTGACTGAGTGTGGGTGGCACCCCAGCTCTGGTAGATGCTCTGCGTCCCTGGGAATGTGAACGTCAGGGTCCACCCGTTGATTGGCACGGTGCCAGTGTTGGTGATGGTGCCCTCGCCACCGAAGGAAGCGGCGCCCTGCCACTGCGTCGTATAGGCCGCGCGGCACGTTGCGCCCCCCGGCATGGTGGTTGTGGTGGTCGGCACAATGGTGGTCGGAACCAGGGTGGTCGGAACCAGGGTGGTCGGAACGAGGGTGGTCGGAACCAGGGTCGTCGGAACCAGGGTGGTCGGAACCAGGGTGGTCGGCATGACTGTGGTCGGGGGACGCGTCGTCGTGGGTGTGGTCGTGGGTGTGGTCGTTGGTGTGGTGGTGGTTGGTCCCGTTGGACCGCCGATGGTCATCCGCAGCACGGTCATGGACCACGGTGCGAACGAGCGGACGAAGGTCCGTTGTCCGGCGGCGTCGCTGGCGCTGCCAGGAGCATCTGACAGGTCGTCGGCAGGGTTTGCCCGCCCATTGAACAAAACGTTGGGGTCTGCCATCGACGAGCCTGCTGCGGAATCGGACACGATGGAGCGAATCCCAGAGACTCCGTTCACATTGATCTGTGAACTTATTGCTCTCGAAGTCTTGTTGAGCACCATCAGCGTCAGCGTGTTTGCGTCACGGCGGCCCGCGTAAACCGACAGCGTGGACCCCGCGTCGAACGTGCTGGACGAGTCCAGAAGCGTGGACCCGAAACGTGACCACATAGCCCAGCCCCAGTACAGGGCAGTACGGGTGAACACGCCGTCGTTTCGCATCATGGCGAAATACGTGCCGTTCGGCGATGGTGCTCCGTACAACTCGAAGGCGTTGGATCCCATGTACAGCGGGTCGCGAGACATCACGCCGACGGAGTCCGACATCATGATCGCGTTGCCGATGCCGTTCATGCGCAGCGCCGGGTCGTTTTCGCGGC
>JAYSSK010000002.1:0-5613 GCA_043720595.1 Acidimicrobiia bacterium
TGTATTGGCGTCAGGCCGCGTACGTCGCCGACACCAAGGGGCGAGTGCAGGGTGGAGTCTTCGTGGAGTTGCGAGATCTCCCCCCGGTAGCAGTCGAGCGGCTGCGCCAGGCCATGAGTGCGTTGGTTGGACGCAGGACCATCAGTTGCGCAAACGCAACGGGCCGGGTGTTGTCGCGTGCCGGGTTCACGTGCGATGGGCGAACGCTTGCGTTCACGGTGCGCCCGATGACGCTGGCCAAAGCGATCTGGGACAGCGGGCTGGAGTTCGATGGCAAGCCGGTCGAACTGCGGGTCATCCGCACGAATGCTGGGACCGTGAGCGATCACTTCCTCGGGGTGCTCCGCAAGGAAGGCACCAGCCTGTTCCGCATGGTGAAGAAGATGCTCAAGAGCTCGACGACGAAGGCGCACGCCCCCTTGATCGAACCGCGGCTGCTGGCGGCCGCGACTTCGCGCCACCTGGGCGCGGTTGGCGTCCTGGAATTGCGGGTCGGGCGACCGACCAAGCTTGCCGTTGTGCTTCGCCAGCAGTGGGGCGATCATCCGATCTTCGAAGCCAAACTCGACGCAGCCATCGCCGACATCAACGCGCCGGACTTCGCCGACCTGCGCACTGCGCTCAAGGCATATCCGGGGAAGCTGGACACCGTCTCGAAGCTCAAGCGGTATGTGCTCTTCTCGAAGCCCGTCATCAAGACGGTCCGCTACCAGATGGCAGCAAGGATGGACTCGCTCGGCCGCCTGCCAGGGCCGACCCTGGTCGACATGTTCCAGGCAGGACCCGTCGATAACCCGTTCCTGTACAACGTGGTGATCACAGGAACATCGGCTCGCATGACTCGCCTGGAAAACCGCAGTGCCAAGGACGTGGACAAAGCGAACTGGGTCTTGGCAAAGCACGTGCTGCTGTCGGGGTACGACCCCGACGTTCGCTACGCCGGCGAAATTTGGGTGGAAGACACGGCCGCCGGGCGGGTCCTACGAGTCAACGACAATTCGGGCACATACAAGCCCTCGGTGCAACGGGCCGACGCCGCTGCGCGTTTTCTGCAACAGCTGACCGGCGTCCCGGTGGAATACCGCCCAGTCTGAAAGCACGCCTGGCAGCTTGTGGACTGACGTGGTCTCAGGCCACCGCAGTCCACAAGTTGCCGTTCGCGTTCCGACGGTTAGGCGGTGGTTTTGAACCAGATGCCGTTTGGTTCGTTCAGCCAACTGAGGTTCAACAGCAGCAACGGACCCACCGATGTCGCTGGCACCACAACACACAACCCGCTGGTGAGCGGCGAGTCTTTGTCGAGGTGCCGCGTGTTGTTCTGGTCAACCTCACCGAACTGGGAGCATTCGCCGCCCGCCTTGTCATCGCCGGCATACGTTTCGAACTTCCTGCCGTTCGCGTCGACGAGTACCAGGGCTGTGATCGAGGCGGGCAGATCGTTGGATTCCTTCGGCCCGAGGTAGGTCAACTCTGCGCCAACCTTTACCGGAACGAACCCCGCCGGGATCGGGTACTTTCCCGTCCCACCTGGCTTAATGTCCTCGACCGTGAGCGTGGCAATTCCGGTGACCTTCAGGCGATACCGGTTCCCCTCGTACGCCGTGTACTCCCCGACCTCGTTCAGATGGAACGGATTGAGCTTGCTCCCGCGCCGCTGCCACTGCAACGCCTTGCCGACTTTCACACAATCCAAGCTGGTCCCCGGCGCTCGGGCACCAACCTTCGTGCAGACTTTCCCAGCGGCCGGTTGGGTCGTTGCGACTTTCTTCTTCGTCGGCTTTTTCGAAACTGCACCCGCAGAAGTGCCCCCGAACAACTGCGCGGCGAGCGCGCCCGACGCGACCAGCACCACCGTCTTGCGTATCCGTCGATTCATAAAGGCAGGGTATTCCTCCACCCACCCCGGTACAAGGCGTTCCTCGCCGCGCTCCTGACCGAGACCTGGGGAGTTCCTCCGGTAGTGTCGACAGGCGCCCCGTCTGGTGCCGTGTTAACGGCGCCCCAACTTGTTCGAGAGCACGATGCACATCACCGATTTTGCGATCGACTGGTTCAGCCTGGCCGGGAAAAACGCCATCGTTACCGGTGGCAATACCGGCCTTGGTCATGCGTTCTCGCTGGCCCTCGCCAAGGGTGGGGCGAACGTCTTCGTACCAAGCCTGGCCGATGACGATGGCACTACCCGAACCCTCATCGAGGACGAAGGGGTTCGCTACGAATTCATGCAGGCTGACATCACGCAATCGGGCGTACCGAATCAGGTCATCGACGAGTGCATCGCACGGCTCGGTTCCATCGACATCCTTATCAACTCTGCGGGCGTCTGCCCCATCGCGCCGGTGCTGGAGTTCGACCGGCTGAAGTGGGACGCAACCGTGGCGGTCAACCTCAACGCGGCGTTCGAGATGAGCTACGAGACTGCCAAGCGGATGATCCCGCAACGCAGCGGCAAGATGATCAACATCTGCTCGATGTTCAGCTTCCTCGGCGGCCAGTACAACCCGGCGTATGCCGCCACGAAGCACGGCATCGCCGGGCTCACCAAGGCGTATTGCGACGAGCTGGCCCAGCACAACATTCAGGTCAACGGCATCGCACCCGGCTACTACGCAACGGCCATCACCGAGAACACGCGCAACAACCCCGACTCCAACCGACGCGTGTTGGAGCACATCCCTGCTGGCCGTTGGGGTGAGACGCTCGACCTGATGGGCACAGTCGTATTCCTTGCATCGCGCGCATCGGACTACGTCAACGGGCACGTGCTCTGTGTCGACGGCGGATACCTCGTCCGCTGAGGCGGCGTTGGGCCACCACATGAACCTGGGTCACCGAGCATGAAGTACGTCATCGGTGTCGACTGCGGCACGCAAAGCGCGAAGGTCGTCGTCTATGACCAGAACGGCTTGCCGGTTGCGCAGGGCCGCCAAGTTTTGCGAGCCATGGACCGCCCGCGTCACGGCGTTGCGGTACATCCAGACGATGACATCTGGACATCGATTGCCGCGGCCAGCAACCGGGCGATGGCGCAGTTCGACACGCTCCGTCCGGGTTGTCAAGCCGACATCGTCGCCGTCGGCATTTGCCCGATCCGTTGCTGCAAGACGTTCCTCGATGCCGAGGGCGAACTCATCGAACCAGTCATCAGTTGGATGGACGACCGGGCCTACCAGCCGTACATCCCTGAAGACGCTCGGTTGCGATACGCCACGACGCTTTCGGGATACATCGCGCATCGGTTTACCGGTCGGTTCTCTGACACTGCGGCGAACAACATCGCCGGCCAATGGCCCATCGACACCGATGAATGGGCTTGGAGCACCGACACAGCAAGCCTGCGCAGCTTCAACCTGCGGCCCGAACTGCTCTTCGAGCTGCAGATGCCAGGCGATATCGTCGGCGCGCTTACTGCATCGGCATCGGCGGCCACCGGTATCCCAGCGGGCGTCCCGGTCGTTGCTACGGCGAACGACAAGGCCGTGGAAATGCTGGGAGCGGGAAACCTCGGGCCGAACACGGCACTGGTCTCGCTCGGTACCTATATCGCCGCAATGATGCACGGTACCCAAAACTTTCCATCTCCTGCCGGCTTCTGGACAAACTTCGCCTGCATGCCCCACCGATACCTGTACGAGAGCAACGGGGTCCGTCGTGGCATGTGGACACTCACGTGGTTCCTTGACCTTCTCGGGCCGGAGTTCGATGCGCACGCAGCCTTGCTCGGCAAGTCACGCGAAGCACTCATGGAATTGGAGGCTGCGCTCGTCACACCCGGCAGTGAGGGGCTGGTGACCGTGCTCGATTGGCTCGCTCCTACCGACGAGCCGTTCCGCAAAGGGTCGATGCTCGGCTTCGACGCGCGCCACGGGCGGGGCCACATCTATCGGTCGATACTCGAAGCGATCGCCCTCACGATGAAGCAGAACCTCGATGCGATGACTTCCGAACTGGGCGTCACTCTCAACGACATCATGGTGTCGGGAGGCGGGTCGGCCAGCGACCTGTTCATGCAGATCTTCGCGGACGCGTTCGGCGTCCCAGCATCGCGAAGTGCTTACGGCGGAGCCAGCCTCGGCGCCGCGATGTGCGCTGCAGCAGCCGTTGGGATCTATCCGGACATCGAGACCGCAGCAGGAGCGATGGCTGCTCCACGCGAAACGTTCGCTCCTGACACTCGCAACGGGGACCTCTACCGAGCGATGATCGACACCGTCTTCCTCGACATCCGTTCGGCGACCGATCCTCTGTACCGACGCACCTATCCCCTCTTCCACTGACTCTCCCCTGTTCCACTGATTCCTCACCAACCCACACACCAAGGACACCCCGTGGCCCTCACCCGCGACGCCATCGTCGAACAACTGCAGCAACTCGTCGGCACCGAGCAGGTACTCACCGACCCGGTTCTGCTGCAGCAGCGCAGCATCGACAATTGGCGCAAGCTCGACAACATCTTCGGGGTGTTCTCGACGCCCGTCCCGGCGGCAGTTGTCATGGCCCGCAGCACTGCCGACGCCGCTGCAGTGCTGCAGTTTGCCGACCAGAACGGCGTCAACGTGGTTGCCCGCACGGGCGGCACGGCGACCGAGGGTGGCCTGGAGACGGTGGTCGAGAACTCCATCGTGCTTGACGGCTCGGCGATGAACCAGATCATCAGTATCGACGCTTACAACATGCAGGCCACCGCGCAGTGCGGCGTACCGCTCCAAGCCCTTGAGGACGAGGCTCGCAAGCTGGGCCTCACCACCGGGCACTCGCCGCAGTCCAAGCCCGTGGCCCACATGGGTGGATTGGTTGCGACCCGTAGCATCGGACAGTTCTCGACCCTCTACGGCGGCATCGAGGACATGTTGGTCGGCTGCGAGGTGGTGTTCCCCGGCGGGCAGGTTTCACGCATCAAGAACGTCCCTCGCCGCGCGGCTGGACCCGACATCCGCCACATCGTGATCGGCAACGAGGGCGCGCTGTGCTTCATCAGCGAAGTCACCGTGAAGCTGTTCCCGTACATGCCGGAGAACAACATCTTCATGGGGTGGACCTTGAAGAGCATGAAGACCGGCTTCGAGGTGCTGCGCGACGTGATGGTGGCTGGGTACAAGCCGTCGGTCGCTCGCCTGTACGACCCCGAGGACGGCCAGCTTCACTTCGCAAACTTCGCCGCGCCTGATGACTGCATCGTGCTGTTCATGGCCGAGGGCAACGCCGGCATCAGCAAGGCAACTGCAGATGGTATCCACGAGATCGTGGCCACCCACCCCGAGTGCACACCTGTCGACCCCGCGCTGATCGCTGAGTGGTTCGCCGACCTGGTGTGGGGTCCCGACAAGATCACCCGGGAAGACGAGCGCATCCGCACCACCCGCAACGTGAATCGCACCACCGAGATCTCCGCGGACTGGTCGTCGATCAACGACATCTACGAAGCCGTGCTGCCGCGCATCCGCGCAGAGATGAAGGGCATCACGCTGCTGGGCGGGCACTCCAGCCACAGCTACATCAACGGCACCAATATGTACTTCAACTATTTCTTCGATCTCATCGACTGCGAGCCGCAGGACGAGGGAGCGAAGTACTACAGCCCCATCATCGGCATCATCTGTGAAGAGACCCTGA
>JAYSSK010000003.1:0-2280 GCA_043720595.1 Acidimicrobiia bacterium
TTGCGTCAAAGCCGTCGCATCAGGTCGACGATTCCGAGCCGATTCAAGTCGTGGGTGACGGCCCCAGGTTCGTGGGGCGGGGTGGCGAAAAGCTCGACGGCGCACTGGATTTCTTCGCGATCGATGTTGCCAATGTCATCGCCCTCGACGCCGGTGCATCCACCGGCGGGTTCACAGACTGTCTGCTGCAGCGTGGCGCTGCGTCGGTTGTCGCAATCGACGTCGGGCACAGCCAACTGCACGAACGGTTGCGGGCCGATCCTCGTGTCGAGAACCACGAACGGGTCAACGTGCGCACGCTGAGCCCAGCAGACCTTGCTGGTCGTCGTTTCGCCCTCATCGTCGCCGACCTGTCATTCATCTCGCTGCGCGCTGTTGCTCCGGCCCTGGTCGGCCTTGCTGCGGCCGATTCGCAGATGGTCGTGTTGGTCAAGCCGCAGTTCGAGGCCCGCCGCGCCGAGGTGTCCAGGGGCAAAGGAGTCATCAAAGATCCCGATGTCTGGCAACGGTCATTGGTCGGGGTTCGCGATGCTTTTTCCGAATCTGGCGCGGCCATGATTGGGGTCATGGCCTCTCCACTCCGCGGCACCGACGGCAACGTCGAGTTCCTCGCCAGAATCGCTTGTTTCTCGGCCCCCGGCATGGTTCCAGATCCGGCTCTTGGCCAGGTGACTAACGGTGCCATTTTGGCGCTCGTTGCGTCGGTGGTTCGAGTTGCGTCGGTGGGTCGAGTTGCGTCGGTGGGTCGGGGGGATGCATGACACCGGTGGTTGGGTTGCTTGCTCATCGTCTGCGGCCCCAAGCAAAAGAGTTGGCGCTCGACCTCGCCCAGCGGCTCACCGCACTCGGCGCCACGGTGCAAGTGCCAGAGGAAGACGCACAGCTCACCGGTCTGGAGAAATGGGCTGTTCCCGAGGCGACGTTCCGCAACGGTGCCACCGTGGCAATCAGCGTCGGCGGCGACGGCACCATGCTGCGCACCATCGACCTTGGCGGCAACAGCCCGGTACTTGGTGTCAACGTCGGCCATGTCGGCTACCTCACTGCGGTCACGCCCGACGAAGTTGAGGCTCGTGGCGACGCGATGCTCACCGACCTGTTGGAGGGCAATTACCACACTGAATCTCGCATGACCCTCGAGATCGGTGTCGAAGGCACGTCGCTCTCGTTGCGTGCCGTCAACGAGGCTGTGGTCGAAAAGTCCTCCGCCGGAAACACGGTCCGTCTCGGCGTCAGTTTTCACGGGGTGCCCTTCACCGACTACTCGGCCGATGGGCTCATCGTGGCCACCCCAACGGGGTCAACTGCGTATGCCTTCAGCGCTCGCGGCCCGGTGGTGTCGCCGGCCATGGAAGCAATGATTGTGGTCCCGGTCGCAGCGCACATGCTGTTCGACCGCAGCCTTGTGCTTGACGGCAACGAAATCGTGACGGTGCATGTGCTTGAAGGTCGTGCCGCTGCGTTGTTCGTCGATGGTCGGCCGTGCGGTCCGTTGCCCGAAGGTGCCGTCGTCACGATGCGACGGCATGCCTCGCCAGCGCGGCTCATCACGTTCACCCCTCGAGAATTCCATCAGTTGTTGCGTACAAAGTTCGGGCTGGCCGCTGCGCAGCCCTGGAAAACGCCTGGCCGCTGATGACCCATCTCACCGCGCCGCGCCACGGGGCTTCGGATCACGAGCGCAGACCATCGGAGCAGTCGTGCTGACCGAAGTGGTTGTCCGAGACCTCGGGGTCATCGAACACGCGTCCATCGTGCTCGGGCCGCGCATGACCGCGCTCACCGGCGAGACCGGCGCCGGCAAGACGATGATCGTCGAGGCGTTGTCGCTGCTGTTGGGAGGACGGGCAGACTCCATCATGGTCCGCGTCGGGGCCGACGAAGCTCGGGTCGACGGGCGTTTCGACACCTCCGAGGGTGAACGCGTCCTGTCCCGGATTGTCTCTCGCAGCGGTCGCAGCCGTGCCTACATCGATGGGCATCCGGTCACCGTTGGGCAGCTTGCCGACGTCGGCGGGTTGCTGGTCGACATCCACGCGCAGCACGGGCATCAGTCGCTGCTGGGTGCGGCTTCGCAACGCGAAGCCCTCGACCAATTTGGCCGTATCGACCTGTCGAAACTGCACAGTGCTCGGGCCGCGCTGCACCACATCGATTCGCAACTTGCGGCGATGGGTGGCGACGAACGGGCACGCATGCGCGAACTCGATCTGTTGCGGTTTCAACACGCAGAGCTCATCGCTGCAGGCCTCGATCATCCCGACGAGGATCGCACTCTCG
>JAYSSK010000004.1:0-15870 GCA_043720595.1 Acidimicrobiia bacterium
GGTCCGCGTGAGCAACTATTCGACATTGCCGGTGACGGGCGCGAAACGGCCGACATCGCGGCTCACCATCCAGGTGTGGTTGATTCAATGCGCGCCGAATGGAACAGAATTAACGCAACGCTGTTGCCTGTTCCGCTTGACCACCGAGGGCGCACCGAGCACGTGCAAGCCCGGCTGGGAGCCGATGTGGCGTCGGGCCGACAGAGTTGGCCCGACTAACCCACGAACAAAATCAGCTTGCTGCCACTCCGGCATGCACTGCTGCATCGATAGCCAACGGGAAGTGACATGCCACGAAATGGCCCGCGCCAACCTCGGTGAGCTGTGGTTCTTCGGCTGCGCATCGCTCGGACGCTGCTGGGCAGCGCGTCCGGAACCGGCAGCCCGACGGAGGCATCACCGGAGACGGCAGATCACCTTCCAGCGCAGAGGTTTCGTCGGGACGAAGTGTTGGGTCGGCCTCGGGGATTGAATCGATAAGCGCCCGGGTGTAGTGATGCCGGGGCTCGGCGTACAGAACATCGGGTGGCCCAACCTCGCAGATCTTGCCGAGATACATCACCACCACGCGGTCGCTCACGTTCTTCACCACAGCAAGGTCGTGGGCTATGAACACAAGCGTGAGGCCGTAACGCTGCTTCATCTCTTCAAGCAGGTTGAGGATCTGAGCCTGCACAGACACGTCGAGCGCCGATACTGGCTCGTCGCAGATGATCACCTTGGGTTCCATCACCAGAGCCCGTGCAATACAGATGCGCTGGCACTGCCCACCGGAGAACTCGTGGGGCTTGCGTGTTCCGGCCTGGTCAACGTCGATGCCCACGGTATCGAGGGTGGCGCGAACTTTTGCTTCGCGTTCTGCCTCGGTGCCGACCTTCCAGATGTTGAGCGGCTCGGAGACGATGTCTACGATCTTGCGGCGCGGGTTCAGCGACGAGATGGGATCTTGGAAAATCATCTGCATACGCGGCCGGACCCTGCGCAGGTCTTCGCTGTCCAAGGTGGTGAGCTCTTGGCCATCGAGGCTGATGGACCCCGACGTCGGCTTTGGCAACTGCATGATGGCCTTGCCCGTGGTGGACTTCCCACAACCCGACTCGCCTACCAGCCCAAGCGTTTCGCCTTCCATTACATCAAGGCTGATGCCCGACACCGCGTTGACCTTAAGGCCCGAGCGCCCGACAGGGAACTCGACCACGAGGTCGTTCACGGACAGCAGCGCTGTCCCTTCAGGCCGCATGTGGGCCTTTCCTGAACCTGCCATATCAGTTTGCTCCTACAGGGGCGGTAGCAGCCGGCGCGTCGGCAGACACGGGCTTCGTGGAAATCTTCACTGGTGTCTGTGACACCGGATTCCAGCAGCGGAAGAAGTGCCCGGGTGATTCCGGGTCTTCGGTGAGTGGTGGAAGTTCCTTGTGGCACCAATCGTCTGCGTACGTACAACGTGGTGCGAACCGGCATCCGCTTGGCGGCGTGATGAGGTTCGGTGGTCGGCCTGGGATGGATTCCAGCCGGGTGTGCGACGGGTCGGACAGCTTCGGAATCGACTTGAGCAGCGCCTCGGTATACGGATGGCGCATGTTGGCGAAGAGGTCGGTGGTGGTCGCCTTTTCAACCACCATGCCCGCATACATCACCATGATCTCGTCTGTGCGACCGGCAACAACGCCGAGGTCGTGGGTGACCAGGATCATGGCCATATCCCGCTCTCGCTGCTGGCGGGCCAGCAGGTTGAGAATCGTCTTCTGCACGGTCACATCGAGCGCCGTTGTTGGTTCGTCGGCGAACAGCAGCTGCGGGCCGCAGGCCAACGCCGAAGCGATCACGACACGTTGACGCATACCGCCAGAGAGCTGGAACGGGTACTCGGACAAGCGACGCTTCGGCTCTGGAATACCGACCGAGCGCAGCAGCTCTTCAGCTGTTTCCAGCGCGTCGGCCCTCTTCACGTCGAAGTGCTGCGTGAGACCCTCGGTGAGCTGGCGGCCGATCTTCACCACCGGGTTGAGTGACGTCATGGGGTCTTGGAAGATCATCGCCATGCCGGGGCCGTAGAGCTTGCGACTTTCCTTGGACGACATCTTGCTGGTGACCTTGCCGTCGAACACCACCTCGCCTGTGCGGATCACACCGCGGCGCGGCAGCAGGTTCATGATCGAACGGGACAGCACGGACTTGCCCGAGCCGGACTCGCCGACGATGCCGAGGGTTTGGCCCCGGTCGAGCGAGAACGACACCCCGTTCACCGCCTGCACAATGCCGCGGTCGGTCTTGAAATGGGTGACCAGATCGGTCACCTCGAGAAGTGCCATATCAGACAGCCTTTGGACGTAACGAACGGGACAGACAACTAACAGCAAGGGCAAACAAATGATGCCCCATCACAATGCTCCGCGACACTGATCGCACCCGTGAGGACTCGCTCCGCTCGCCCATCACAATGCTCCCTGCTTGTTCTCTAGACGCTCTCGCACCTTGTCTCCGATGTAGTTGAACGAGAGAACGGTCAGGAAGAGGGCGATACCCGGGATCAGTGCAACCATGGGGGCCTTCTCGATATCGCCACGTTGCGATGCTGCTGCAACTTGCTTGCCCCAGGCGGTGGTGTCGGTTCCCGATCCCACGCCGACGCCGAGGAAACTCAGGCCGCCTTCGATCACCATCACCGAGCCGGCAGCGACCAGGCCGAACGCCAGCATCGGTTTTGCGACGTTCGGCAAAATGTCGGACCACAAGATGCGCGGGACTTTCGCTCCCATCGCGCGTGCTGCCATCACAAATTCTCGTTGCGAGAATTGAATCGTGCTGGCCCGCACTACACGGAAGATCTGCGGGATGGACAGCACTCCGAGGGCGAGGGACACCTTGCCGACACTCGAACTCAGCCCCTGGGCTACACCTCCGGTGGTACTGGAACTCAGCACTGCAATCATCAACAAAATGAAGAGCAACGGCGGCACGCTCAACAGCACATTCGTGCAAAAAGACAGCGCCACATCGACCTTGCCCCGGAAGTAGCCCGAGATCATACCCAGCGTGCCGCCCACCAGGAAGCCCAGCAACACCGTGGCTGCTGCGATGATGAGGCTGTTCTTCGCCCCCCTCACCAAATCCACCAAGATGTCGTTGCCGCTGAGGTTGAGACCAAGCGGATGGAGGGTGGAGATCGTGCTCGACCAGTTCCCCTCGGTCACTGCAACCGTGCCGAGAAAATCCGGCTCCTTCTTCCAATCGAGCAGGTTCGCCAGCGTCGTTCCGGTCACCACGCCGCAGAGCCAGAAGACAGCAATCCAGAACATCGGCCCCCAGGGTTTCTTCACCTTCGGGGGCGCAATCGGCTCTGGTCCGGCTTGTGCGGCAGCCATTGCCGACGCCGCAGTTGCCGGAAGGTCAGGAGCGGTCGTTGTCATCGGCGTCATCCAAGCTTCCGAGCGAACCGGACACGAGGATCGACGATGCCGTACATCACGTCGATCAGGGTGGTGAGCAGAACAAAGACCACGGTGATGATGCACACCACCCCGAGCGTCACGGGGTAGTCACGATCGTTGACGGCCTGGAACACCTTGCCGCCAAGTCCGTTGAGGCTGAAGATGCCCTCGATGATGAGCAGGTTTCCAAGCAACTGGCCGATGGCAACACCGACGACCGTCATCAGCGTGAAGCTCGACGGCCTGAACGCGTGACGAGTGAGGATGTACCGGTCCGACATCCCTTTCGACTTGGCCATGAGCACAAAGTCATCTTGCAGCGTGGTGGCCATGTCGGTACGGATGATGCGGAGGAACCCGGCCGACTGGCTTACGGACACGGCGATTGCCGGAGCAAACAGGGACTGAAGACATCGCACGGGGTTCGTAAAGAACGGGACGTAGTCGCGGAGAAAGACGTTGGACGTTGTGCCATCTCCACCAATCTGCCTGAACAGAGAGCTGAACACCACCAGAACCGCTAACCCCGCAACGAAGCCAGGTACGGACAACATTCCGAATGCAAACGTGTTGATGGCGCGGTCGAGGCGACCCCCCACCCGATAGGCAGAATACACCCCTAACGGGACGGCAATCAGCAGCGAGAGAGTGACGGCAAACAGCGCCAAGGTAATAGAGACCGGAAAGCTTTGCTTCACGAGGGTTGTGACTTCCACTCCCTCGTATTTCCAACTGGTTCCGAAATCACCGCGCACGGCGTCGGCAGCCCAGTTGGCATATCGAACAGGGAAAGGCTTGTCGAGGCCGAATTCCTTTTGCTTTTCTTCAAGCGCCTCGGGAGTGGCGTTCACGCCAAGGGCAATTGCAGCAGCGTCGCCCTCGAGGAGCGACAGCATGCCGGTACACAAGAGCGTGACAGCGAACAGAACCGGAATCACCATTGCGAAACGGCGGAGGATGTATTTCAGCAACGCAAGTCAGCCTTCGTCGAAATTTCGGGGTTTGGGGCTCAAACGGGAGCAAGTACTGAGAGAAATCTGAGTGAAACCGGTGCTCCGGAACCAGTGTTCCGGAGCACCGTGAAACGGGAACGAATCCCGTTGTTACTGGTCGTCAATCACCCGCAGGTGAGGAAGCCGACGCCAGGGGTGGCACCGCCGTAGAGCTTCCAAGGAGAGTCGCCGTTCGGCAACTTGAAGTCGGTGACGCCCTTGCAACCCTTACCTTGCCCCAGAACCCACTTGGAGTACCAGTTCGGGATGACGAACATCTCTTCGCCGAAGGCCTGGTTGATGGCTTCAGCAGCCTTCTTCCGCACAGCTGGGTCAGAGTTGCCACGGATTTGCGTGAACGCCTCGTCGATGGTGCCGTCCTTGAAACGGGCAAAGTTGAGGGCCTGGCAAGGGGTCCCGGTCGGAACAGTGGAACAAATTGGCTGAGCGGTTTCGGAGTGCCACCAGAGGCGCTCACCGTCTGGGTCGTAGCCGCCGTGGTTACGCCACGTCAGCCACTGGTAAGAGCCGACCAGCGCTGCTGGGATGTAGCTCGCCTGCGGCAGTTCAGCGGTCTTGATGATGAAGCCAGCACGCTCGACCATTTGCTTCTTGATGTTGCGGGTCTCGATGGCTTCTGGAGAGGTGGTGGTTGCCATGGTGAACTCGACGTCTTTGCCACCGTTGGCTGCCTTGCACTTGGCGTACTCCTCTTTCGATTTATCGAGGTTGTAGCCAGGGTTGCCGTTGTTTGCCAGGTTGCCGGTTGTGCCAGGAGAGAACATGCCGTTGGCCTTGGTGAAGCCCTGCGCACGGATCTTGATCAGCGTGTCGAGGTCGAGTGCCAACGTGGCAGCCAGACGGCAGCTCTTAATGTTGAACGGCGCATTGGCGTTGTTCAACATGTCGTAATTGACCTGTGCTGGACCTTCGCCTTCCACAAGGACGAGCTTGCCGGCCTTGTCAGCAGCCTGATACTCGTTCACGGCGACCGCAGCCGAAGTGTGGGCGAACTGAACCTGGCCGTTCTGGAGAGCGGCGAGACGGGCGTCATCTGAGATCATGATGCGGAACTCGATCTCGTCAGCTGCCGGGGTACCACGCCACCACGAAGGGTTCTTGGTCGCAACGAACTTCTCGTTCGGCTTCCATTCCTTGAAGACGTATGGGCCTGTGCCGATCGGGGCGGTGCTGTTCCTCGCCTTGATCTGAGCAGGTGCAACCATGGCGCCGAGCGAACCGGTCAGGAAGACGGGGAACGACACCCAGGCAGTACGCATGGCACAAGTGACGACAAGGTCTCCGGTGGCCTGACAGCCGGCCAAGTTCAGCAGCGCAGCGCCGGTGAGCGGGCTGGTTTGGACTGACGTGATGTTCTGCGCCACGGCGTCAGCGTTGAATGCTTCACCGTTGTGGAACTTGATGCCAGAGCGCAGCTTGATAGTCCACGTCTTAGACCCTTCAGAAGGGGTCGCCGACTCTGCGAGGTAGCCGATGGTCTCGCCTTTGGAGTTCGGATAGAAGAGGTTTTCAATAACGGACGAGCGAACTTGGGTACCTTCTGGTGCCCAGTTCTGGGTGGCTGGAAGCCACCCGTTGGACTCGGCGCCAACGGCGTAAACGACCTTGCCGCCGGATTTAGCCGCTGGCGTTGCAGCCGCGGCCGTTGTCGGCGCAGCCGTGGTAACGGTCTTCTTTTTCGTTGTGGTCTTCTTGACCGTCTTTTTGGTGACGGCGTCAGCGCCGACCGGCATCAACAACGATGCGGTCAGCGCCAGCGCAGCGGCGCCGGTGAGCTTTGCTCGGTACGTCATGTGTGTCCCTCACAGGTGGTATGGGTTCGCTGCCACCGGAAGGCAGCAGGTTGCGGGTTGAGCGAATAGCAGCGAGCGCCGTCGTGCGCACGTTGTGACCCTGGTCACCCAACGGCTTCACCATAGTGTCGCCCGGGTCACAGGAACCAGTCACCAGTGTTCAGTCAGGCACTTTTAATGTGTTGGCGTTGTTCACTGTTCGGTTTGCACGTGATTCAGGCCGTGCATTCACCCGTTCGGGTGACGCCCGACCGACGCGGGAGTGTTCGGCACCGTACGATCAGGCCATCGTGAAATCCCTCAGCCCCGCCAACGTTGTGCATCAGGCGTGGGGCCCAGAACCGTTACGCATCCTCGGTCCAGGTCTCGCCATCGTCGCCGCTTCGGCTGGAGTCGCATTCCTGGCACATCGTGCAGTTGACGCCTTGTCACCGCTGACCGCTGCGGTGATCGTTGGGGTTCTGCTCTCCAATTCCGGCCGAATCCCAGGCCCGTGCTTCGCTGGAATCCAGTGGGCCGGCAAGAAGCTGCTCCGGTTCGGCGTGGTGCTGCTTGGTCTGCGTCTGACGCTCACCGACATGTGGAAACTGGGTGCGAGAGGTCTGGCGCTCGTGGTTGGCGTCGTCGCCATCACGTTCTTCGCAACCCAGTGGATGGCACGCAAGCTAGGGCTCACCCCGACGCTTGGGCTACTGGTCGCAACAGGTTTTTCCATCTGCGGCGCCTCGGCCGTTGCAGCGATGAAAGGTGTGACACCGGAGGCCAAGGAAGAGGACGTGGTTTACTCCGTCGCACTTGTGACGTTGTGCGGGTCGCTCGCGATTGTGACCCTGCCTGTTGTCGGTGCATGGCTTGGGTTCCGCGGTCACTCCCTCGGGTCGTGGATTGGGGCATCGGTGCATGATGTTGCCCAGACCATTGCCACTGCGTCGGCGGCTGGCGGGGACGACGTGAAAGAAGCAGCGACCGTCGTGAAACTCACACGCGTCGTGTTACTTGCACCGATGGTGATCGGCGTGAGCGTGTCGCACCGACGTCATGAGGTGGACCCGGCAGAGAAGGGCAGCAGCCCTCCCCTGCTGCCCTTGTTCGTTGCCTGTTTCTTGGCGATGATCCTGGTTCGCACGACAGGGGTGATCCCCGGGGAAGCGCTCAAGTACACAAAGACCGTCGAGACCCTGATGTTCGCGGCAGCTCTCGTTGCGTTGGGCGTCGGCGTGCGGTTCGACAAACTGCGCCGCGTCGGCATGCGTCCCCTTGTCCTAGGTCTCGCCAGTTGGGCACTGATCGCTGGCGTCTCTGCCATCGGCGTTTGGCTGCTCGGGATCTGAGCGTCAACAGATGTGCGCAATGGACAAACGGACCGAAACAGGTTTCTTGACCCGCCCGAAGCGGGAGAGATACGCGAGCGGCTCAGCAGCGCTGGCGACGGGAGCGCAGGAGCATGCCTGCGCCCAAGCTCATTAGCGCGACAGCAGCAAGCATCAGCTGTAAGGAATTGCTCCCCGTGAGTGCAACTTCGGTGCTCGCAACGGCGGTCGGTGCCGTAACTTGCACACCCAGCACGACGACCGGTCCGACGGTCGTAAGAGTTGCCAAGGTGGTCAGTGCGGCCGTAGTCGGTGCAGCCGTGCTCGTAGCGGTTGTCGGTGCAGGCGGAACCGCCGTTGCGATGCTGGAGGTGAGAGCCGCTGCGATACTGCTCTGACCAGGGTCAGGATTGGTTGCTGGCGCTGAAATCAACGCAAATGGGGTAATCGGGACAGGTGCACTCGAGGTGAGCGTTGTCCCGGTCGTGGTTGTCGTCGGCAACGTCGTCGGCAACGTCGTCGGCAATGTCGTCGGCAAGGTCGTCGGCAAGGTCGTATCGGGCGGACAGGAGGTAGTCACAGTCGTCTCACGAGGCACAGTTGTCGGCGGGTACTTCGTGCCGCGTTCCGTATACGTCTGGTCTGGGTCTATTCCCGTGCTGTTGGTGGCACCGCCAATGACGAATTGCCTGTTGGATTCGCCGGTCTCCCGCCCGTCATTCGCGCCGTTTCCGCAAGGATGACTCCGGGCGTCGAGCGCCGCAAGACGTCCTGTCGCTGCAGACGACGGACGGTCGATCGCCGCACTCGCCCCGACCTTGCCAACGGACACGAACAGGAGAGCAACCGCCAGACTGGTCCCGAGCGAGGGTGACAAGCTTCGAATGCTGGCCTGCGACCCCGTACGTCGGTTTCCGGGATCCTGGGAAGAACGCTTGCGGTTGATCATGTTTCACCTGGCGCGAGATCTCGTCTCTGCGCCGGGCATTCGCGGACCCAACGCCGTTGCTTACTCGAAGCAAGCAAACGTGTCTTACCCGCTTCGAGCAGCGCTCAAACCTGCATGGCGAACTTGGAGTCCATTTTGCGTGGGTCGGTGGAGATCCGAATCGCGTTCGCGCTACCGAGGGCTCAGAGCAGCCTTCGCTTGCCTCGCAGCGAGTGGCCTACCAACGACGTCGCGGACGGCGGCCGGTCAGCAACACAAAACCAGCGGCGATGAGTCCGAATGCGGACAAGACCAGTCGTCCGGGGTTGCTTCCGGTGAAGGCAACCGATTCCGCATCCACCAGTTCGACGGGAGCCTCGACGGTTGCCCCGAGCACCAAGACCTGAGCTGCAGTCGTGGGAGCGGGCGTCGTCGGAGCCGCCGTTGACGGCGTCGTTACCGTCGTTGGAGCTGCTGTCGTTGAGGCGACGGTCGTCGGGGCCGCAGTCGTCAACACCGGGTCAGGATTCAGTGCTGGAACGGGCGTCAGCATTGTCGTCACGACACGGGTCGTCGTGGCACGGGTCGTGGTGGCTTCGGTGGTCACCACAGTGGTGTCGGGTTTCGTGTCAGGCGGAATCGTCGTGTCAGGCGGAAGCGTCGTGACTGGCGCAACCAGGGGGGCCGTAGCGGTATCAGTCAGGGTTTTCAACTGATTGCTTTTCACCGAAGCGGTGTTGTCGTATGTTGCTGACTCGACATCACCGCTGGTGACGACATGCGACGCGGTGCATTTGATCTCTGCATTGACGCTGAGAGTTGTTGGCATGGCCCGGTCGCAGACTAGGTCGGCCACTTTCGGATCAGAAACAGCGACGCCCGACAGTGAGGCGTTGCCTGTGTTCTTGGCAGTGATTGAGTACAGAACCGTGTCACCAACGTGAAACGGTCCGGCCGCTGCGTTGCTCACCACTTTGTCGAGCGTGAGTGCGTAGCGTGGTTCGTCGCACCCCCTGATCTCGGCCGAAGCGAACTCGGTTACCGCTACCGTCGAATCGGCAGAATTGGGAGCGCCGACCCAGTCGTCGCGGCCGCAGTCATCGTCGTCGTGTTCCAAAGGGGCACCGACCGTTGGCGCGAGCGTCTCGGTGTCCGCTGCTGGCACTGACACCACCTCCGACGAAGACCGAGCACCGTCCGCACCTGCCACTACGGCCAAAACAGCCACATCGTCGACCTGCTGTTCCTCGGCGTTGGATTGGCTCACCGCTATGGAGGCAAAGATCAGCGCCCCGGCGACGCAGGCACGAACGGGCCGTCGAGCCCATCCGTTTCGCATTTGAAAGTGTTCGATCGACTTGTTCGAGCCGGCCCCTGTCGGTCCCGAGTGTCCAATGCTTGTGCGGTGCTGAGCCATGGTGGTCTCCCTGCGAGTTCTCGTCGACAGGTCGGGTATTCGCAGCCCCGACTCGTTTGCTTGTTGAATCAAGCAAGGTGAACGTACCTACTCTGAGTGACCAAATCACTACTGAAAACCGAATCCAGCCGAGATTCCTCACGGTTAGTGACTTCTCACCAGCAAATCTCGCCTCGCACCTCGCTGCAGGGACTCGCTACCCGAACACAACTCGGGCTCTTGATACGCGCAACATCACCCCCGGGACGCGAAACGACGGACTACTCAGAGGCAGACCGTCGTGTGTTCAGGCTCTTACGCCGAGGCAATCCACCTCGGAACGCAGTTCGGAGGTGGATTGCCCCCAGCGTCGGGGGCAACCTCTCTCGCGGGCTACACCCGGGCGATTTCTCGCTCTTCGTAGGTTTCGATGAGGTCGCCGCCCTTGAGGTCCTTGAAGTCGGTGAGGCCGACACCGCACTCGAAGCCCGTCTGGACCTCTCGCACGTCGTCCTTGAAACGCCGTAGCGACGCAATGGCACCCTTCCAGATGACCACGCCTTCACGGAGGAACCGCACCTTGGAGCCACGGGTGATTGACCCGTTGCGAACCATGCAACCGGCGATGGCACCGATCTTTGGCACGCTGAAGACCTCGCGGACTTCGGCTTCGCCGGTGACAACTTCTTCGAACTCTGGCTTGAGCAGACCAAGCATTGCGGACTGCATGTCCTCGAGCACCTTGTAGATGATGTCGTAGGTGCGAATCTGCACCTTCTCGTCTTCTGCCATGGAACGCGAATTGCGGTCGGGCCGCACGTTGAAGCCGATGATGGTTGACCCGGTGGTGGCTGCCAACTGCACGTCGTACTGAGTGATGCCACCGACTGCACGATGCACGAAGGTGATCTTGACCTCGGGACGTTCGAGTTTCTTGAGCGACGCGGTGAGCGCCTCCAACGAACCCTGCACGTCGGCTTTGAGCACCAGGTTGAGCGTTGCTGCTTCGCCCTTCTGGATCTGCTCGAAGAGGTCTTCCAGTTTGACGCCACCGCTGACCGCGGATGCCGAACCGGCAAGACCGGCGAAGCGCTGACGAGATTCGCGGGATTCACCGACGACCTTGGCGATCTTCAGGTTCGGAGCTGCACGCAACTCGTCGCCTGCACCAGGGACCATGGACAGACCAAGAATCTGAACCGGGGTGGATGGGCCGACGGACTTGACCTGTTCGCCACGATCGTTGATAAGTGCGCGTACGGAACCCCACGCAGGACCGGCAACGATTGGATCGCCGACGGACAGTGTGCCCTTTTCGATGAGCACGGTGGCCACAGGACCACGGCCGATGTCGAGGTTGGCTTCGAGGACGGTGCCGCGAGCCTTGCCCGTTGGAACCGCCTTGAGGTCTTCGACGTCGGCGACCAGGAGCACCTGCTCCAAGAGGTCGTCGATGCCCAAGTTCTGCAGCGCGGAGAGCTCCACCATGATGGTGTCGCCGCCCCATGCTTCAGGCACAAGGTCGTGTTCGGCAAGCTGCTGCATGACCCGGTTGGGGTCTGCGCCTGGCACGTCGATCTTGTTGATGGCCACCACGATTGGCACCTCTGCAGCCTTGGCAGCAGCGAGCGCTTCGAGGGTTTGAGGCATGACGCCGTCGTTGGCGGCAACCACCAGGATGACGATGTCGGTGACTTGTGCACCACGCAGACGCATCGACGTGAAGGCCTCGTGGCCCGGGGTGTCGATAAAGGTGATGAGGCGGCCGTCTTTGACAACCTGGTACGCACCGATGTGCTGCGTAATGCCACCGGCTTCGCCTGCAACAACGTTGGCAGACCGGATGCGGTCGAGGATGGTGGTTTTGCCATGGTCGACGTGACCCATGACGGTAATCACCGGTGGACGGGTCTCGTACAGGTCGTCGTCGTCTTCGTCGGAATCGTCTTGGAACAGCTGGAGGAGTTCGACCTCTTCCTGCTGGCCAGGATCGACCAGAAGCACTTGTGCGCCAATGTCGAGTGCGAACAGCTCGATCATGTCGTCGGTGAGGCTCATGGTGGCCGAGACAAGCTCGCCCTGTGACATGAGGAAACGAACGACGTCGGCAGCGCTGCGATTGACCTTTGGACCGAGGTCCTGTGCTGACGCACCGCGCTCGACAATGACTTCGCCGTCTGGAACCGGGGCCGAAGACTTCTCGTAACGGGTAATACGGCCGGGCTCTAGCTCTTCGAAGGCCTTACGACGCTTCGAACGGCTTTGGCGCTGCTGGGTGGGACGGCCACGGCCGCCACCAGGACCGCCCTTGCCACCGGGACCACCAGGGCCACCGGGACGCGGGACACCCGCACCTGGCACGGACTGACGTGGGAATGAACCGCCGCCTGGCCGTGAAGGTGTGTAGCCGGGACGACTGCCTGGCGCGCCTGCTGGGCGTGCGCCCGGAGCACCAGGACGTGCGCCAGCACCTGCACCTGCGCCGGGGCCACCGGGACGGGCACCTGGACCGCCGGGACGCGAACCGGGAGCACCAGCAGGCGTCGGACGGCCTCCGGGAGGTGGCGGAATTGGGCGGCCGCTGAACGAGCGTGGTGGCCCGGGGGGTGGCGGGATAGGCCGCCCGGTGGCCGATTTTGGCGGATCAGCAGGACGCTGCCCGATTGGGTTCTGCAACGGCGGACTGCCCGCAGGACGAGGCGCATGAGCCGGAGCTGCAGCAGCAGCAGCAGCCGCGGCGCCAGGAGCGACCGTCGGAGCTGCAGGGCCGGGAACCACTGGCGTACCAGCTTCGGCCGATCGCCCAGTCGGTGCAGACGGCGCTGCGGTCGGTGTGGTTGCGGCTACCGAGGATGCTGCCGGCACAGCGGAAGCCGCAGGGGTTGCTGCAGCAGGGGCGTTGACTGGAGCGACGGGAGCTGCTGCGGCTGGTGCTGCGGCAGCAACAGGGCTGACCGGGGCAGCGGTTGCAGCCGCGGCTGAACCCGAACTGGCCGGGTTGTTGACCGGGCTGATGGGTGCCGTGGGCCGCGGTGCTGCACCGGCGGCTGTAGGCCGTGCCGAAGACACGATGCGGTTAACCGAAGGCGCAGGCGGCCCGGGTGCGACCGATGGCTGAGCGGCGGGTGCGGCTGCTGAGGCAGACGGCGGCGCTGGCGCGGAGGAAGATGCCGAGGCCGGTGCTGGTTCTGCTGCAGCCTCGGCTGCGTCGGCACCCTTTTTGGCGGTCTTCTTGACCGGCTTTTCTTCTTCGGGCTGAACGTCGCGCTTGAGTCCTTCACGTTCGGCTTTGCGCCGGACGCGGTCAGCCTGTGCATCCTCGATGGAAGACGAGTGGCTCTTGACCCCGATCCCCAGCCCGACACATAGGTCGAGCGTTTCTTTGTTGGTGAGGCCCAGTTCTCGTGCGAGTTCGTGAAGCCTGATCTTGGCAGCCAAAGCGAGTTTCCTTGCGGGTAGGTCGTGCTTGGCGTCGAAAACGCAAGCCCTCTATCGTCGCGCACCTCGGGAGGGCCCGTGGCACGAATCAGCGTGACGCGGTGTCGTCGCGTCGTTTTCTTGATGAATTTGTTGTTGAAGCCGGCGAGACACCGGTCAGATGTCCGGTGGTTCCGGCGTCACAACTCGTGGATCTGTTGGGTTTCGTGGGCGTTTCACCGTCCGCCGTGAGCCCAGCGTCGCCCCAGCGTCAGCCCAGCGTCAGCTCGGCAGAAACCTGCCAAACTCGTCGATGAACCTTCGGTTGGCTCCCCGACGGCCCGTCAGACGAGCCCGGCTCGGACCAAAGCGCCACGCACAGCGTCCGAAGACAGCGAGGAGCGGTTGATTCGAAGCGTTCGAGCAGCGGCACCGCTGCGGTCCGCGTTGCTGGCACAGGCGTCGGTGGGGCACACCCAAGCCCCGCGTCCAGACGCGACGCGGGAAACAATCAGGTCGTGGATGATCTGTCCGCCCGCATCGGGATTGACGTGAGCGGATTCGAGTGCAAGGCGCACGAGCGAGGCAGCGTCGAAACGTTGCCTGCACCCGACGCACGTCCGCACGGGTCGTCCGGCAAGCCGGACGAAAGACCCCGGGTCAGGTGATCCGGGGACATCGGAATTCGAGGCCGCTATGCCGGATCTCCGGAATCGCCAGCCGGGTCAACCAGGTCAACTGGAGCATCAGCAACTGGAGCATCAGCAACTGGAGTATCAGCAACTGGAGTATCAGCAACCGTGGCTTCTGCAGCAGGAGCCTCGGCGGCGGTCTCGGCTGCCGCGGGGGCGTCGTCGCCGGTGCGCCACTGGTCAGCAGACATTGCTTCGCCTCCGTCGGCTGGCTGCCAGACCTGCTCGCCGGTATCTGGGTTGGTCACCCATTCGCCCTCGGCCCAGTTGGCTGCTTCTTCTTCCATCTGGGACTCGCCCTTGATGTCGATCCGCCAGCCGGTGAGGCGCGCAGCGAGACGGGCGTTCTGCCCTTCCTTGCCAATGGCAAGGCTGAGCTGGTTGTCCGGGACGATGACCGTTGCGGTGCCGGTCTGCTCGTCGATGCGAACTTCCTTGACCTTGGCCGGGCCAAGTGCCTCGCGAACGAAGTCCTGGGGATCGTGGTTGAACGGCACGATGTCGATCTTTTCGCCGCGCAGTTCGTTGACGACCATCCGCACGCGCGCACCACGGGCACCGATGCAGGCGCCGGCAGCGTCGACGTTGGCATCGTTAGACCAGACAGCAACCTTGGTGCGGTGCCCCGGTTCACGGGCCATGGCTTTGATCTCGACGACGCCGTCGTTGATCTCGGGGACCTCGAGCTCGAACAGCCGCTTGACGAGGCCAGGGTGGGTGCGGCTGACGACGATCTGCGGGCCTTTGGGGCTGCGGCGAACTTCGACGATGTATGCCTTGAGGCGTGAGCTGTGCTCGTAACGCTCGCCCATGGCTTGCTCTGCCTGCGGCAACAGTGCCTCGACCCGACCTAGGTTGAGCAGGGTGTAGCGGTGATCCTGCTGCTCGATGATGCCGGTGACGATGTCGCCTTCACGGCCTGCGTACTCGTCGTACTTCAGGTCCCGTTCGACCTCACGGATGCGCTGCATGATGACCTGCTTGGCCGTCTGCGCAGCGATGCGTCCGAATTCCTTCGGGGTGTCGTCCCACTCGCGGATGACCTCGCCGTCCTCGTTGAGCTCTTGCGCGTACACCCACATCTCGCCCGAGTCGGGGTCGATGGACACGACAGCTTCTTCTGCTGCGTTGGGCAGACGCTTATATGCCGTGACCAGCGCATTGGCCAACGCGTCGAGAAGGGCCTCCTTAGGAACACCCTTCTCACGCTCGATCAGTTCGAGCGCATCCATCAGTTCTGCGTTGAGCTTCATGAGGTCACCTCAGGGTTTTCGTGTTCGGTCGGACGGGCTGGTGCCCGGGTGTTGCGGGTCGGCCGGGATCTGGGGGACCGAGACGCTAGCGCGCCCGGTTCCGGTTCATCGTCGGCTTCATCGTCGGCTTCGTCGTCGAGATCGTCGTCGTCGTCGAGATCGTCGTCGTCGAGATCGTCGTCGTAGCCCTCGTCGAAGTCGTCGTCAGCTTCGTCGAAGTCCTCTTCGAGATCGGCATCTTCGACATCTTCCGGAGCTTCGTTATCGTTGACTGGACCAGCAACAAGTAGCGCTGCTGCTTGCGCGGCAGCCGCTGCTTTCGGGTGCACAGGGCGCTGCCCTTTGGGGAGCGCGCCCTTTTTGCGAGGCTGACCCGATGCTGTTTCGCCTGGACCGAGTTGTTCGCCCCACTTGAACACCGTGCGGGCACGATCGATGGATGAGTACGCGATGACGTGCTCGCCACTTCGATCGGTGAGCGTGATGGTGCCGTCGGCCGTCCCGTCAGCTGCGGTGAGGACGCCGGTGCGACGCCGCTCGCCGGGGGTTCCTGGGACGGTTTTCACCGATACCTCGGTACCGACAAAACGGCCGAAGTGGGCCGGGGTGCGCAGCGGGCGTTCCAAGCCGGGGCTGG
>JAYSSK010000005.1:0-5554 GCA_043720595.1 Acidimicrobiia bacterium
GTCTTGAATACCCCTGGCTTGCGTGTGTCGGAGTCCAACCACAATCCGCGCGACCCCGGCCAGAGCGAGCCACTGGCCGGTCAGTTGTGCGAAAAAGTAGTCATAGGTCACGATCCCGACGGTGTACCTATACGCCGAAAAAATGAAGAACAAGACCAAGGCACTTGCCAGCCACGGCCGCTGAATCGCCAGGTGTCGTGCCAGCACGCACAAAATCAGCCACGTACCGATGAGGGCCGCCAGCGTCACCACCCAAAGCGCCTGAAGCGGTGCCAACGGAGCAATCAGTGCGAGGAAGGCTGCGCTCAGATGGCCGCCCGCTGGGTAAGCAGCCAGAGTTGCCGACCAACGGCTCGGCGAAGGCATTGCGTTGTTCTCGGCTATCCACGTCACGATTCCTCCGTGACTCCCGAAGTCCGACGAAGCCGCCCGGGGAACCAATCCGGTCCCGATGCGCCGCACGAAGGTCGACGCCACAAGTACTTGGGAGAGCGCCAGCGCGATGGCTTGGGGTCGCCAACGGCTTAACGGAAGCCGGCGCGGCCGAACGGGATCGAGCCAAACAGCGAGAGCCATCCCAACGGCTGCTGTCGGGGCGCCGACGAACAACGCCCGGTCGATGATCAGACCGAGGAGTTTCGTCGCCAGCGCAAGGGCCGCAACGCCGAAGGGCACCGTGAGCGAGACGTACTCCAGCCAGCTGAGTCGACTGTCGATCGGGTCGGCGTTGAGTTGGGCAGCGTGGAGTTTGGCAGCGTTGAGTTTGGCCGAGATGAGTTTGGCCGAGATGCGGGGGAGGACGTTGGCCCGTCGAACGTTCGCGATCATTTGGTCAGGCCGGAGAGCGGAACTCGGCGGGAAGCTGTTCCAGTTGATACTGGATGCGCGTCAGATCCGTCAGCGAGGGGTCCTCGGATGGCACATTGGCTGCCCAGAACAGCAACGGAACCAGCTGCAACCGGCCGCCGGCCAAAAACTGCTGATGAAGCTCCGGGCGTTGCTTCCATACGCCAGCCAAGACCGTAATGACCGGGTCGGTGTCGATTTGCGGATCGGCTCGATTGGCGAACATCCAAAAAAGTGCCGAGTTGATGTCGGCACCGCCACCCTCAATGATCCCCAGGCGTCCTCGCAACTCGCCAAGGCCGGGCCGGTACGGCACAAGCGATACTGCCGTGGCGTCATCGACCGTGGCCGCATAGGCCAACAGCCGCACGAGGTCAGGAGAGCCGTCAGAGGCACTCAGGTTCGCGCGAAGGTCATCTCGTTTGTCGTACCAATAAAGCAGCGCGCCCAAAGACTGGCGAACGTTTGGACGCACGATCACGCCCTGAGCCCGCAGGCCACGAACCACGCCATCGAGCGACTGAGACTTGCCAACATCATTGCCAATTCTCGTCGGCAAGGAGTTGTCCGGGCCGTCGTCGAACCGCGGCGCGACTATGACCCCGGCGGCGAAGACACCAACGAGCACCAGCAGCACAGCGAGCACTGCTGACGTTCGAGCCAGCGCGCTGAAGAGAACCCGTGGGTCAGCCGGCAACGCCGAGTGATGCGCAGCCCCTGGTTCAAGGCCACTTCGCGGGGCCGATTTGCCCGCGGACGCGACACGCGCCGAGCCCGAGGTTTGCTCCTCTTGCTCGGCGTGCGACACGCAGATCAGTTTGTCATCACTTCAGGCCCGGGTCGGGCCTGAAGCGGACGGGTTAGTTTTCGTCGAACACGCTGGTGCGAGGTGCACCGAGGTCTTCGCCACCGAACAGCGGGCCAGACGCCACGTTGCCGAAGATGGGGTCGCCGAATGCACGAACTGGAGTGGAGTCGATTCCAGCCAGCCAGGCTGCAAGATCGTCGGAACGTTCCGGCATTTCGGTTGGCAGCATCTCGTCGGCGCCCTGAACAGTGACGTCGATATCCCGGTACTTCATCATGCCGGTACCTGCTGGGATCAGCTTTCCGATGATGATGTTCTCCTTGAGGCCAAGCAGGCCGTCGGAACGGCCTTCGATGGCTGCTTCAGTGAGCACTCGGGTGGTTTCCTGGAACGAAGCTGCCGACAGCCAAGACTCGGTAGCCAGCGAAGCCTTGGTGATACCCATCAGCTCAGGACGAGCCTCTGCTGACACCTTGCCTTCATCGACCAAGCCTCGGTTGACTAGCGCAAACGTGCGCCCGTCGACCTTTTCGCCTGGCAGGAATGGGGACTCCCCTGGCTCCTGCACGGCAACACGACGCAGCATCTGACGCACGATCAGCTCGATGTGCTTATCGTGGATCGACACGCCCTGGTCCCGATAAACCTTCTGGACCTCGTTCACCAGGTACGTCTGGCAATCGCGGACACCCTTGATATCAAGGACTTCCTTCGGATCCTGCGGCCCGAGGTTGAGCGGGTCACCGGCGTTCACCGTGGCGCCGTCGGCGATGCCGGCGGACAACTTGGCGTTGACCGACACCTGGTAAGGCTCTTCGGTTCCGTCGTCGGCGATCAGCACAATGTTGCGCAGCTTGCCGTCGTCGCCTTCAAAGCGAAGCGTGCCGGTCTTGCGGGCCAGCACGGCCTTGCCTTTCGGGGTACGAGCTTCGAACAACTCAACAACGCGGGGAAGACCAGCAGTGATGTCGGAGGACTCGCCTTTACCAGCAGCCACACCACCGGTGTGGAAGGTACGCATCGTGAGCTGGGTGCCAGGCTCACCAATGGATTGGGCTGCGATCACGCCGACGGATTCGCCGAGCTCGATCATGCGGCCAGATGCCAGCGAACGGCCGTAACACGTGGAGCACACACCAATTTCGGCGTCGCAGGCAAGCACGGTGCGAACACGCACGCGGTCGACCTTGACGTCGTCACGGATGAGCTCCATGAGCTCCTGGGAGACCTGCGTGTTGCGGTCGAGTTCGGTGCCGTCGGACATTGTGATGGGCTCGGCCAACATACGGCCAAGCAATGACGTTTCCAGGTAGGCACGCTTCTCAGCGGTGTCTGGCCCGACGTACTCGAGCCAGCGACCACGGGTTGAACCGCAGTCCTCTTCACGAACGATGAGCTCCTGAGCCACGTCATGCAGACGGCGGGTGAGATACCCCGAGTCTGCGGTTCGCAGAGCAGTGTCGGCCAGACCTTTACGGGCACCGTGGGTGGAGATGAAGTACTCCAGCACCGACAGTCCTTCACGGAAGTTGCTCTTGATCGGGCGGGGAATGATTTCACCGCGAGGGTTGGCCACGAGACCGCGCATACCGGCGATCTGACGGACCTGCATGGCGTTACCACGAGCACCTGAACCAACCATCAGGTTGATCGGGTTCATCGGGTTGGCGTCGAGCATGTCCTGCATGGCCTTCTGCACTTCCGCAGTTGCCTCGGTCCAGATCTCGACTTCGCGTTCGCGACGCTCGTCGTCAGTGATGACGCCACGCAGGAACTGCGTCTCGATCTTTTCAGCCTCGCGCTCGTGGCGATCGAGGATTTCGCGCTTCTCCGAAGGAGTCGATACGTCGTTGATGGAGATCGACAGCCCGGACTGCGCTGCGTATCGGAAGCCCAGGTTCTTCAGAGCGTCGAGCGCATCGGCGGTGACACCCTTCGGGTAGTTGTACGCCAGGTCCTCGACGAACGTGGTGATTTCCTTCTTCTTCAACAGCTTGTTGATGAAGGGGAAGCCAACCGGCATCGCCTCGTTGAGCAGGATGCGGCCCCACGTGGTCTCGACTTCGACTGGTGCATCGGTGACGCCGCCGTAACGTGCGTCTTCGGTGCGGTACTTGATGGTGGAGTGCAGCGTGATGGCTTTGTCGTCATAAGCACGCTCCATCTCCCACACGTGGCGGAAGGTACGACCTTCACCAGCAGCACCCGCTCGGGCCATGGTGAGGTAGTAGATGCCAATGATCATGTCCTGAGCAGGAACGGCGATCGGCCGACCGTGCGCAGGGGACAAGATGTTGTTGGTGGACAACATCAGCACGCGGGCTTCGGCTTGCGCTTCGGCCGACAGCGGCAGGTGAACTGCCATCTGGTCACCGTCGAAGTCGGCGTTGAACGCGGTGCAGACCAGGGGGTGGAGCTGGATGGCCTTGCCTTCGACAAGCACGGGCTCGAAGGCCTGGATGCCGAGACGGTGAAGCGTAGGAGCACGGTTCAACAGAACCGGATGTTCCTTGATGACTTCTTCGAGGACGTCCCACACCTGAGCGCGGCGGCGTTCCACCATGCGTTTGGCTGACTTGATGTTCTGAGCAAGCTCGAGGTCCACTAGTCGCTTCATGACGAACGGCTTGAATAGCTCGAGCGCCATCAGTTTCGGAAGACCACACTGGTGCAGGCGCAGCGTTGGGCCGACCACGATGACCGAACGGCCCGAGTAGTCAACGCGCTTCCCAAGCAGGTTCTGACGGAAACGACCCTGCTTACCCTTCAGCATGTCCGAAAGGGACTTGAGAGGGCGGTTACCTGGGCCGGTGACCGGACGGCCACGACGACCGTTGTCGAACAACGCGTCGACGGCCTCTTGGAGCATGCGCTTTTCGTTGTTGACGATGATCTCGGGGGCACCGAGGTCGAGCAGACGCTTCAGACGGTTGTTGCGGTTGATGACACGGCGGTACAGGTCGTTGAGGTCGGAGGTCGCGAAGCGGCCACCGTCGAGCTGCACCATGGGGCGAAGGTCTGGAGGGATGACCGGAACGGCATCGAGGATCATGGCGCGGGGGTCGTTGAGGCGCTTGCCGTTGTCGTCTCGCTTGTTGAATGCGGCGACAATCTTCAGGCGCTTGATCGCCTTTTGCTTGCGCTGAGCCGACAACGGACGGGCCGTCGAGCCAGCCGAAGGTTCGATGAGTTCGCGCAACTTGATTTCTTCAGCGTCGAGGTCGATCTCGTCGATGAGCTGCTTGATGGCTTCGGCACCCATGCCGCCACGGAAGTAGTCCTCGTAGCGGTGGCGAAGCTCACGCCATAGAACTTCGTCCTCGATGATCTTGCGGCTGTGCAGGTTCTTGAATTCATCGAATGCGCGCTTAATAAGTTCGTATTCGTTGGTGGAGCGGTCACGGATACCCGTGAGCTCCTTTTCTGCCTGGCGCTGCTTGGCCTTGATCTCGGTGTCTTTCGCGCCGTCCTTTTCCAGCTGCTCGAGATCGGCCTCGAGCTGCTTGAAACGACGGTCGACGTCGAGGTCACGGTCACGCGAGACGGCCTGCAACTCTTCCTGCATTTCTGCTTCGAGGTTGGACAGGTCTGTGTGGCGGCGGGCTTCGTCGACCCAGGTGACCAGGTTGGCTGCGAAGTAGATGACCTTTTCGAGCTGCTTGGCCTTCAGTTCTTCACGTGCCTCGGTGCCCATGAGCAGGTACGCGAGCCAGCTGCGGGTACCGCGCAGGTACCAGATGTGAACCACAGGAGCGGACAGCTCGATGTGGCCCATTCGCTCGCGGCGGACCTTGGAGCGAGTGACCTCGACTCCGCAGCGTTCGCACACGATGCCGCGGAAGCGGACACGCTTGTACTTGCCGCAGTAGCACTCCCAGTCTTTCTGGGGACCGAAGATCT
>JAYSSK010000006.1:0-52567 GCA_043720595.1 Acidimicrobiia bacterium
GCGGCCATGGCGGGAGCGTGCCTGGTTGGTGTTGTCGGCGAACCGGCGCTGGAGTGGTTGGTGGCCCGCCAGAAGGCAATGCGCACTCGCGTGTCACGCCTTGGTCCGACTTCTGTGTCGAGTTCTGCCCCGACTTTCTCGTCGGCACCACCGCGAGTTGGAAGCGATGCGCGGGCCGTATCTGCAACGGGTGACCAACTGCTTGGCCCAACGGGTGCCCGAGTCGCCGACAACGGCGAAGAAGGTGCCAAGCAACTTGCCCAACGCCCTCGGCTGCCGACCACCTCGACCGTGAGCAGAAAGCGAAAACGAGTTCGCTAAGCGTGCGTGCGGCTATGGCTCCTGAACCTCGATACGGGCGAGCCACAATCCAGGAGCATCGAGTTCTGCATCTGTGGGGAGGTTGGACGAACCGCCAGGGTGAGATTGCCACAGGGCCGCCAACGCGGTTGCGTCCTCGTCGCCTGCGCGGTTGAGTACACCCCGAACAAACGCTGCTCCACGCTCGTGCTGCTCTGCGGTGACTTTGAGGCCCGTCAGCTGGGCGAGCATGTCGGTTGCATCGTCTGGCTGCATCCTGCGGCGGCGCATAGCTTCGGCCACTCTGCGGTCGCCGCCGAGCAGTTGTGAACCAACAAGGTCGCCGACGTGGCCGACGTAACCACCGATGATCGCGTTGAGCCGTTGTAACGAATGGGCCGCCATCGTCTGATCTGGAGTTGGGGACGATGCAGCGAGCTGCGCCATTTCGAGCAGGCGCTCGGACGCATCGCCAGGGTCACCCGCCAGATCTCCGAGGCGGTCCATCATTGCCTTGGGATCAACGCGGAAACCGGCAGCGTGACGGATGATGAGCGCGCGTAGCGATTCGGCGATGTGCGGCAAACGAACCACAGCGTGGAGCACCAGTTCGTCGATCGCCACGCGGACTCGCAACGAGTCGATGGGGAGGCTCCATTCTTCGGAGAATCGAGCCATGTTGGACGGTATGAACGAAACCAAATGCAAGTCTTTTCGGGGAAGGGGTAGGTCTCCAGACCCGAAGTAGCGATGCGCCAACTGCCCGGCCATCGCTCCGACTTGCATCGCCATCATCGAGGGCGCAACAGCGCCGAACAGGCCAGAGAGCAACGCTTCTGGGGAGCCGGCTTGGGCGACACCGGACATTGGGGGTGTAGTCGATTCCAGCACCGGCTTGAACAAGGTGCGGTGAGCATCAAGGAAGTCTGCGGCCCACCCGGCGCGGGTGACGGCCACGACGACAAGACCCTTCGGACCGGCGAGTTCCAAACCGGTAGCAGCGACGACGTGCCGCTCGACGATAGAGACCAGCTCCTCGAGCCGGATTCGGTCAAGTGGGTTCACGGGAGCGTCGCTGCCATTCGAAGGAGCCGCGCCAGCGTTCCCGGCACTGCCGGAGATGCCGACCGCTTTGTCGCTTGGTTCACCGGATGCTCGAAGCACGGCGTAGTGCCGCGCCTGCTGCCAGCCATCTTGGGTCTGCTGAGACAGCATTTTCGTGAGGTCACCCATCATTGGGCCGAGGATGGACCCGAATCCAGCGAACGGATCCGTGTCGGAGGGCGACCCCAAGTCGGTGTCCTCATTGATTTGGGCGCTGTATTGGGCGCTGTTCGGGAGTGCTTCGGCGACGTCGAATGGGTCGCCTTCGCCGAACGGGTCGAGTGGCATGTCGCCCGGCGGAGAGTCGTCGGGCACTGGATTGTCTGGCATGAGTGCGTGCTGGCTGTTCGTTGGAGGTCGTGGCAGGTCGTGGCAGGTCGTGGCAGGTCGTTGGAGGTCGTGGGAGGGTCGTCGTGCTAGTCGGTGCTAGTGGTGAATTCAGGCTTGATGGCCGGATCGTCCTCAGCGGTCCTCATGACATGGCATCGTAGGGAAGTGCAGCCGGAAGTGGAACACGGGCCAACCAGTCCTGGCAAGCCGGTCGTGCTAGCTGTCACTGGTTCAAACGGACGGCTGGGCCAACGGGTGATGGCGCTGCTCGCCGACGAGCCAGAGTCACACGTGGCTCGGGTTGTCGCGGTGGATCGTGACGGCCCCACTCCGTTCAGCCCGCACATCAGGTTTCACAGGGCAGACCTCGCAACTGCAGAACTCCAGTCGGTCTTCCGGGGCTGCGATGCGTTGATTCATCTGGCATCGGCGTTTGCTCCCGGCGACGAGCACAACGACGCGGAGCTTGCGACTCGGGTCCTCGATGCTGCAGCGACCGTCGGGATTGCGTCTGTGGTGATCATTTCCAGCGCGGCGGTGTACGGGGCGTGGCCCGACAATCCTGTGCCGATTACCGAGGACCATCAGCCGAACCCCAACCCTGGTTTCGCGTTCGCCTCCTCTCGCCTCGCCTTGGAAGCAGTTGGAGCCGAGTGGCGACGAGGAGGCGAAGGACGTCGATTGGCGATTATGCGGCCAGCGGTCACGCCGTCGCTCAGCGGCCCAAGTGGCTGGCTTGCCCGTGCCGTTGGTCCGTCGAAAGTCGACCTGTTGCTCTCAACACCGCCACCCGTGCAGTTCGTCCACCTCGACGATGTCGCGTCCGCTGCGGTCCACGCATCGGTCAGCCGGCTCGACGGCACGTACAACGTCGCGCCGGACAAGTGGCTCCGAGGCGAAGACGCGCCGCCGCTCATGGGCATGGCGTTTTCCTTTCCCGCCACCGGCCCAGTACGCGAGGTCGCCTCCGCGTTCGTCCGGGTGATTGTTTACCCACTTCTGGCTCTTGGACCTCGCCCCGACGGGGCGTTGCCCTGGTCCCGCTACCCGTGGGTGGTGGCAAACGATCGGCTGAAGGCCACGGGTTGGCTGCCGCTCAGTACGACCGAAGAGGTACTGGTGGCTCAGCGGCCACCGTCCAAGCTGGCCCGTCTCTTCGCCCGACGCCGCCAGGAAGTCACCATTGCTGCACTCGGCAGCGTTGGTCTCGCCGTCGTCGGCACGGTCTATGCGGCGGTTCGCCGGTGGGCGAGACCCCGCTGATGGCCCTACGATGACCTGTACATGTCTCAAGGACCAACCCCCTCCGAACCGCCTGCAATTGGTGATTCCTGGCTAGAACTCACCGCCTCGTGCCTCCCGGTCGGAGCTGCGCACGACTGGTGCGTGCTTCCGGAGTGTGGGGCAGTCGTGCTGTTCAGTGGCACCGTTCGTGACCATGCCGATCACCGCACGGGCGTGACCCTCTTGGAGTACGAGGCATACGAGGCCCAGGTCGTGCCGAAACTCGCAGAGATCGAGATCGATATTCGTCGCCGTTTCGACGACATTGGTCGCGTTGCCCTCTTACACCGCGTTGGCGCGTTGAGCCTTGGCGAAGTTTCTGTCATCGTCGCCGTTTCAAGTGCTCATCGGCCGGCTGCCTTCGACGCCGCCCGGTTCGGCATCGACGCGCTCAAGGCCACGGTGCCAATCTGGAAACGCGAAACCTGGGCTGGCGGAACGGACTGGGGCCTTGCTGCCACCGGCATCACCGATGTCTCGGCGATCACGTCGGAGTCAAGCACCTCAGGGTCCAGCACCTCAGGGTCCAGCACCGCAGAGTCCAGCACCGCAGAGTCCAGCACCGCAGGGTCCAGCACCGCAGAGTCCAGTGGAGCTAGGTCCTCGACATGAATGTTCTCCTGTTTCTGCTGGTCCCTGGAATCGTGGCCGCAGTCGTGATCGGCATCAACGTGTGGCGTCAACGCCGGCCGCGGTCCATCGAAGCTGGGATGCGTCAGTTCCGCGAAGGCCTCGACGCCCTCGACCCGAAGCGAACCCCCATCAAACGAGACGGTCATAAAGATGGGAAGCGCCGCCGCTGATGGCACGCGACCTGGCAATTGACCTGGGAACCGCCAATACCCTCGTTTACGCGCGCGGTGAGGGAATCGTTCTCAACGAGCCCAGTGTGATTGCACTCAACAGCCTCAACAACGAGGTGTTGGCAATGGGCGACGAGGCGTGGCAGATGATCGGTCGCACGCCGGGCTACATCGTCGCAGTGCGGCCGCTTCGCCAAGGGGCAATCACCGACTACGACATCACCCAGCGCATGATCCGTCTGTTGTTGCAACGAGTCGGGGTGAGCCGCTTCAACCGGCCGCGGGTCCTGATCTGCGTCCCGTCTGCCATCACCGAAGTCGAGAAGCGTGCGGTCCGACAGGCGGCCATGCGCGCAGGCGCTGCAGACGCGCAGCTCATACCGCAACCAATGGCAGCGGCAATCGGCGCCGAGCTTCCTGTCAACGAACCACAAGCATCGATGGTCGTCGACATCGGGGGTGGAACATCTGAAACTGCCCTCATCAGTCTTGGCGGCGTGGTGGCTCTACAGGCCATCAGGGTCGGTGGTTTTGACTTCGATCACACTATTCAGACTTATATTCGGCGTGCATACGGTATTGCGATCGGTGAACGGACTGCCGAGGAAATCAAGCTGGCGGTGGGTTCGGCGTGGCCAACCGATCGAGACTCCATCCGTGCCGAGGTGCGTGGTCGTGAAGTCATGAAGGGCCTTCCGAAAACGGTTTTGCTCAGTCCGGCGGAAATTCGCGAGGCTTGCGATGAACTCATTACGGCCATCTGCACCTCTGTGGTCACCTGTCTGGGGCAGGCTCCCGCAGAGCTTGCGCAAGACGTCATCCGCAACGGCATCCACCTGGTCGGCGGTGGCTCGATGATGCCGGGGCTCGACGCGCGTCTCTCAGAGATCACCGGCGTTCCAGTACACCTAGTTCGAGCCCCGCTTGAGTGCGTTGTGCTCGGGGCCGGCCGCTGTGTGGAGAACTACGACACCCTCAAGTTCGTCGTGATGCCGAGTCGTCGGTAGTCAATGGCAGGAGCCGTACCGCGGTCTCACACATTGGATGGCCCGAAAGTGGATCGCACCTGGGTTACCGGTGAGTTACTGCCCTCGGAGAAGATCTTCAGCCGCCTGGCGCACCTGCCAGTCTCGATCCGTGCGTGCGAGTTGCAGCGCTGCGGTGACTTCCGGCCCGTCGAATGAGGCGAGAGCCAGAACCGCTCGGCGTCGCACCGTGGCCTTGTCCTGAGTGGCTGTCAGGATGGCAGGCAGCCCTGCCGCTAGGCCGATTGCCCCGAGCGCTGCAGCGGCACTTTCGCGGACCAACGCGTCCTGATGACCAACCGTTGCATGGGCAAGTGAGTCGACGATTGTTTGTTGGTCGGCGGCCGGGATGTCCGTTCGTGGCCCCTGGTCGGTTTGCTGATGTCGTTCGCCCAGCGCCCAGGCTGCGGTTTCCGCCACGGAGTCGTCCGTACTGTTCAGCAAACCCACGAGGATCGCGTCAAGCCGCCCGCCCGTTCCGCCGGTACTCGGCATCGCGGCGACAGACTCGATGACTCTTCGGACCACCCGGGTGTCAGGGTCGCTGAGACCGACGGATGCGTGCTGATCATCCAGCAGTCCGAGGCGGTCGAGTGCGCCGAACCCCAGCAGCCGGATCGACGGTTCCGAATCTGATATTGCCGTCAGCGCGGTGGTTGAATCGCCAAGATGTCCGGCCATTGCGGCTTGGGCTCGGCGGTTCTGAATCGAATCACCATCGGCCGCAACCACGTTCACAACGTTCAGCGTAGGCGCAGGCGATAGCGGCCTGCCTCGGTGACCGGTGATCGGCGGCGGGTGGCCGTGAGCTGGTTCGGGCTTTGGTCTCTGCGCCCCCTAGCGGCCCGAGGCGTGGCAGGCTCATTCGATCATGCCGGATCATCCACAAGAGCCGGGCCCAGAGACTGAAGAGCCGCTCGTTGCATCTAGTTCACACAATCCGGACACGGTTGTCATCACCGATGCGGGTCCTGTTATCGCAACACATCGGCCGTCGTTCGGCCGTCGTCTGATTCGTGCGTACCCATACGGTGCGTTGCTGATTGCACTTGCGGTACTGACAGCGTCACGTGTCCACACAGACTCTGTGGCTTATGCCCCCGGGTCAGCGTCTGACCTCACCCCGCGAATCAAGCTGAGTGGTGCGACTCAATACCGGCCGAAGGGAAGCTTTCTGCTGGCAACGGTCGGACTCACCGATCGCCTCACCATTACGCAGTGGGTGCGCGCCCGGCTGGACGCCGACGTCGACCTGAAGGACTACGACCAGGTTTATCCGAGCGGCCGGAAGAACGAACTGACCCGCAGCCGCATCATGATGGACGACTCCAAAACGCTCGCCACCTTGGCAGCCCTTCGTTACCTGGGACAGGACGGAACCGGGTCGGGCGTCAAGGTGATCGAGGTAGAGCCAACCCTCCCCGCCCACGGAAAACTATTCACCGACGACGTGGTTATGGCTGTGAACGGCGCCTCGATCTGCGTTGCCAGCGACCTTCGTACTGGCATTGTGGCGGCACCCAAGGGTTCCCCGGTCGCGCTCAGCGTGAGGAGAAAGGGTGCATCTACCCTTGTCACAATTGACATCGTGCCGACTGTTGTCGAAGGTATGCCGCTCGTCGGAGTGGCTGTCGAGACCATCAAATGCGACCTTCCAGTCAACGTCGCCATCGATACGGCCAACATCGGCGGCCCATCGGCAGGCTTGTCCATGACGCTTGCGATCCTCGACCTGCTCACGCCCGGTGAACTCACCGGCGGCAGTGTGATCGCAGCCACGGGCACCATCGACGCAGACGGCACGGTGGGAGATGTTGGCGGAGTCAAGCAGAAGACCGCCGGTGTGAGGTCCGCAGGTGCAAAGCTGTTCTTGGTGCCTCCGGGCGAAGAACAAGAAGCACGGGCGAGGGCCGGCAAATTGCCGGTCGTCGCCGTTCGCAACTTGAACGACGCAATCGAAGCACTCCGCCGTTACGGCGGACAGCCCCTTCCTTCCCCAAGGGCCACACCATGACCGACCTCATTCCATCCACGCACGCAAGCACGACTGCTCCGACGCGAGCGTCGAACAGCTCCGACCTCTCGAGCGAGTCGATCCGATCGCAGAAATTCGATACCTCCTTCCGCGGGTACGACACGGCACAGGTCCGACAGTTCTTGTCGCGGGTTGGTGTGCATGTGTCCAACCTGCACGACCAAGTAGCTGGGTTGTCGCTCGAACTCGATTCGGCCCGCAGCGTTCGGCCCGTGATTGATCTCACGGCCCCGTCAGCTGATTCGGCCGGCGGTTCGGGAGCCGGGTCGGGAGCCGGTTCGAGCGAGGAGACGGTCGAACTGCTGATGACCAACGAGGCCACCACAAGTGCGGTCAACCACATGCTCGAGGAGGCTCACAGGGAGGCAAAGCTGATCATCGACCGTGCCAACGCCGAGGCTGGCCGCATCCTGTTGCGTGCACGCGCAGAGTCGCGGGGCAAACAGCTCGACGGTGGAAGGGTGCTGACGTCCGACGCGGCTGCGACTTCTGTTGCGAGGTCGTCGGCCGCTCTTGGCTTGTCTACGTCGGACTTGGATGGACCAGTAGGCCTGGGTGATACGGACAACGAGACAGACGCCGAAACACCCGATGCAGCGCGTGAACAGGCCAGGGCGATGATCGGCGAGGCTCGCGCCGTCCGTGAACGAATTCTCACCGATCTTGCGAAGCGTCGTCGCACAGCGCACGTCCAGCTAGAGCAGTTGCGGGCGGGTCGGGAGAAGCTGCTTGAGACCATGCGCGAAGCTCGGCGGGTCGTCGATGCCGCTACGGCTGATCTGCAACACGCCGAGACCGAGGCCCGGCTGGCAGCAGAAGCCGCTGGGCGTCGAGTTTCAGAGGAACCAATGCAGACGGCGGATCAGCTCGGTGCAGAGCTCACGGGCGGCCGGCATCTCGCCTCGGTTCGTCATCTGCCACTCAGCTCGGTGTCAGCCGACGTTCCTGTCGAGGTGGGATACGGCGTCATCCCTGAGGTGGCTCCTGAGGTGCCCGAAGCGTCTGTTGCCGAAGCCGTCGTGTTCCCCGAGGACCCAGACGTGGACGAAGCCCCAACGGTCGAGTTGCGACTCGCAGACATGGTGGATGTTGATATGGCGGGTATCTCCGATACAGCCGATGGGGTCACCGTCATCGATGTCATCGAAGTAATCGTTGTGGAATCAGCAGACGTGCTTGTCGTCGACGTGATCGAAGGTGATGTAAACGTCGAACTTGAACAGTTCGATAGCGCCCCCATGGTGTCTGACGAGGATCTGGTTGTGGTCTCGGTGGTTGAAGTCGTCGATGTCGCCGTGATCACCGCCGAAGATCTTGTCGTAACGTCCGCCGAGCAGCCAGTATCGGCCCACCAGCTTTCGACAAGCGAAAGGTCAGACGACTCTGCTCAGGGATCTCCACTGCATCCAGCGCATCGGTCGCGAAACAGCTCCCCGCCTGTCTCCGAGCCAGCTCCGGTCAGCGTCCCTGTCATTCGGAAGCGTTCGGCCGGTGCGGCGTTCGCCAAATTGCGAGCCGAGCAGCCAGCGCCAGCTACGACTTCGCAGAAATCCGCTGAATCCAACGTTGTCTCAACTGTGAAATCGCCCACGCAGGCCGAAACTGCTTCCGATCGAGTTACGCCCGTTGTTAAAGACAAAAGCCGACCAGCGAGTCGGCGCGGACCTGTTGATCTCTTGCCGAACGGTCCGGCGTCAGCAGAACCTTCTGCGGTGACGGCTGCTGCGGCGACCGGCTTGACGACTGTCCCCCTGAGTCCTGCGACGACCGTTGCACCTGCGCCTATCTCCCCGGGCGTCGATGTTGCGGTAACGGTCCTCGAACGGCGGTCTGCGGAACTGGAACTCCTTCAGCTCCGTGTGACGCGCCGTCTCAAGCGACAGCTCCAGGACGACCATTCTGCGGCTTTGTCGTCGGTGCGCCGAACTCGTGGGCACGCCACGATGGCAACGCTGCTCGGCGATCCGGTCGTTTCACTTGCCCGTCTTGTTGGTGTGTTGGAATCTGGGATGGACGAGGCGTGCGAGTCTGGCCGACGTTCGATGGCAATGATCCTGGGCTGCCCGGTGAACGAGCGTCGCACCGCGTCTGACGCGACCCCGTTATCGGTCGCGCAGGAATTGGCGCAGCGGGTACTGACGGAGATCAGCGAGTCCGTTGATGCTGGCTTGGCTGACGGATCTTCGGAGTACGCCACGGTCCTTGGAGCGGCCTTCCGCGAGTGGTCAACCGAGCGCATCGGGCGCGAAGTTGCCACGAGCCTGTGCAGCGCGTTCGGAATCGGTTCCACCGGGCAGATCGAAACCGGGACTCTTGTCGGTTGGGTGGTCGAGCACGGCGACGATCCGTCTCCGGACTGTGACGACAACTCGTTGGCCGGGTCCGTAATTCTCGGTCAGACATTCCCCACCGGTCATGCCCTGCCCCCGTTGGGCGCTGGCTGCCGGTGCATTGTCGTGCCGGCTGCCGGCTGACCGGAGGCCGATGCCGCCGATTCCGTCGGCCCGCTGGTTCCGACTTCTCCTCGGTGCGTGCGTTGCGTTATTCGCAGCGGCTCTCATCGGCGCGTCTGCTCAACGCATCACGGAACGGATGTGGGCCCAGTCGATGGGCTTCGGAGCATCGTTCGACCGACGGTTGCAGTGGTGGGCCGCGACGTGGTCGATTGCCCTCATCTTCAGTTTCGCTGCGCTGTTCGGGTCGCTGCGACGCGTTGATCGGATGGCTCGGGTTGTGTTCGGAGACGCAGGTCGTGTTCGAACGAGCGTGAGAGCCCCGGTGGTTGTGGCCGGTGCCGTGGCTGTCGCACCACTGCTTGGCGATCGTTGGCGCGAGGCGATGCTTGCGGTTACTGGTTGGCGTGAGCGGGTGAACGGGCCAACGGTTCTGGGTGTTGATCCGGGCTTCTACGTGTTCCGCCTTCCGTTGCTGCAAGCGGTAACTACCTGGCTGATTGCGTTGTGTGCGTTGTGCTTTGTCGCGACGCTGGTCGCCGGCACGATGTGCGGGTTGGTGTTCCGATCGGGCCGCGGAGTGGGTGCGTCGACGCCAGCGGTCCTGAGGCTGTTGATGGTGCCGTTCATCGTGCTGTGCGGGTTGGTTGCGGTGGGGCTCTGGTGGGCTCGCTTTGCGTTTGCGTCGAGAGCGAACGGAAGCCTGGTCGGGCTTTTTGGGCTGCAGAACTCCATCGTTGTCCCGATGCTGTCCGTGCTCGCAATGGGAGCGATCGCCATTGGGTTTGCCGTTGTGCCAACTCTCAGACGAGGTCATGTGGTGGACCATTCGTCGTTTGACCTATGGGACGAACTGCTACTTGCACGCGTCGGAGTCGTTATCTGGTTGGTGGCCGCTGTAATCGGCATACTTATCATTCCGGCCGCCGCGCAGTCGTCTCAGCCGTTGCCCCGATCATCGGAACGAGAAGCACTCATCCGTCATTTTGCGGCGACGATCACCGCCTACGACCTCGACGATGTCGTGTCCGAAGTAGCGGACGGTGCCGCTCGTCCCGTCGAAGAGCGGGCGGGGGTCGGTGTCTCTGGTGGAGCTGGTTCCGGGCGCCCGATGGTCGAACTCATAAGGTCGGCGACGGCTGCGCGTGATGAGGTTGTGCCCGACAATTCGTCCGCTGTTTCGGGGTCGGGTGGCTTGCTTGCGCCAGAACCTGTGCTGGCGCGCACCGGGTCGCCGTTGTCAGCTTCGTCTGCCGGTGCTGTTAATGACGCCGCCATTGGTGTTTCAGTTTCGCGTTTTTGGCAGAGGTTGGCCTTCGCCGCTCGTTTCGGAGACCTGTCCTTGCTCAGAGGCGGGGCAATCACCCATAACACCGTGTTGGTGCACCATCGTGACGCCGTGGACCGTGCACATGCCCTTGCTCCGTTCCTGCGTTTCGCATCGCACCCGTACACGCTCGAGTTCGGGGGCGACACGGTCTGGGTGGTTGACGCCTTCACGACATCAAACGCGTTTCCCGGCGCCCAGCGATTCTCTGTTGGGGCTCGTTCTCGTCGGGACCAGACGCTGTTGGCGGGCCATCTCAACTACGTTCGAAATTCGGTCACCGTGTTGGTGGACGCTCGGACGGGTCGGACTCGGTTTTACCGCACTGACCTCACCGATCCGGTCGCGCGCACATGGGCTCGGGCTCTGCCAGGTCTGCTCAGGTCGCCCAAGGCGATGGACATCGACTATCCCGGGATTGGCTCGATGGTGAGGTACCCCGATGATCTGTTGTCGCTCCAAGCGTTGGCGCTGGGTGCGTATCACTCACGCAAGCCGGCCGACATTGTCGACCCGACGACGCGGTGGAACGTTGCCGACCTTGGTTCGGTGGACCAGGCAGATGTCGGCGAAACGCTGTACGCAAAAGCAGGAGAGCGGTCCGGTTTGCCATCGGCCGTGCGGGTTCTTGAACCAGTGAAAACTCCAGCACTCACGCGCTATGTCTTGGTGGGTCGCGCAGGTTCGGTCGGCCGTGAGCCGTTGACCATCGATCCGCTTACAGGCGCGCGGGCCGTCGAGGTTCGGGCGCTGATCGACAAGAACCGGGTCGTCGTCGCACTTCGCGAGGCGATTGGCAAAGTTAAACGGTCTCCCTTGTTCGGCCCGTTGGTCCCGGTCAATGCTGGCCGCTACGGGATCGTCTATGCGCAGAGCGCGTCGTCACAGGATGCAACTCGAAAATCCCTGGGCGACCTCCGACCCGAGGGTCTGGTGCTCGGCGGGTCCGACGGAGTCGTGGTGGGCCGCGACGCCGATCAGGTTTGGGAGCGTTACGTGGCGCTCGGTTCTTCTGCGCCGGTCACCGTGCCGAACGCTGCGGAAATTGACGCGTTGCGCGCTGCCGTCGAGGAGACCCAGCGCCGCTTGACGGAATCGGAATCGGTGATTGATTCGCTCCGGCGTCGCGTGTCGGTGCTCGAGTCAGCTGAACAGACGACAATTCCAACGTCAGCCCCAACTGCTCAGCCTCGCTGAGCGCGACGCTTTGTCCGTTTCGCCTGGTGAGACACTGTGTCTGAAGGCGGTAGCCATCGCCCGGTTCGGGGTTTCTCATTGCTATGCCAAGCCCTTCTGAATTTGCGCTCGCGTTTTCAGAGTCGCGAACGTCTGTTATTCTGATCTTTCCGCCGCGGGGTGGAGCAGCTCGGAAGCTCGTCGGGCTCATAACCCGAAGGTCGCAGGTTCAAATCCTGCCCCCGCCACTGAAGATGGCCCAGGTCCACGGACCTGGGCCTTCGTCGTTCCTGCCCCGAACTCTTGCCCGTTGCTAGTCCCGCTAGCGCTAGCGTCGATCGGGTGACCGAGCCTCAATACGCGGTCAGCACTCGGGTGGGGTGGCACGAACTCCCCGCCGTCGTCAGATCCGAGTTGGAACGAGTCGCTGGCGCGCCCGTCCTCGCCGCCTCCACGATCCGTTCTGGATTCTCCCCGGGACTGCTGGCACGTCTCGATCTTTCAAACGGCAGCCAGGTGTTCGCCAAGCTGTGTAAACCTTCGATCAACCCGCGGACGCTGAACATGCACGACCGCGAATCGGCGGTAATGGCCAGCTTCGACGCTTCGGTGCCCTCTGTGCAGTTAGTCGGCCCTGTCGCGGCTGATTCGTGGTCAGGAATTGTGACCGTGTACTTCGACGGTGTTCAGCCGGGCGACACAGAGGAATCCGTCAGATCGGCGCTTGCTCTCGCTGACGTGATTGGGGAATCGGTGGTTCCGGCTGGGCTGGAACGCCACGGAGACCTGTTGGCCGACGACTTTCTTTGGTTTGGGCTCAGGCGCTTGATCGAACGTGACGGTTCCTTGCCCACCGCCTGGGCTGACCGTTCGGCTGAGCGGCTGATGCAGTTCGAACGTGGACTTCTGCAGGCCATCGACGGAACACAGCTCATCCACGGTGATCTGCGCGCAGACAATGTTCTGGTGAAGCGGAACGGGACAGCGGTGGCCGTCGACTGGCCGGCTGCTGCGGTCGGAAACGAATTGTTCGATCTGTTGACGCTCGTCGCATCGCTGGCCTGTGTGACGGGACAACCCGCGATGGCGCTGCAGCCCTTTGCCGCTCGGATCGAAACGGCCGAACGCGAGGTGGTCGACACAATTCTGGTCGGGCTATACGGCCACTATTTGTGGGCGTCGACCCTTGGCCACCCACCCGGCATTCCAGGAGTTCGGGCCTACCAAGCCCAGCTGGCTGCTGTTCTCGAAGCGTGGCTGACAATTCGCCTGTGACCGTGCTGTGACTTGCGCATCGGCGTGTTTCTGCTGAAACGGTGTGGGCGTAGGGCGGAGGGTGTTGGAGAATGTGGTTCAGATGAAGGTTCCTTCCGGCGTAGCCCATCGCCTCACCCGACACGTGCAGGTAAGCCCTGATCTCAGTCTTCACGTCATCGATCACCCGCCAGCATCTTCCGGTGGCGACGCGTCACCCGATCGGTTATCCGGTGATCGGAACCAGGACAAGCCGGTTCTCGTTTTGCTGCACGGGCTGTCGTCCAATGCGCACATGTGGAACGGCGTCGGCGACGCGATGGCCAGCCACGGGTACCGGTCGGTCGCGGTTGACCAACGAGGGCATGGCTTGTCCGACAAGCCCGAAGGGCCATACGACATGGTTGCGGTTACAGATGACCTGTTCGCCTTGTTGGAGGCCGAGCAGATCACCCGGCCAATCCTCGCGGGCCAGAGCTGGGGAGCCAATGTGGTCATGGAGTTCGCCGCCAGGTTTCCGGGGCGGGCCCGAGGAGTGGTGCCTGTCGATGGTGGGTTCATTGATCTCGCCGCATCGTTTCCGGATTGGGACCAATGCGAGCGCATCATGGCCCCGCCTCGATTGGCTGGTACCCCGGCTTCGCAGTTGCGTGCCTGGCTGCGCTCTTCGCACCCGGACTGGTCCGATGCAGCTATGGATTGGCAGATGGGGTTCGTACAGGTCGATCCAGAGGGGCGGGCCGCACCGTGGTTGAGCTTTGAAAACCACATCAAAGTGCTGCGCGGGCTGTGGGAGCACCGGCCACTTGATCGATATCGCTCGGTCACCGACCCGGTCTGGTGGATCGTTGCAGAACCGCGTGCAGGCGCAACCGGTTGGGCAGGTCGGAAGCGCCCGGCTGTTGACGCGGTGCAGGCGCTCCTGCCGAAATCTAGGGCGACCTGGATCGCTGGGGACCACGATCTACATGCCCAGTACCCAGATCGAGTTGCCAGTGTCATCCTTGACGCGCTCCGAGAGGGATTTTTCTAAATGAGTCGTTTGTTCGCTGTGATGGGTTCAGGCGAGACCACCCCAACCATGACTGCTGCGCATCGCGCCCTAAAAGCTGCCGCCGGGGCGGGACCGGCAGCGATCCTCGATACGCCTTACGGCTTTCAGGAGAACGCCGACGACATCACCGAACGAACGCTTGACTACTTTCGCCGCAGCGTCAACTTCACACCGCAGGTGGCTTCGTTGCGAAGCGAGCACGCAGACCCCGTGACCGTCACAAAGGGTTTGGGTTTGGCTCGGCAGGCGGCGTGGCTTTTTACTGGCCCCGGCTCACCCACCTACGCGTTGCGCCAATGGCGCGCCCTGGGGGTCCATACCCTGCTTGGCCGTCGGCTTGAACAAGATGGCGTTCTCATCATGTCAAGCGCCGCTGCGTTGACGGTAGGCGTGCATACAGTTCCGGTCTACGAGATCTACAAGGTCGGCGCGGCTCCGGAGTGGTTCGACGGGATGAATCTGTTGGCGCCGTACGGGTTCGATGTCGCACTCATCCCGCACTTCGACAACGCCGAGGGCGGTAACCACGACACACGCTTCTGCTATCTCGGCGAGGCCCGGCTCCAGATGCTCGAAGCACAGCTGTCCACCGAACAATGGGTGCTCGGTGTCGACGAGCACACGGTGTTGATCTTCGACCTCGACGCTGACACGTATTCGGTACAGGGCAAGGGCGGCGTTACGGTCAGGCGCTCCGGACAAGTTGCCGTCTTCCCTGCAGGGCACCACGGCCCTCTGGACGAGTTGCGAGCGGTTCCAGGGGTCGTTGCCGCCACCCGGACCGCGGAGGGTGCCCCTGCGCCACAGTCGGCCGCGTCGGCGGCGGGAACTGTCTCGGGCGAGGCACCTCCTGCGGCGTCGGTGCTCGGCGCCGTGACACCCCTTGCAGACCAAGCCGACGCTGCGCTTGGAACTGGCGACGTCGACGCTGTTGTAGCTAGCGCGCTGGCCATCGAGGCGGCATTGGAGGAGTGGAAGGGTGACACTTCCACAACCGACGAACGAGACCGCGCACGGCAGCGGTTCCACGAGATCATTGTGGCCATGGGCGGTGTCGTAGCAGCTGGCACTCAGAACCCGCGGGACCTCCTTGCGCCAGTTGTAGAGGTGGTGTTAGACGCACGCCGGGCGGCGCGAGAGCGCAAAGACTTCACTCAGTCAGACGCCATCAGAGACGCGCTCGTCCGAACCGGTCTCGATGTGCGTGACACACCCGATGGTGTGGTGTGGGAAATCCGGCACCGATCGGGCGACGAAGACCAGTAACGCCCGCAGGAAAAACCGACACCGATGTCCAAATCTGATTCCCCGCAACGTTGCATTGGCCCGCTTCCATGACCCGATCACAACTCACCCGACTACTGATGCGACGTGGCCTCATCGGCGTGCTGCTGCTCGCGGGTTGCGCCAGCAGTGGCGAAGCGAACGATGAAGTTCTACAGCCAGGAGTGACTGCGGCGGTGGGTGGTACCGACGAGACTGATTCCGGCGCTGCTCCTGCGTCTGTCGCTCCGGTTTCTGGTGACGGAAGCTGGTACTCGTGCGCGCCGGCTGCTCCACCTGCCGTCGGAACGGTTTCAGGCCGGCGGCTCCAGATTGTGTCGACGGTGGCACCGATTACGTCGATTGTGGCGAACATCGCGGGTGACGCCGCCGACGTGGTGGGCATTGTCCCAGAAGGGACGAACAGCCACACCTTCGAACCGAAACCTTCGGTTGGAACGGCGCTCGCCGGAGCGGACCTGGTGTTCTTCAACGGCCTTCAGCTCGAAGAACCGACGAAAGAGCTCGCAGCTTCGAACTTGCGCGACGGAGCGGCCATTGTCGAACTCGGTACCAGAGCCATCGCAGAAGGTCAGTACCTCTACGACTTTTCGTTTCCGAAAGAGGGCGGAAAGCCAAACCCCCACCTGTGGACCGACCCCTCGTTGGCCGCTTGTTATGCATCCGATGCGGCGCTGACGATGTCGATTGCTGATCCGGCACACGCGGTGACGTACGCAACCAACGCCGATCTGTACATCGGAAGGCTCGAAGCGCTGCACAACGCGTTCCGCACGGCAAGCGCCACGGTCAAGCCGCAGAATCGCAAGCTGCTGACGTACCACGACGCCTACGCATACTTCGCGAAAACGTACGGGTGGGAGGTGCTCGGAGCCATCCAGGTCAGCAACTTCGAAGAACCAACACCGCGCGAGGTCGCCGGGCTCATCGACCAGGTCAAACAGACCGGCGTGCCGGCCATCTTCGGCTCAGAGGTGTTCCCGTCTTCGGTACTGGAACAGATAGGCAAAGATGCAGGTGTTCAGTACGTCGATGTTCTCCGAGACGATGATCTCCCCGATGCCCCTGGCGACGCCGACCATTCCTTCCTCGGGCTGATGCGGTTCGACTACGTCACTATGGTCGAAGCGTTGGGTGGCGACGCATCAGCGTTGCGGGCCCTCGACGTGTCCGACGTGTCGCCAGACAAGGCGACATACCCACAATGAAACCTGGAATGACGAGACCAGGACGGAGGCTCTGATGAAAATCACGCGGAGAAGCCCACCCACACTCACGTCGACTGGCACTCAGGCCGGGGCGGCGGCTGATCAACCGCTGATGGTGGCTCGTGAAATCAACGTGACCTACGGGCTCGAAACCGTGCTGGACCACGTTTCGGCCACCATTCAAACGGGAGATTTCGTAGGGATTGTCGGGCCTTCAGGCGCCGGCAAGACCTCTTTGTTGCGAGCAATGCTTGGCATTGTTCCGGTCAGTCACGGTTCCATCGAACGACGCGCGGGTCTGAAGGTTGGCTATGTACCTCAGATCGAAACGGTCGACTGGAACTTCCCGGTAACGGTCAGAGACGTGGTGCTACTGGCTGCACACCGGTCAGCACCTCGGCCATGGATTGCATCATCGCTTCGTCAGCGCGCAGATGAACTGCTCGAGCAACTAGGCGTTCCCGGTGTCGGCAACCGTCATATCCGGGCCCTGAGCGGTGGTCAGCAGCAGCGCGTTTTTCTCGCTCGTGCGCTGTTCGGCAATCCAGACGTGCTGCTGCTCGACGAACCCACGAGCGGTGTCGATGTGAAGACACGCCACGAGGTGTTGCACCTTCTGGGAGATTTGAACGCCGCCGGCTTGGCGGTCGTGCTCACCACCCACGACCTCAACGGCATCGCCGCTCACCTTCCAAAACTGATGTGCATCAACCGGCGTGTCATCGGAGAGGGTCCGCCTGCACTTGTCCTCACGCCCAGTGTGCTCGAAGAGACCTACGGCGCCCCGATGGATGTCCTCGACCACATGGGTGTACCCATGGTTGTCGAACGGGTCCCTCTCCGCATCGTCTCATGACAACAGGAACGTCCGTCATCGCCACTGCGTGGAGTGAACCTTTTGCCCAGGGGTTTTTTGTACGCGCGCTGATCGTCGCAATCGTCGCCGGAGCGTTGTGCGGTTTGCTGTCCGGGTTCGTCACGCTCCGAGGCATGAGTTACTTAGGGCACGGGCTTTCGCATTCGGTTTTCGGTGGTGCTGCAATTGCCACTGCGATTCCGATCGCGGCCAGCGGGGGAATCGCTGGAGCAATCGCTGGCCAGCGACTGTTGGTCGGAGCCGCCCTGTGGGGTTTGCTCACCGGCGTTGGCATCGTGATGGTGAGCAGGCGTGGCCTGATCGGCGCTGACACCGCAATTGGTGTCATCACAACGGCCAGCTTTGCCCTCGGGTTGGTACTCAAATCGGTGAATCGGCGAGTCGAGCGAAACATCGAAGGCTCGCTGTTCGGGAGCATCCTCGGGGTGGACCGTGCCGACATCATCACGGTGGTTGTGGTCACGGTACTTGCCGTTGCCTTCGTGGTGCTTGCATATCGACCGTTGCTGTTCCTCACCTTCGACCCTCAGGTGGCCGGGGTGAGCGGGGTACGAATCAACGTTTTGGACTCGGCACTGATGCTCTTGTTGTCGCTCGCTGTACTTGCGACCATGAAGGTGCTCGGGGTGACGCTCATCGCCGCGATGTTGGTGACGCCAGCGGCAGTGGCTCGGTTGATGACGGACAGCTTTCCGACGCTTTTGGCCTTAGGGGTGGCAGTGGGGTCGGTCGGGGCTGGAATTGGTATGTATGTGAGCTATTTCACCGACACACCATCTGGGGCCACCATCGTGTTGGTGGAGAGCGCAGCGTTTTGTGCCGCGTTCGCGGCTGCCGGCGGTCGCCGTCGCAGACTCGCTGGTATGCACGCCCACTAAATGGCGCTGGCCCCGCCGAAGCGAGGCCAGAACAAAGTGGTGAAGCACCGGGTGCCCATTCGGGCTTCCCGCCGAACGCAGCGTCGGTCAGACGCCAGCAATCTTGGCAAGAGCCGAGAGGACTCGAGCCTTGTCTCCGCCTGCAGCGGCGAAGAACTCTGTGTCTGCCTTGTCAACCTTTGGGGTTGCCTTTTTGACGACGGCCCGCCCGTTGGTGGTGACGGTCACGCGGTGAGCGCGACGATCCTCTGGGTGAGGGGTGCGCAGGACAAGGTCACGGGACTCGAGGCCACGAAGTACCTGTGACGTTGTCATTGGGTCGACCCCTGAAGCTGCGCTGGCTGCTGCCTGCGAGATGCCCTTCTTGTCCGCTGCTGCCAACGTGGCAAGCAATGCGTACTGCACATGCGTGAGGTCGAACGGTTCCAGTGCTGCCCGTTGGGCACGCTGCCAAGCGTTGGTTGCACGCCAAAGAAGGAACCCGCCGGTGGTTGAAACGTTGTCGCTCATGAACACTCCCTGGAGAACGGTCTCCAGACTACCGGGAGACGTAGGTATGCATACAACCTACTGCGCGAATCGACTGTGGTCAAATGAAGGTCTGTATACCGATAATCAGCGTACCTAGAAAAACTACATCGATGTAATTTCGCAGGTCAGCGTTGGATTGCGGCTGCGAGCAATTCCACGGCTCGGACCATGGATAGCGCTGCGAGTCCTTCCTCACCGGAAGTGATGCATTGCGCTTCACGCCGAACACAGGCCGCGAAGTGTGAGAGTTCCGCGGCCAACGGTTGCCCAGAGCGTTCGATGAACGGAATCTCGACCAGGCCGCGCTGGCGCAACACGTTGCCAGGCCCCGAGTAGTCGACGCTCTCGATGGTGTGGATAGTGATGTCCTGGCGGATCAGATCGACGGAAATCGAATTGTTGGGCTGCGATATCTCCATCGTCCGCACCTTGTTCTGGCCTATACGACTGGCGATGAACGAACCCGAGATCCGGTTGCCGAACATCACTGACGCGGTGGCGTGGTCTTCAGTGCGACCGTGGGTCGAGACCGATACAGCCCCCTTCGGAACCGCCGGCAGTTGAGTGAGGTGATGAACGATGTCCAGGTCGTGGATCATCAGGTCGACAATGATCCCGTCGAGGATTCGAGGGTCATACGGGCCAACCCGTTGGCAGTTGAAGTGGATTGGATCATCTAAATACTGAGGAAGTGCGACCACCGCAGCATTGAACCGTTCGATGTGGCCGACCATCAACAGGCGCTGTTGTTCTTCGGCCCGAAACACCATCCGCGCTGCCGACTGCAGGTCCTGCGCGATTGGCTTCTCGACTAACACGTCCAGCCCCCGATCGAAGCTCTCGTAGACCAGTTGTTCGTGGGTCGACGTCGGAGTCGCGACCACGGCAGCGTCCAACGCCACCGTGCAGTCGCCCAGACGCGTCCAGGTAGGAACTTCCAGATCCTCGGCGAGTGCTGCGCCTCGAATTGGGTCTGGTTCGATTATGCCGGCCAGATAGCAATCTCGAGATTGGCGAAGCACCCGAGCATGGTTGCGGCCCATCGCTCCGGCGCCGAACAAGACGATGTTGACCGGTGGGCGTTGTGTCATCGGCAGATACCGGCTGATGCTTCGATGATTCGCTCAGCAGCGTGACCATCGCCGAACACGGACGGCTTCGGTCCAGCGGCCTGATCTGCCGCCGGTCTCGGTAACGACGTTGCACCCGAAGGGTCAATGAGGCGGTTCCAACCTGCATCCAGCGTCTCGATCCACTCAGTGCTGGTTCGTAACGTGATGCACGGGCGGTCCATCAACCAAGCCTGCTTCTGAACACCGCCCGAATCAGTGACCACTCCGGCGGATCTGTCAAGTGCCCGCACGAAGTCGAGGAACGCAAGTGGCTCAGTAACGATGACGTTGCCGGACCCGGTCAGTGCATCCATCAGGCCGTACTGCGTGAGCCGGAGCCGAGTGTGGGGATGCAAGGCCAGGTGCACAGGAAGCGGCAGGCTGTTGAGCAACCCAACAACGCGCGCAAGTGGTTCGGCCTCGAGAATGTTTTCGCGCCGGTGGATCGTGCTGAGGATGAACGGGGCATCGGTCGCCGGAGATCCGGTCGCCTGTGCGCCGTCAGCGGGTTCTTCGTCCGTCCGGCCGAGCAGGCCCTGCTCTCGCAGAATTCGAAATGCATCAACGTGCACATCGCCGGTGCGGATCACCTTGCCATGTACGTGTTCAGCCAGCAGGCGTCGCTCGGCGGCAACGGTTGGCGGGAACAGGACCGTGCTGAGGTGGTCGATCAGGACCCGGTTTCGTTCCTCCTTCATTGCCCAGTCTTGTGACCGAAGGCCGCTCTCGACGTGCGCCACGGGTATCCGAAGCTCAGTCGCTGCCAACGCGGCGGCCAGTGAGGTGTCGGTGTCGCCGATGACAATGATTGTGTCTGGTCTGGTGTCCGCAAAGTGCGCCTGGGTCACGGCGAGCGCGTGGGCAAGCGAAAAGGGCTGCGCGTCAAGATGATCGATCGGCCAGTACGCCGTAAGCGCAACGGGGAGCACCTGCGACGACATGATCGGATCGGTGTGCTGGGACACAGCAACCAAACGGAAGTCGACTCCCTCTTGTTGTGCCTTAACTCCGGCGTGCACGAGCGGCAATGCCTGGACCATCTCGGGGCGAGTCCCGACAACGAGCTGGATGCGATTGCGTTCCACATCGTGATCATCGTCCGTCCGGCCGCACTTCTGAAGGCGATACCCGTCGAATGGATCGGGTTTCTCCCTGCGTGGTCGGCCGCCCGGGGGAATTCCTTTGGCCGCTGGCTGAACCACGTCAACCTCTATTTGTTCCCCTGTGGGGGGAACGAAACCAGTTTGGTGGATCGTCTGACTGCTACAACCGAATTACCCGACCACGAATTCATGACTCACTCATGACAGAAAGAACCTCGACACAACATGGACCGACTCGCAGCAGCACTCGGAGCAGCAATCCTTTCGATCGGTGCGATTGGCACAGCAGGGGTTGTCACCCGGACGTGGGGGCAGAACCGAGAGCTCAACCAGACGCTTGCGGTTACCGGCTCCGCAAAGCGGACCATCAAGTCCGACCTCGGCATCCTCACGGGTAGCCTCGGAGTGCAGGGTGTCTCGCAGCAAGAGGCCAACACAGAACTCTCAAGCCAGGCCAGCCGCTTGATGGCGGCGTTCGACAAGGCGGGTTTTGCAGCGGAGAAAGTCGAACGCTTTCCGGTCTCGCTCGAGCCGGTGTACGAGTTGAACGCTGAAGGCAACTCCACCGGCGTGGTGCGCGCGTGGAACGCGTATCAGCGGTTCGAGGCCCGCTCGACTGACGTCGATGCCGTGAAGAGCCTGTCCTTGTCGATCGGGGCTGTCGTGAACGACGGACTGTCGTTCCAGGTCAACCAGCCGCAGTACCTGTACACGAAACTGGCAACAGTTCGTATCGACATGCAGGAAGCGGCCACGAAGGACGCGAAATCACGCGCCGAGCGCATCGTCAAGGCAACGGGCCAAGAACTCGGCAACCTGCGAGATGCGTCGATGGGCGTCATCCAGGTAACCGCCAAGGACGCCACGGAGTACGAGGATTCCGGCACCCTCGACACCACAGCGATCGACAAGGACATCGTGGCCGTGGTGCGTCTGTCGTTTGCCATCAAATAGGTAGGTGATTTCCGGACCCTCGCATGACACGATGGCCCGATGCCCGTCGCATTTGTCACCGGTGGATCTCGTGGAATCGGTGCGGCCAGCGTCCGAGCGCTTGCCGCGGAGGGTTGGGATGTGGGCTTTACGTTCCGGGCTGAAGTAGCTGCAGCCGATTCGCTTGTTCACGAGATCCGCTCTGTGGGGCGGCAGAGTTTCTCCGTTCGCTGCGACGTGGCCGAAGAGTCATCGATCGTGCACGCATTCCAACGAGTCACAGCCGAGCTCGGACAAATGACCGCGTTTGTCAACAATGCCGGTGTCGTGGACTATCCAGCCCGGCTCGATGAAATGAGCGCTGAGCGAATCGAGCGGATGTTTCGCATCAACGCAGTCGGGGCGTTCATTGCGGCCCGCGAAGCCGTGCGGTCGATGTCGACCCGTCATGGTGGCCAGGGCGGGTCGATCGTCAATGTGGGTTCCGCTGCCGCGCGTATCGGAAGTCCCAACCAATACATTGATTACGCAGCGTCGAAGGCCGCGATGGACACCCTCACGCTTGGATTGTCCAAAGAAGTGGCGCAAGAGGGGCTGCGGGTGAACTGTGTCCGGGCCGGCATCACTCGGACCGACATCCATGCATCGGGCGGTCAGCCAAATCGGGCAGACGAGATGGGCCCGCAGATCCCACTCGGCCGTGCAGGCGAACCTCACGAGATCGCTGCGGTGGTCACTTGGCTGTGTTCGTCGGCTTCGTCGTATGTGACTGGAGCAATCATCGATGCCTCCGGTGGCCGATAACCCGACAGGCGTCGGCTCCGCAGCTTCTGCTCTTCGGTCGCGCTGCTCTTCGGTCGCGCTGGGTCAGCCGACTGCGCCGTCGGTGAGGTCTTTCATGAGTATGCCGAAGGCCGGCTGGGTAACGACAACTGCGGATTGCCCCGAGATGTTCTTGGGAGATGCTGGGACAACCGTTGCGGTCAGCGACGCAGGGTCGATGCTGCGTGCCGCTTGAGCGAAGTAGAGCCAATCGCCCGGCTTGATGTTGGTGATGGTGTGTTTGCGAGCAACGCTCACCCAGGCGGTGAGGCCTTTGACATCACCGATGCTTTCTCGCATCTTGCCGAGCGTTGCGAGCAGGAACTTCTCCTGGTTGGCCGAGCGGGTTATGTCGCCCTTCGGCAGCGTTTTGCGGGCTCGTGAGTATGCGAGCGCGGCCTCGCCGTTCATTTGGAACCAACCCTCTTGGAACTGTGCACCAGAGGCCTTGTCGTTCATCGATGGTGATACCCGCACGTTGACCCCGCCGATGCCGTCGACCATCTTGGTGAAGCCGTCGAATCCTGTGACGATGTAACCCGCGATGGGTAGACCGGTGAGGTTGCGGAGTGTCTGCACGAGCGCTTCGGGGCCCGAAGTTGACAAAACACCCGCCAATTTACGGGCCGAAGATCCGGGTGGCGTTACCCAAGTGTCACGAGGGAAACCGACAAGTGCCCCGAGCTTCTTGGCAGGATTGTACGCGAACAGATGAACGGCATCTGAGCGGGACCGATCTACCTTTTCGCCTTGCCTGGCGTCGGACCCGACTATCAAGAAGAAGAACGGCTTTCCGTCAGCTTGCAGCGCTCTGAACGCGTCGGCGTCTGACGCGGCGCTTGGCATGGACTTGTCGGAGCCAAGTGGTGTTGGGGAGAACAGGATGGCCGCGCCGGTAGGGCGACCATTGGGAGACCACTGGCCTTTTGCGTTGCGTTTGCTGGCTGCGACCGCAGGTTTACTGGTGGGAACTGCCTTGGTGGTGGTGGTGCCCTTGCCAGCCATGGGTTTGGTGGTGGCACCCTTCACGGTGGTTGACGCTTTGGTGGAAGACGCTTTGGTGGTAGACGCTTTGGTGGCCGCAGTGGTGTCGGTGTTGGCAATCGGGGCGCTCGATGGAGCGGGGATCGTTGGGGCAGAACTGGAGGGTGCAACCACCGGCACCGCAGCGGGGAGCGTCGAGAGTTGGGGAGACGTTGGCGACGACGGCACCGTTGGAATGGTTGGGATGGTCTGTGCAGCGATTGCAGTTCCGCCGTGGCTGACGCATGCTGCGACACTGAATACGGCGGCAGCGGCCAAAACGCGGCGCGCGCCACGACGGCAAGGGGAAGTCGTCATGGGACAACCTTATCGGTGCGGCTGCGGAACCGGGCCTGATCCTCGTTCAGCCGTCTCGGTAGCTGTGTCTTTAGCTGTGTCTTTAGCTGTGACTTTCACTGTGTCCCTTGCTGGGCGAGTCGTATGCCTTGTGCACCAGCCGCTGCGCTTCGAGTGCGTCGCGAAACGTTGGGTATGCCGGGGTCTTCTCGGATGCCGCCATGACGAACGCCACAGAGGAATTCATTTGGCCGTCGAGGAGCGGCAACGCCTCGTCAACCAACGCGTCGGCCTGAAGTGACATCACGATGCCGTCCTCGTCTTGCCACGTGACCGGCCCGAAGTAGTCATCTCCGGTGACGGTGACGATGCGATGTTCGCATATGAATTCGACATGGCGTTGGGAGGGGCGCGACAGATTGTCGTGCCACACGCTGACCAACGACGCGTGCGCCCCGTTGGCCAGCGTCATGGAGACCGTTGCGACGTCTTCGATCTGCGGTAGGCCGTGGAAGTAGGCAAGGTTGGCGCTCACTGATGTCACGTCGCCACCCACCCAGCGGATGAGATCGAGATCGTGCACTGAATGTTCGAGCAGAGCACCGCCACCAGCCTTCTCGGGGTCGGCACGCCAATTGGAGGCGTAGTGGCCCTGGGTGGGGATGAACTGGTCGTCGCGGAATACAACTGCCATCAGCCGTCCGGCGGTGCGGTCATGGACAAGTTGCCGTGCGAACACCCATGCAGGCGAATGGCGAAGGATCAGCCCGCATTGTGCGACGACTCCGGAGGACTCGACAGCGTGGGTCATAGCCTCGGCGTCGGCCAGCGTTGTTGCCAGTGGCTTTTCGCAGAACACGGCCTTACCGGCTTTGGCAACCGCTTCGACGATGGTCCGGTGTGCGCTGGTCCAGGTGGTTACGAAGACGGCGTCGCACGTATCGATCACTTCGGTCAGCGACGCTGCAACGACATGCCCACTTACCTTCGCGAAGGCGATGGTGCGAGCGGGGTCGATGTCGAAGACCGGCCCCCGCTGCATCAGCCCTGGAGGCGCACCGCGCAACCGCTTGGAATGCGCAGTGGCGATGAAGCCTGTACCGACGAATCCAACTGTGATCACTTGGCCTCCTGGGCTAGAGGAATCAGCTTTGAGGAGCCGTCCCATCCGTCTCGGCGAGAATCACGCTGACGGCTTTATCGCCAACGGAACCCGACAACTCTGCCACGCCGCCAGCTGAACGGATATCGCCCGCTGCAGCTGTCATTGCATCGAGAAAGCACTGGTCGGCCGCGACGGTGACGCTGGTGACCGGCCAGCGCATGGAACGCTTACCCTCGGTCTTCGCACGTCGGACCGATCCAAGAACCTCGGTGGCCGCCGAATACGCGGCGTCTGTTGCTTCGCCCAGTGCTCCGCCCAGTTCGGATGCGGTGGGCCACGCGGCTGCGTGGATGGATCCGTCGTGCCACCAGGACCAGACCTCGTCGGTTACGAATGGCACGAAGGGAGCGAGCAGTCGTTGGACGGCAGACAACGAGAGACCAAGTGCTGCGCGTGCACTGGCTGCCCCGGACGGATCTTGGCCGTCGTTGTCGTAGGCGCGGTTCTTCACCAGCTCGACATAGTCGTCGCAGAAGTTCCAGAAGAACGTTTCGGTGCGTTCGAGCGCCCGGGCGTAGTCGTATGACACGAATGCTGCAGTTGCTTCGTCCACCAACTCGGCCAACCTGACGCAGATGCCCTGGTCGACCGGTGACGTGATGGCTGCGGGGTCAGGAACGGCGCCGCCCGTGATGCCGAGGACGAACTTCGATGCGTTGAGCAGCTTGATGGATAGCTTGCGGCCGATCTTCATCTGGCCAGGGTCGAACGCGGTATCTACGCCTGGACGCGCCGACGCAGCCCAGTAGCGAACCGCGTCGGAGCCGTACTCCTCAAGCATGTGCATGGGAGTCACCACGTTGCCCTTGGACTTCGACATCTTCTTGCGGTCGGGGTCGAGGATCCAGCCGGACAACGCCGCGTTGGCCCACGGGATGCGATCGAACTCGGCTTGGCTCTTGACCACAGTGGTGAACAGCCAGGTGCGGATGATGTCATGGCCCTGCGGGCGCAGGTCCATTCCGGTTGGCCCAGACACGCGCTCGAAAAGGTCAGACCCCGCTTCGTCCCAGCGCCCGGCGATCTGCGGTGTGACCGACGAGGTGCCCCACGTGTCCATGATGTCTGGGTCGCCGACGAAGCCACCTGGCGCACCGCGTTGAGCTTCGGTGAACCCGGGAGGCGTGCTGCTCTGCGGGTCGATTGGCAGCGTTGCGGGGTCGGCGAAGATTGGCGAGTTGTAGTTGGTCTCGCCGTCTTGGTTGACCGGGTACCACACCGGGAACGGAACCCCGAAGAAGCGCTGGCGCGAAATGCACCAGTCTCCGTTGAGACCGTCGACCCAGTTTTCGTAGCGATGGCGCATGAATTCTGGATGAAACGTGATCTGACGGCCCAGCTCGATGAGTCGTTCTTTGTTGGCGACGGTGCGGACGTACCACTGGCGGCTGGTGACGATTTCGAGCGGGCGGTCGCCCTTTTCGAAGTGCTTCACCGGGTGGGTGATCTTCTTCGGTTCACCAATGAGCTCGCCCGACTCTGTGAGCATTGCAACCACTTCGGTCTGGGCCTGCTTGGTGGTTTTGCCAACTATGCGTGCATATGGTTCCGCGGCAACTCCCTCGGGTGCTTCGGAAACGATGCGCCCGTTGCGGCCGATGATGGCGCGTGTTGGCAATTGCAGCTCACGCCACCAGGTGACGTCGGTTGTGTCACCGAAAGTGCAGATCATGGCAATGCCAGACCCCTTGTCGGGCTGGGCAAGGGGATGCGCCATGACCGGAACCTGCGCGCCGAAAACAGGTGTCGTGACTGTGGTGCCGAACAGCGGCTGGTAGCGCTCGTCGTCCGGGTGAGCGACTAGCGCGACGCATGCAGGCAACAGCTCGGGGCGGGTGGTCTCGATGAAGATGTCGCCCGCGCCGTCGGTGCGATGAAAGGCAAGCCGATGATATGCGCCGGGGAGTTCTCGATCTTCCAGTTCGGCCTGGGCGACCGCTGTTTGGAAATCAATGTCCCACAGCGTTGGCGCCTCCAGCTGGTAGGCCTGGCCGGTGGATGCCATGTGCAGGAACGCCTTTTGCGAGACGCGTTGGCTGCGGTCATCGATGGTTGCGTAGGTCTGGGTCCAGTCGACCGACAACCCGAGTGTGCGCCACAGGTGCTCGAAGACGAGCTCGTCTTGACCAGTGAGCTCTTGGCACAGCTCAATGAAGTTGCGGCGGCTGATCAGTTCGCGCTGGGCCTCCTTGGGGACGTCGCCTGAGTACTTGGGTTTCCACGCTGCGTCGTATGGCAGCGATGCATCGCCGGCAACGCCGTAGTAGTTCTGCACGCGGCGCTCGGTCGGCAAACCGTTGTCATCCCACCCCATTGGGTAGAAGACTTTCTTGCCACGCATACGCTGGAACCGGGCGATGGTGTCTGTGTGGGTGTAGCTGAACACGTGGCCGACGTGCAACGAACCGGACACGGTTGGGGGAGGCGTGTCGATGGAATAGACGGCATCGCGGGTTGCGGTCGGGTCGAACCGGTAGGTGCCATCGACGTCCCATACTGCAGCCCACTTCGCTTCGAGGCCATCGAGGGTGGGCTTGTCGGGCATTGCAGGCATACATCCAGGTTACCGGTGTCCGCCCAGACCCTCGGCAGAGTAAATGCCTTCCTGCGCGTTACTGGCTAATCGTGGACGAACTCATCCTCAGCGTGATGTGCTCCACGATTAGCTCAATGTTCGACGGTCGATCAGACGCGTGCCTGTTCGCGGCTGATGTCAACGGTGCGGGTGGACCCTGGCTTGCGGTTGAGCCAGCCGTCCCACTTCGAGCGCATCGGGGCGATACCGCCGCCACCAACGGCGACGATGGCGATGCCGACACCGGCAGCGAGCAGGGCCTGCAAGACGGTGCGGGTGACGTTCGGTGCGATACCGATCTGATCGATTGCTGCAAACGTGCCAACGGTCCACACGGCGAGTGATGCAGCGCGAGGTGCTTGCTCTGGAAGGTCGACGCCGGAACCGAGACCCTCGGCTCCGTCACCTAGGCGGGTGAGGGCATTCGCAGCGAAACGGGCGACCATTCCGGTGATGACGATGATCACTGCGGCAACAACGAGGCGTGGAAGCAACAGCACGAAGCGGTTGATGAGTTGCGAGACAGGGTTGTTGGTGCCGAACACCGACAGCGCTGTGGTGAGCACGACGAACGACAGGAAGAACTTCACGGCGCGAGCCAGTGCGGTTTCACCGGTGAAGCCGATCCGCTTCAAGTGGCCTGCGAGGCCGGCACGTTCAACCATGCGGTTGACGCCGGCTTTGCCAGCGACTTTGCCGACGATCCGGGAGACGATCTTTGCGACGAACAAGCCGATGACCAGGATGGCCAGAAAGGCCACGATCTTCGGAGCAGTGTCGGCAACGCTCGTCCACGCGCTCTCGATACCGGATGACCAATTCACTGCTGCAACCACTTGGATGCCCTTTCTGGTGACGGGCCTTGGTGGACCGCCTGTTGAACTATGTGACGTCGCCGAGCCACCCGAGTCGCGACAAGTTGCTTAAGAGTTCAGAACTGAACACGATCCATAGGTACCGCTACCTTCGTTGGTGTTCACGTCGAAGTTTCACGTCCGGAACCGAGGCGACAGCAGTTGTGAATTCTGACGAGGCATGGCTGGGCAAAAACGGCGGAGCCACCTAGTGCCGTCCTTCTAGGCTTGCTGACCATGCCAACGCTGAAGCTGTACGACACCGCGCACGGGCGGTTGATGGAGGTCACCCCCCGCATTGCGGGCGAATTCTCCATGTACAACTGTGGCCCCACGGTCTACGGCCTCCCTCATCTCGGCCATGGCCGCTATGCGCTGACCTACGACGTGCTGCGCCGCTATCTCGAATGGACCGGGCTCACCGTCCGCCACGCGCAGAACATCACCGACGTGGACGACAAGATCATCCAACGGGCTCGCGACGAAGGCCGTTCGACGCAAGAGGTGTGCGATCAGTACGAGGCCGAGTGGTGGAGCGTGATGGACCGCATGGGCCTGTTGCGTCCAACCGACCAGCCGCACGCCACCGCCTACATCGACCAGATGGTGTCGCTCATCAGCGAGCTGATTCGGCGGGGCGCTGCATACGAAACGTCCGACGGCGTGTATTTCGCGGCTACCTCGGTTGCCGACTACGGCTTGCTGGCGCGCCAAACCATCGAATCCCTGCAGTCGGGCGCCTCCGGGCGGGTCGAGACCAACGACGAGAAACGCAACCCTGTCGACTTTGCGCTGTGGAAGAAGACCGACGCTGCTGACACGCCGAACTGGCCGTCGCCGTGGGGCGCTGGCCGCCCTGGTTGGCACACCGAATGCGTCGTGATGAGCCTCGACATTTTGGGTGAGGGTTTCGACCTACATTCCGGTGGCCTCGACCTGTCCTTTCCACACCACGAGAACGAACGTGCGCAAGCTGCCGCATGGGGTCGGCCGTTCGCCCGTCATTGGATCCACAACGGGTTCGTCGAGGTGGCTGGCGAAAAGATGGGCAAGTCCCTCGGCAACTTCACTAACCTCGTCGACCTGCTCGAGAAGACTGATCCGCGCGCATATCGACTGTTGGTGCTCCGCAGCCACTACCGCAGCCCGATTGAAGTCACCCCTCCAACGCTGCAAGAGGCTGAAACGACGCTCGCCCGTATCGACGCGTTCGCTCGACGGATGGGTGGCGCACCGACTACTCCCGTTGGTCGCAGTGCGACGTCGCTGCTCGACGGACCGTCCATCGACGCGTTCGACGAAGCAATGTCCAACGACCTGGATACGCCATCATCGATGGCCATCGTGTTCGACCTCATCCGCAAGGCCAACGCGGCGTTTGACTCTGGTGAAGAGGGCGACGCCCGACGACTCGGCGAGACGGCGCTGGAAATTGCCGGAGCGCTTGGGTTGTTCGCTGCCGCCAGCGACGATGGAGACGACCAGGCGCTGACACTTGCTACGCGGCTCGACCAGGCACGTGCGGACAAAGACTTTGCCGCTGCGGACGCGCTGCGGGCGGCGTTGCAGGCCGACGGTTGGACGGTCGAAACGACCAAAACCGGTACCCGGTTGCATCGATAGAACCCTCCACATCCGGCTCCGCCGGCGCGAAACCGCGATTCGGGGCCCCGAAACACCCCGAAAATCGCTGTTTTGGCCCCGTTTCCCATGGAAACGGATGATTCCTGCGCCGTTTTGGTCACAGATGCCCCGATCGGGAGTGAAGAACGTCACGCCTTGTTATGCTGCACCACGCATCAACCGCATGGCTAGGTGCGGAACAGAAGGGAGGCCGCCCATCATGGCGACCGGAGTAGTGAAATGGTTCAACGCAGAGAAGGGCTTTGGCTTTATCTCTCAGGATGGTGGGGCTGATGTGTTCGTACACTTCAGTGCTATCCAGAAGCAGGGATACCGATCCCTCAACGAAGGAGAGAAAGTGCAGTTCGAGGTGAAGCAGGGCGACAAGGGCCTCCAAGCCGTCGACGTCCGCGCAGCCGACTGAACAGCTCTCAATAGCTGTGTTCAACCGATCGAGGCCGCCGCAGGGCGGCCTTCGTCGCGTCTAGAGATATGCAGGGGTTCGTGTGTCACAGCCGCCCAACTTCAATCAGCTGGTGTCAGACTTCGCTCGTGATGGCGCTGTCTGCCTCCGCGGCGTCCTGACCGAAGCCGAGGTGTCTCGGCTCGCCCGTGGAATCGATGCCAACCTCGCGTCGCCAAGCGGATGGTTCGTGACGGCGAGCCGCGCGGATGACCCGGGCCGGTTCGTCGAAGACTTCTGCAACTGGCAGCGCATCGCCGAGTACCGAGACACCATGCTCGACACAGCGCTGCCGCAATGGGCTGCCGCGCTGACATACAGCACCAACGTGCGGCTGTACCACGACCACATGCTGACCAAAGAGCCGGGCACCCGGCAGCGCACACCCTGGCACCAAGACCAGCCCTATTACAACGTCGACGGTCATCAGAACGTGAGTTTCTGGATTCCGGTCGACCCGGTCCGGCGGGCTTCGACGTTGGAATTCGTGGCCGGTTCGCACCTCGGCCCGTGGTTGATGCCGCGGTCGTTCATGGACCATCAGGCGAAGTGGTTTCCCGAGGGTTCGCTGGAGGAGTTGCCAGACATCGATGGCGACCCTGGCCGGTTCCCGATCATCGGGTGGGAGACCCAACCCGGCGATGTAATCGCGTTCAACATGCTCACTCTCCATGCGGCGGCCGGTGTCGACGTTGGGGTCAGGCGACGTGTGTTTTCTGCCCGCTATCTGGGCGACGACATGGTCCATGCGCCGCGTGCCTGGACAACCTCGCCACCGTTTCCTGGTTTGGCAGAACGGGTGGCGTCGGGAGCGCCGATGGACGACCCGCTGTTTCCGGTGGTCTGGCCTCGTACTTGATCCCGGAGGTGCGCTGTGCGTGCGTCCGATCGTGATCTCAGCTGGCCCAGCGCGGTGGACGCCCGGGGATGGCCGGTGATGGCCGGTGATGGCCGGTGATGTTGCCCGGTGTTGCCCGGTGATGATGGCCCGGTGACGGCCCGGGATCGTCGCCGCTAGGCTCGTCTGCTGTCATGGCCCGCGGTTCTCGAGATTCGTCCGCGCGTGAACCGATGCCAGCTGGGTATTGGCCCATCTGGACCACGGTCCTCATCGACATGATCGGCTTCGGTATCGCTTTGCCGGTGCTGGGTATCTACGCCAAGGATCGGTTCAGCGCCAACGGCCTGCAGGTTGGCCTGTTGGGCGCTGCGTATTCCGCGGCAACCTTCCTGTTCGCCCCGCTCACCGGGCGGCTGAGCGACCGCATGGGGCGAAAGCCGATTCTGTTGTTGTCGCTGTTCGGCACTGCAATTGCTGCCACGCTCACCGGTTTGGCTGGCTCTATCTGGATGCTGATCCTGTGGCGGTTTGCAGACGGGGCCACGGGCGCTTCGTATGGGGCAGCCAACGCGGCGATTGGTGATCTTGCTCCGCCGCACAGGCGTGCTGCACTGATGGGCATGCTCGGTGCTGCGTTCGGGATCGGCTTTACGGTTGGCCCAGCACTCGGTTCGCTGCTCTCCTGGGCATTCGATGCGCGAACACCGTTCTTCGTCTTGGCCGGCATGTCGTTGTGCAACGCGGTCGCCGTGGTGATTCGAGTACCCGAGACCAAGTTGTTGGCGGTGGCTCAGGCTGCCGATCTCGACGCCACGGGGGAACGTTCTTCGCTGGCACAGTCGTGGAGGGAATTCGGGCTTCCGGTACTGCTTGCCATCACGGCGCTCACCACGCTTGCTTTCGCCACATTCGAAGCGCACTTCAGTGCGTTCGGCCGAGACAACTTGGGCCTCACGAAGAACTCGGCGGGGTTCGCGCTCGCATTGGTCGGCATCGTCAGCATCATCGTGCAGGGAGGGCTGATCGGCCCGGTCACTGCCAAAGTCGGGGGAACACACCTCATTCGGTGGGGGGCTGTCGGCACTGCGGTGGGCCTGGTGCTGTTCGGCGCAGGGCGTGGGTGGGGTCTGCTCCTTCCGTCGATGGTCGTCACGGCAGCTGCGGTTGGGTTTCTCAACCCATCGTTGTCGGCAGAGATCTCGAATCGCACAGATCCGCTGCGGCGCGGCGCAATCAGCGGCCTCGCGCAGTCCGTCGGCTCGGCGGCGTCGGTAGTTGGTCCGGTAGGCGGGGGGCTGTTGTACGACCACGCCGGCCACCGAGTGCCGTTCTTCGCTGGCGCTGCGCTATTCGGGCTGTCGGCAGTACTGATGCTGGGTGCTCGGCAGGCTAAGTCTGTACGTGTGCATACAGAATCAGCCCTCAGCTAACCAACGTCTGTCACGCCACCCTTAGCTGCCAGTCCATCCGGATGCTCCCTCCGGTGCCCTCCGGTCGCCATACGCGCAACTCGGGCATCCAGATACGCGCAACTCGGGCATTTTGGGCGTCCCAGCGGGCCGTTTCGGCCGAGTTGTGTGGGTTTTGGGCCCGAGTTGCGCGTATGTGAGTGCTGGCTACCGCGCTTGTTGGAGGGTCCGAAGTGACAGTTGGACCCGTTCGACGAGTGAACCAGCACCGTGGTGCTCTGCCCAGTCGGTGAGCGACGCCCAGACGGCTCCGGCCGCAGCGTTTACCAACACTCGATGCTGCAGCGTTGGGTTCAGTGCGGCGATCATCAACGCTTCCCATTGACCACGTTGGGCGGAAGCCTGGTCGCGCAGAATCGGCTCGCGCTGGCAGAGGCGGACGCCCGCGATCAGGGTTGCTCGCTCAGATTCGTCTGCTTCCAACACCGAAGCGAGGGCGAGGCAAGAGGTGCGGATCGCATCCCACGCTTCGGGCTGCGTCGACCTGTCTGCGCTGCTGAACGACGGTATGGCCGGATCGTGCCTCAGCCCATAGGGAAGGCTGACCGCTTGTTCCTTTGAGTCGAAGTAGTTGAAAAACGTCCGCGGCGAGATGTCGGCAGCTGCCGCGATCTGCTCGACGGTGGTCGCTTCGACCCCCTGAATGGTGAACAACTCGATAGCCGCGGCGCGGATTGCCTGCCGTGTTCGGCGCTTCTTGCGATCTCGAAGACCAATTTCACCCATGGTGACCACTTCTTGCATTGACTGCAAGTGTGCACACACTGCACAATTATCTGCAACCTCAATCCCGCTCTTTTGTCGCACCAGGAGTTACCCGTGCCGGACTTCAGCCTTTCCCTCAACGAGGACCAGATCACGCTTCAGAAGTGGTGCCACGACTTCGCCGAGAACGTCATGCGTCCAGCGGCCTCGGAATGGGACGAACGCGAAGAGTTCCCCTGGCCCGTGGTGCAAGAGGCCGCCAAGATCGGTCTGTACGGATGGGAGTTCCTCATGAACGCGATGGGTGACCCAACTGGGCTCACCATGCCCGTTTCTGTGGAAGAGGTCTTCTGGGGCGATGCCGGCCTTGGCATGGCGATCTTTGGCTCGGGCCTTGCGGCGGCGGGCATTGCCGCCAACGGCACGCCCGAGCAGGTTATGGAATGGGTGCCTCAGTGTTACGGCACACCCGACAAGGTGCAGCTAGGCGCGTTCTGTGTGAGCGAGCCCGATGCCGGGTCCGACGTCTCGTCACTTCGCACGCGCGCTGTGTATGACGAAGCGAAGAAGGAGTGGGTGCTGAACGGCACCAAGGCGTGGATCACCAACGGTGGCATTGCCGATATTCACGTGGTGGTTGCTGCTGTCGACCCGGACCTGAAGGGCCGCGGTCAGGCGTCGTTCGTCATCCCGAAGGAAGCCAAGGGGTTGTCGATGGGGCAGAAGTACAAGAAGCACGGCATCCGTGCCTCGCACACCGCCGAGGTGGTCTTGGACGATGTGCGCATCCCCGAGTCCTTCCTGCTGGGCGGTTCGGAGAAGCTCAACGGCAAGCTGGCGAAGGCTCGTGAAGCAGTTGCCGGTGTGCACAGCTCCAGCGGCAAGCAGCCAGCCATGGCGACATTCGAAGCGACCAGGCCGACGGTCGGTGCGCAGGCGCTCGGAATTGCTAGGGCCGCATACGAATATTCGTTGGACTACGCCAAGGAACGCAAGGCATTCGGTCGGCCGATCATCATGAACCAGGCCATTGCGTTCAAGTTGGCCAACATGATCACCGAGATCGACGCATCACGCCTGCTGATCTGGCGTGCTGCGTGGTTGGCGAAGAACGGCGGCTTCAAGAACGGCGAAGGCTCCATGAGCAAGTGGAAGGCATCGGAGACCGCTGTTCGAGTAACCGAGGATGCCATCCAGATCCTGGGCGGCTACGGCTACACGCGTGAGTACCCGGTGGAGCGCTGGCACCGCGATGCAAAGATCCACACGATCTTTGAGGGTACCTCGGAGATTCAGCAGCTCGTCATCGCACGGGCCATATCTGGCTTGAGGATTGAGTAGTTTCCGTCCATCCAGTATTGGCTAGTCCGGATGGTCATCCCTACTACCATCCCTACTGTCTCACATCGTCGCTACACTTTTGGACGTGGCGACGATTCGCGAACGCAAGCCTGGAGTGTGGGAGATCCGCGCCTTCACCGGGCGCGGCGCTGACGGTTCGCCAACCCAAGTTTCGCGAACTGTTCGAGGCACAAAGAAGGACGCGCTGCGCGTTGCGGCGGAGCTGACGGTTGCTCCTGCTGGCCGCGCCGCGGGTCGGTCTGTGTCTGATGTTTTGGACGCGTGGGTTCAGAAGCACGACGCGACGTGGGCGCCGGCTTCGCGTCGTAATCAGTTGTCGCGGGTTGCCCGGATCAATGGTGATCGCATCGCTCGGTTGCCCGTGGCTCGGTTGAAGATCGAGGACGTGGAGCGATGGCATGCGCGCTTACGTGATGAGGGATTGGCCGACGTGTCGATTCGCAACGTCCACGGCGTGTTGCGGGCCGCGCTCACGCAGGCGGTGCGTTGGGGTTGGGTTTCGCGCAACGTTGCGTCGTTGGCCGAGTTGTCGTCGCGAAAGGTTGCGCCCCGGGGTGTGCTGTCGGTAGCGGACGTGCGACACGTCGTTGCGGTCGGCGACGCGATCGGCTCCGAGGTCGGGTTGATGCTGCGACTCGCAGCGGTGACCGGCGCTCGTCGTGCGGAGCTGGCGGCATTGCAGTGGACGGACGTGGTGGACGGAGTGCTCACGGTTGACTCGGCTATCGAGATCGATCGTCGTTCGGGCCGTACGGTGCTGTCCGATGCGCCGACGAAAACGGCGAACCAGCGGCGCATCACACTCGACGCAGCAACACTCGCTGTTGTGGAACGTGAGCGCTCCTCGCTGGAGGAGTACGGGCCATGGATGTTCAACGTGGGCGACGAACCTCCGAACCCGGACCGCATCGGATACTGGTGGCGGATCGTCCGTGAGAAGGCCGGCATCGACGCGAAGTGGCGCTTGCACGACCTGCGCCACTGGTCGGCGTCGGTCGCGATCGCTGCGGGTCACGACGTGAAGACCGTCGCCGATCGCCTCGGCCACGCAAACGCTGCGATGACCCTGCGGGTCTATGCGCACGCCTTCGCCGCGTCGGACCGTGCGGTGGCTGATTCCGTTGGAGCAGCGCTTGAGGGAGACGCATGAAAGAACTGGTGCTTCGTGGGGAGCTTCCCCCGACGACGTTGTCGTTGTGGTTCGTGGTGGTGAGATGAACTCGGATTTCGTTCGCCGCACGGCAACCCGTTCGTACGAGGAAGTCGGCGTATTCACGGTCTCGGTATTCCTTGCGCTCGATGACGCGGTGGAAGAGCTGTGCCGGTCCGTCGAGGACCTGGAGCGCTACGGCAAGGTCCGACTCTCGACGGTAGGTCGCTTGCGCTCCTTGGGGTTCGCACTGCTGCCAACGCTCGCTGCGCCACATTTCGATGTCCTCCTCCCAGATCTGGAGTCGGGAACACTGGATCGGCTCGAATTGGGTTTCGATCCCCCCGTTCCAAATCCAGCTCGTCGTCGGTAGGCTTGGGCCATGCGCTGGGACCTTTGGCTCGACTATCACCGGCGGGACGGTGCCGGGCTCACCCATGCGAGCGTGAAGGACGTCGAGAGCGGGATCGTCCTGACGCCTGGGATGTTCATCGTCGTTGGCAACGAGGAGGCCGATCCCGCTGTGGCCGAGGTCGTGTCGATCGACGAACGTGGCATCGTGCTGGTGCGGGTGCTTCCGGGAACGTTGGACGAGAACAGCTCTCGCCTCCGACCAGGGTTCGCCTCCGCGAGCTGAGCGCAACGCTGCGCGCTTGCCCAGACGCGCAACACCCGGCTACTCACCGTCCGGAGAGCTCGCCGAGTGCACTTCCCGCTCCTCCTGGAGCGAGCATTCTCAGTTTGTCGGAGAACGACAGCGCCGCGGCGGCGACTTCTCGGATCCTGGCCGGAAAACGAGGGCCCAGCTCCCCAACCAACGGGCTGGCAACCGGGTCCAATTCCTCCGATGCTGACCGAAGGCGTATCCAGTATGCCCGACCCCCTGCGACGATCAGCAGCGCATTCTGGACAGGACGAGTTTAGTCCAGAAACACGCAGAGCGGGTTCCCCTGCCATCCGACAGGCAACCCGCTCCACTTCCGCCGATGCTGACCGGAGGCACGCAAAGATTGTCCCTCTCAGCGTGACTGTGCAAGTGAGTAGTGGCGTCGATGCGCTCAGTCGAACCGGGGAAGGCGGAGCAGTTCATCGTCGAAGAACTCCGAATTGGTTGCAGCCGGGTCGTCGATACGTTGCAGCTCCGTCCGGTCTGTTTCGACGAATGCGGTGGTGTCTTCGATCAGTTCGGCGATGAGCTTGACGGGCACGCGGAGGCATCGACCGATGCGGATGACGGGCAAGCCGTCGGGACCGCCGGCGAGATAGCGGTTGGCGGCCTCGTACGCAGTGGAGCGGCCGATGCGGAGCAGGTTCGCTGCTTCGGTCACGGTGAGAACCTTCGGAGTCGTGTGGATCGGACGACGGGAGCTGCGATGGATTATCTGCATGCTTACGTATCCGCTCTCGAATGTCCGACTTCGGACAGATTTCGTCGAGATAGTCCGAACTCGGATGGGACGTGGCGGTGGTTGGTCGGTCAAGGCCGGAGCGGCGAAGCCGATTCGCCCGGAGGGCTTGGTGTTGAGGGACCGGTTGGTGGGCAACATCTGCAGCGCTCCGTTTTTGGGAGTGAGTTCGGACAGTCGGACGTCGAACCTGAGTCGAGCAGTGGATTGGTCACGGATGGGACATCGTCGCCGGCGGACGTGCGATAGAAGACTTCGACAGCGAACAGACCAGCAATTCAGCATTTCTGGGTCACCTCTCATGTGACGGACACGGCGAATTGGCGTCAAGATCGGAAGGCATTTCGTTGAATAGATCGCCGTATTCAACTGAAGGTGGTTCCATTGAAGCGTGCTCTTGGATCGACCGAGCTTTGAGACGTGGATACCAAACGCACGTTTGCTATGTCCGCGGAACGGTCGACTCGTGGCTACGGTTGCGCATTTATGCGCACCAGATTCCTCCGGCCGGATCACGATCACCCTAAGTTCGTGCCGGACGGAACCGAAGCGCAGGCAGGCCGATCATGACCGGCGGAGCGCAAGTGAACGGCTTCCGAGCAGCAGTGCCGAGCACTCCCTGGCCGGTGGGGTTCAAATGGGGCGATCCGTGGCAAATTGGAACCGCAGCATTCTGGGTCGACCAGTGCCAACAAACGGGTGCAGTTGACCTCCGGCTGGGTCGCAGCTTGTTCGAGGAGGTAGTCGCTTGCCTTCTCGGAGGGTGGGGCATCCCGGGTGATATCGGCGTGACAGCCTTCCAGCGGCTCCAGCAGGAAGGCCTCCTCGGGTCTCCGCTCGACCAGGAAGCAATCGAGCTCGCTCTCAGTCAACCGTTCGAGGTCCCGGGCAGATCTCGACCTGTCCGTTACCGGTTTGCGACCCAGCGTTCGATGCGGATTGTGCTCGCCGGCTCGGTTCTTGCTGACGCTGACCTACCTGCGGAGCCTGTTGCATTGCGTGATTGGCTCGCTGAGCATGTTCCCGGAGTCGGGCTGAAGACAGCATCGTGGATCGTACGGAACCTCGTCGAAGATGCGCCGGTTGCTGTTGTAGACGTGCATGTTCGACGTGCCGGCCTTGGTGCCGGGTTCTTTGATCCAGGGTGGCGACTTCCTCGCGACTACAACAGATTCGAATCTGCCTTTCTTGAGGTGGCCCGGCATGGGGAAGTAGTTCCTGGGCAACTCGACCACACGGTCTGGTCAATCCTGTCCTCGGTGCCCGGCCAGACGCGTATGGTGCTCTGCGGCAACAGGGTGGCGCTCAACGGCTGATCTCATGCCGTGTCGCCTGAATCGCCCGAACCAAGTACGACGGCTCCGACATCCACCCCGAGGTTGGGGAGCCGCATCGTTCCGCCAATCCCCGCTGGGCAGGACGACAGCCCGGCGCCAGCAGCTGCGAACTGGATACTCACCATGAGCGCGCCGGCGTCTCGCCATACAAGCGTTGCTGGGTGGTCATATCGGGATTCCGTTCTCCCGAAGTCGGCGACCAAGAACAAGACCGCACCTGGCGGGCGCTGAGTGCTGACAGCGTCCGCAACAGCCTGCCTTGAGCGCACGAGCTCGGCGTCGAGATCATGGGCTTCGCGTAGAGACCAGTACACGGCGTCGAACCAATAGACACCCGCCTTGAGCCCCTCGACATCTCGAACATCCACAAGAATGTCGATCGGGTGGCGGCCCCCTGCTGATGGATTTGGCCGCCAAGTGCGTAAGTACCCGTCGTCAGCAGTCTCAGATGTGATGACACGGTTTGACGCGAGAAGTACCGAGGCAAGCGCGGGTAACGCAAAGCTTCCGCCATGACGAACTGATCGGCGGGCATCGAGCAGCCGGGAGGCCGAGTTTGCGACGGCAATGTTGGCCAGCGAGACTCGCGGCAGCATGGCGAAATCACGGGTGGACCGAGGCACTGCCCCATCCGTACGTTTACGGGGCTTTACTAGCGCGGCATCGGCAATTGACGCCGCGATGCCTGCCGATGCCGCTGAACGCGAACGATCTTGTGACGAGCCGCTCATCGGAGCGGTGCCAAGTCATCGAGAACTAGGGCACGCTTCATACACCCAGGACACCATCCGCACGCTCGATTCGCTGTGTGGCACGAATGCGTCCACCCGAGCAATCCGAGGGGCACCCCGGACAGCTCGATCAGGTCCTGCGAGGTCAGGTCCGCCGCCGGCGCCACGACGTCGACCTCGCCCTCCTGCATTCGCGTTACGGCCGCAAGCGCTTCGACGAAAGCCCGGCTGCCGTCCACATGACGCTCTTGGTCTGTGCTTACGCATCCCAGAACGACGCGGTGAAGTCCTAGGCGGTAGGCCAGTCCCGCTGCGATTGTTACGAGCAGCTGGTTCCGAAAGGGCCAAAACTCCGCCGCAACTCCGTTTTTGTCGTCGCCGACCGCAGAACCCGAGCGAAAATCACCCGCTAGCAAGCCCGAACCAACACCCGAGCAGTCGATGGTGAGCGTGTGATGCGTGATGTTCAAGCGGTCGCACACGATCCGCGCGGCGGCGCGCTCTGCGTCAGCACAAACGTGCCCATAGTCAACGGTGAGAGCGTCCGATGGGTGTCTCAGCGCGGCGAGGGCGGCGGAGTCCAGTCCCCCTGACAACAGCAGAAGCTCAGCGGCTTTCATCGGCGTGGGCCATGGCCTTCCATTGTGCCCGGTAGAGGGCCGTTGCAAGGTCGTCGAGCACTTCGCCGCCGAGACCGCTGATCATCTTGGCTCCCTCCCTGTCTGGGCGCAGCGCGTAGGCAATGACAGGAAGACCCAACGCAGCTGCGTACCCGACCTCGTAGAGGGTGCCGGGGTCGTTGCCCTCGATGACTGCGAACACTGCGTCGCAAGTCCTTAGGCCATCGATGTCCGCCTGCGCGACTTCGGCCTCGCCATGTCCGACATCGTGCAGCGGCGAAAACACATGTGGGGCGAGCTGATCTCTGCAGAGCTGTACTTGCCACTCCTCGGCGAGCGAGAAGAACGGCGAAGCGAGGTACACCCGCGCATTGTTCATCGGCACTGGCTCGGCCACCGTGACGTCAAATACTGGAGGCTCCAAGTCCCCGGTTACGGTGTACTGCGCAGTACACGCCGACGCGCAGCGGGCGGCCTCGAAAGCTTCGGCACCTGCGAACCAATGCGCGGCGAACGCAGCGCTAAAGCAATCACCAGTTCCAAGGGGTGCAACGCGAGTCGACCAGTGGGGAGGACAAGCACGTACGTGGGCTTTTTCGGCAACGAGCAGACCGCGCGCACCGTTCTTGACGATCACCACCTCGTATCGCCCTTGACCTGCAAGGAGGGCTGCGGCGGCCCGAGGGTCGGGTTCACCAGTAAGAGATCGCGCCTCGAAGCGGTTGAGGACGAGAGCGACTCGCTTCGCGTCAATCCCATCGAGTACGTCCCCGTGCAGCCCGAGCGGCTGTTGCGGGTCGACGACTGCGGACGTCGCCGAAATCGGAGGCCGGCCCTCGACCATTCCAAACGCAAGCACCTCCTCGCCAAATACTTGGTTCTTTTCTTCGTCCAGCAGGCGGCTCTCGCGACCGCTGATTGCTGGCGTGTCCAGCGGGGTGAAGTACTCAAACCGGACCGGTAGAGTCCGCCGAAGGAACGTCGCTGATAGTCCGACGCCGTTGCAGAATGCTCGTGCCACCTGCTGATCTTCTCCGTCCGCGGCAGCTGAGACGAGCGTTGTTTCGGCAGCGAGCTGTTTCGCAACGAGGGCAGCTCGGAGTCCCGAGCCGCCGATACGATCTATGGGAGGAACCCTGCTGAATTCGGAGTAGGTCCCGCCGACCACAATCATGATGCTGGCCTTACCGTGACTTCGATGTTTCCGTCATCGACGACATCAACAACCGCAATGTATTCGTGCCCCGAGTTGATACAAGCGATTAGCTCCGGAAGTCGGGTGGTGATGTGCCCTGCCACACCTTTGGGGCTGACCGCCCGGACCACTGGGTCGCTCGTCAGCTCGACTGCGAGCTCGTCGCCGAGATTCAATAGGGCGACGACAGTCGGCTGCGGTGACTGGAGGCGCGCTTTGAATGTGAGTTGGTCGCACGGTGTAGCGGTCGCCGGGCCACCGCCCGATGTTGAGCCGCCTTCTCTCGATGATCCTCCACCACTCATGGTTCCTCAATTCGGTGCTGCCCGGTGTTTGGGCGTGGGTATGAGCTGCCATTGTGCACGGAGGGTGTGACATTTCAGGACTCTCCGGGACTTGCCAATGCGAAAGGAGAGCCTGATGGTCGGTTTTTCGAGTGAAGTCGTGGTGACCGTGTTGCTGTTTTGCGGATCCTTCGGAAGCGTTGAGGAACCGGGAGCCTCTGGCGCTCTCGTGGCCCGTCCGCTCACTCGAAGCCGGGAAGCCGCAGCGGCTCGTCGTCGAAGAACTCTGAATAGGTTGCAGCCGGGTCGTCGATAGGTTGCAGCTCTGTCCGATCCGTCTCGACCAACCCGTCCGGGTCCTCGATCAGATCGGCGATCAGTTTCACGGGCACGCGCAGACATCGACCGATGCGGACGACCGGCAAGCCGTCGGGATCACCGGCGAGGTAGCGGTTGGCGGCCTCGTAGGCAGTCGAGCGGCCGATGCGGAGGAGCGTGGCTGCTTCGGTGATGGTGAGGACCTTCGGGGTGAGTAGGACCGGACGGCGGGATCTGCGCTGGATTATCTGCATGCGTACATATCCGCTTTCGACTTGGCCGGTTCGGACAGATTTGTTCGAGAAAGTCCGAAACCGGATCGGCCGGAGCGGTGGTTGGTCGGTCAAGGCCGCAGCGGCGAAGCCGATGCGCCCGAAGGGCTTGGCCTTGAGGGACCTGTCGTTCGGCATCCTTGCACCGGTCGAGTCGGAGCGGAGCGAAGGCTCGAAAGTCGGGGGTTCGGCAGCAGCTCCAAAGAGGCGCTTCGGCACGCGCCGAATCTTCATCTGTCGCAAATGCAGTGTTTCAGTGAAGCAAACTTGCTGAAACAGGAAGGCCAACGCGCTGAGCTTGTTTCGGTGAACTGGAATAGCGCTGTGGACAAGCGAAACGGGTCCTCACGACATTCGACCGGTATCCTGGTCACGTGACAGGCGGGCCGCTCGAGAAGGACACGTGCAGGGACTACGTCGTCCCGTTGCTGACGGCGGCGGGCTGGACTGACGATCAGATCGTCGAGCAGTACGCGATCACGGCCGGTCGGATTGTCACGGTGGGCAAGAAGCATCGGCGGGGCGATGCGCTGTGGGCCGACTACGTCCTCGAATACGTGCCCGGTGTTCCGGTTGCGATCGTTGAGGCCAAACGAGAGGGCGCCTCTGCGGGCAAGGGGATGCAGCAGGCCAAGAACTACAACCAGCTCTTGGCGAAGGAGAAGGGCGAGCGCGTCGACGTCTCGCTCTGCTACTCCACGAATGGCAAGGCCGTCGTCGAAGACGACCGGGATACGGGCCTTGAGACTTTCCCGGCAGCCTTCCCATCGCCCGATCAGGCATGGTCCCGCTATCGGACCTGGAAGGGCATCACGGAGGACCTTTCGTGCGACGGGCTGCTCCTGCCATTCAGTCGCGATCTTCGGAACGCCGACGGATCAGTGAAGGAGCCGAGATACTACCAGCGAACAGCGATCAACCGCTCGGTAGCGGCAATCCTGGGCGGCCAACAGCGGGCACTGCTCACGATGGCGACGGGAACCGGCAAGACCTTCACTGCGCTTCAGATCGTGTGGAAGCTTTGGAAGAGTGGTTGGCGAGGTAGCCGGAATCCGCGTGTGCTGTATCTGGCCGACCGCAACGTGTTGATCGATCAGCCGATGGAGCGCGAGTTCAAGCCCGTATTCGGTGCGGGCGACAACTCGCCGATCTGGAAGCTGCAGGGCCAAGCGAAGGCCGGTCGTGAGATCTACTTCGCGCTCTACCAAGCGCTGTCCGACAACGGCGGAGAGACGAACGGAATGTTCCGTGAATTCGCGCCGGACTTCTTCGACCTGATCATCGTCGACGAGTGCCATCGAGGGAGCGCGAGGCCGGACTCGTCGTGGCGATCGATCCTGGAGCACTTCTCGTCGGCCGCCCAGCTCGGCATGACCGCGACGCCGCGTCGAGACGACAACGTCGACACCTACGACTACTTCGGCAAGGAGCTGTTCCAGTACTCGCTCGCTCAGGGCATCGACGACGGCTTCCTCGCTCCGTACCGGGTCAAGCGAGTCGTGCTCAGCCCTGATGCGCACGGGTTCAGCCCCACGCAAGGTCAGCTGGACCTATTCGGCAAGGAGATCCCCGAGGGCACGTACACCACGACGCACTTCGAGCGTGTCGTTTCACTCCTCACTCGCACGGAGGCGGCGGCGAAGCACCTCACCGACTACATGGCTCGTACCGATCGCTTGGCCAAGACGGTGATCTTCTGCGTTGACCAGGAGCATGCCGATCAGATGCGGCGAGCGATGCACAACGCCAATTCGGATCTCGCAAAGCAGCACCCGAACTATGCGGTGCAGATCACGAGCGACCAGGGCGATATCGGTCGCGGCTTCCTTGATCGATTCGCCGACCCTGAACAAGAGTTCCCGGTCATCGCGACCACGTCGGAGATGCTGTCGACCGGCGTTGATCTGCAGACGGTAAAGAACGTCGTGCTGTTCCGCCCGGTCGGATCGATGTCGCTGTTCAAGCAGATGATCGGGCGAGGAACCCGCCTGTATCCCGACGCCGACAAGCTCTCGTTTGACATCATCGACTACTCGGGCGCGACGGCGCTCTTCCAAGACCCGGAGTTCGATGGCCCCGCGGAGGCCGAGACCGAGGAGGAGATCGACGACGAGGGCAACGTCGTCGGCGAGTCTGAGGTTGCCGAGCCCGAGCCGGAGTTCGACAACGGCGAGGCTGATCCCGACGACATAGATCCGGACGATGTCGAACCTCGCGAGAAGTTCTACGTGAACAACGTCGAAGTGTGGGTCACGGCCGAGGCGACGTACTACCTCGATCCCGAGACGAATCTGCTGCGTCTGGTGGAGTACCGCGACTTCGTCACCGAAACCGTCCGTGCCCTCTTTCCGGAAGTGTCGTCGCTCCGAACCAAGTGGGCCGACCGGCTCGGGCGGAGAGAAGTTCTTTCAGCGCTCGAACGGCACGGTATCGATGTGGTCGAGCTGGTGGAGAAGACAGGCCTCGGAGCAGCAGATCCGATCGACGTGCTTGTGCACCTTGCGTGGAACCAGCCACTCGCAACGCGCAAGGACCGGGCGCGCCGGGTCCGTAAGGAGCATGCGGACTTCTTCGAGCAGTACCAGCCCACCGCCCGTGAAGTCCTGTCTCAGCTGCTCGACAAGTACGCAGAACACGGAATCGGCCAGCTCGACGATCTTGGAGTCCTCCAGGTCCCACCCCTCTCGGCGCTCGGCACACCCGCGGAGATCGCAGGGCGGTTCGGGTCCGCCTCGGTGCTTCAAGAGGCCGTCGAACGGTTGTCAGGCCTGCTCTACGCAGCTTGACCTCTATCGAAACTGAAGTTCCAGCCGGGATGGATCTCTAAAACTTAAGATTCGGTATAGCATCAAGCTGTGCCGATCGACCGAAGGGACCTGCGTCGCCGACTCTTTGCCCTCGCTTCCACTCAGGGCGGGTACTTCAGCGCGGGGCAGGCGAAAGAGGTCGGCTACTCCTATCCCGCCCAGGCGCACCATGCTTCGGCCGGCAACTGGGCGCGCGTCGACCGTGGCGTGTTTCGTCTCACCGAGTGGGTTCCTGGAGTCCACGACTACCTTGCCCGATGGTCGCTTTGGTCGAAGGGCCGCGCAGTCGTCTCGCACGAGACGGCACTCGGCGTGCATGACGTCGGCGAGTTCGACTCACCGACGATCCATCTCACCGTGCCGCCAGGATTCACGATGCGTGACGACGCGCTGACGCTCCATTTCGCCGTACTGGCTCCCGTGGACACCATCGAGATGGCCGGATTCCGGGTGACGTCCGTTCTTCGCTCGCTGATCGACGTTGCGGCAACGGAGCCCGACGAGGAGCAACTTTCCCGCGCTATTCAGGAAGCAGAGCGGAGGGGGCTCGTCACCCCGAGGCTGCTCCGGGCGCGTTCCGAAGTCGTTGATCCGCGTGCTGCGCTGCTCATTGAGCGAGCGCTGTCGCTCCTGGAGAGCCGATGACCTACTCATCCGCCGAATCGCTACGTCAGGCCCTCGAACATCGGCTCGGAGAACGATCGACCGCGACCGGTCTCCCGATCGATCGCCTTCGCCGACGCGTGCTCATGGAGCGCATCGTCGCGAGGCTCGAACACGCAGACCCCGGCCGCTGGGTTCTCAAGGGTGGCATGGCGCTTGAGGTGCGCCTTGCTGAACGTGCCCGGCTTACGAAGGACATCGATCTTGCACTCCGAGAAGACGCAGCCGACGCGGACATGGTCGGTGACCGACTCACTGGCGCTCTGTCGACCGATCCGTATGAGGACCGATTCGTATTTGTCTCGACCGTGCCCGAGATGCTCCAAGCCGACGGCGGCGGACACGTCACGTGGCGGGTGCGCGTCGATTGCTCACTCGCCGGTCGAGCGTTCGGATCGGTCAAGCTCGATATCTCGCCGCGAACGCACGAGCTGAACGCAACGGACCGCGTCGAACTGCCGAACTCGCTGGACTTCGCCGACGTTCCGCCCACGATCGTTGAGATCATCGAACTGAACCGTCACGCCGCCGAGAAGTTCCATGGAATGACTCGCGACTTCGGAACCCGTGAGAACTCTCGGGTCCGCGACCTCGTCGATCTGGTGATCCTGATCGACAACGAACTGCTCGACGTCGATCGGCTCCGAGCGAGCGTCGTTGATGTATGGAGCGAACGAAACCAGTCCGATCCGCCCGCTGAGCTGACGGCCCTCCCGACGGCGTGGCCATCGCGCTATGCGCGCATGGCGTCCGAGTACGACCTCGACACCTCCGACTTTGCCGAGGCCGAACAGAAGGTTCGGCTCCTTTGGCAACTACTCGTCTCCCCTTTGGAAGGTTGATCTATGGCTCGAACGAAGAAGCCTGAAGTTGCTGTCTCGCCGCAAGCGAAACTTGCAGCCGTCATCAAGTCGGCACGCGATGCGATGCGCAAGGACGCAGGTCTCAACGGTGACCTCGACCGCATCCCGCAGCTGGCCTGGCTGTTGTTCCTCAAAGCGTTCGATGGGCTGGAGCAAAACAGAGAAGTCACCGAACGGAACTTCCGTCCGGCGATCGAAGCGCCCTACCGCTGGCGAGACTGGGCGGCCGACCCGAACGGCATGACGGGCGAACCGCTCCTTGCGTTCGTGAATACGAAGTTGATCCCGTATCTGCGTGAACTCAGCGGCACTGCGAGTCATGATCCCCGCGACGTGCTCGCTGCGGTGTTCAAGGAGACCAATAACCGGATGCTCTCTGGCTACCTCCTGCGCGACGTCGTCAACAAGGTCAACGAGATCAACTTCGCTTCGTCGGACGACATCCATACGATGGCGCACCTTTACGAGTCGATGCTGCGAGAGATGCGCGACGCAGCCGGAGACTCGGGCGAGTTCTACACGCCGCGCCCGGTCATCCGGTTCATGGTGCAGCAGATCGCTCCAAAGCTTGGCGAAGTGATCCTCGACCCCGCGTGTGGAACCGGCGGGTTTCTAGTGGAGGCACTTGACTTCCTCCAGCCCAAGGTGCGCACTGCGGAGCAGAAACGTGCGCTCACGGACAACCTTCGTGGTGTCGAGAAGAAGCCGTTGCCGTACCTGCTCGGGATGATGAATCTCGTGCTTCACGGACTCGACCAGCCGAACACTATTCGAGGGAATGCACTGGCGCGCCCTTTGAAAGACATCAATCGCTCCGACCGAGTCGACGTGATCCTCACGAATCCGCCGTTCGGTGGAGAAGAGGAGAAGAGCATTCAAGCGAACTTCCCGTCCGATAAGCAGACGGCAGAGACCTCGTGGCTGTTCCTCCAGCTGGTCATACGCACGCTGAAGGATGGCGGACGCTGCGCCATCGTCGCTCCCAACGGCTTGCTGTTCGGCGATGGTGTCGGCACGCGAATAAAGGAACAGCTCTTGACGGACTGCAACTTGCACACTGTGGTCCGGCTGCCTGAAGGTGTGTTTGAGCCGTACACACCCATTCCTTCGAACCTGCTCTTCTTCGAGAAGACTGGGCGGACGAAGGAAGTCTGGTTCTACGAGGTCCCACCGCCCGGGGGTCGGAAGAAGTACTCGAAGACGAAACCGATCCGGTTCGAGGAGTTCGCCGACTGTCAGTCGTGGTGGGGCAAGCGTGAAGAGTCTGAGCGGTCGTGGCGAGTTCCGATTGCCACGCTCGAAGGGAACGGGTTCAACCTCGACGTGCGGAACCCGAACCGGGCGGACGACCTCGCCCACCGCCCGCCGGCGGAGTTGCTTGCTGAGCTGATCCATACTGAGCGCGAGATCCTCGACCTCCTCGTCTCGCTTGAGAAGACGATCGGGGCCCGGTGAGTCGCGAACTAGTTCGAGTTGGGGACGTCCTTCAACTTCGGCGACGCGAAGTCTCGCTGAGCCCCACGGCGGACTACACGCTGATTGGCGTGTACTCGTTCGGCAAAGGCATCTTTCACCGCGAGCCGAAACCCGGAGCTGAACTTGGCGACTACCGGTTCTTCGAGATTCATCCGGGGGACCTCGTGCTCAGCAACATCCAGGCTTGGGAGGGAGCGATCGCGTTTGCTACTGATAAAGACGCAGGTACCGTGGGGACGCACCGCTTCCTGAGCTACGTCGCGAAGGATGATCGAGTCGACACGAACTGGGCAAAGTGGTTCTTCCTGAGCGAGCCGGGAATGGAGCTGATCCGGAAGGCCGCTCCTGGTTCGACGACGCGCAACAGGACCTTGGCCATCGAGCGGTTCGAGAATCTGCAGATTCCGATCCCGTCGATCGAAGATCAGCGGGTCGCAGCGCGACGCCTCGCTGACGTGCACGCTGTTGTCGGCGCAACGGAAGAACATGCTCGTCGCTGCCGCAACCGATTGGCGGCAGTGGAACTCAGCTGGCTCGACGCATCCATGGGAGGTTTGCCACTTCGCCGGCTTGGAGAAGCTGCGACTGTCACGCGCGGGCGTGGGCCGGTCTACGCAGAGGAATCGGGTCTCAAGGTAGTGAGTCAAGGCTGCGTGCAATGGAGCGGGCTCGACATGAGACGAGCCCGAGACGTCGAGGCGTCGTGGGCGACCGACGTTCCCGACCACTCTCGCATCCATCGTGGCGACGTCCTGGTCAACTCGACTGGCGAAGGCACCATAGGGCGCGCCGCAGTGGCGACCGATTCCGCGTTCGGAGTTCCCTTCGATTCGCACGTTCTTGCCGTCAGGCCGTCGTCAGCACTACTCGCAGAGTTTCTCACGTTGTTCATAAAGAGCCCTGCGTGTCAGGACCAAATCGGTGAACTGAAGAGCGCTAAAACGACAAAACAGACAGAGTTAGGGAAGGCGAACATGGAACGCTTGATGGTTCCCTACCTCGGTGTGGAAGAGCAGCGAGCCATCATTGACCTGCACAGCGGCCTAGCCGCGAGCTTGCGCAAGGTCTTGCGTTCGGTTGCCTGTCGTGACGATCTGATGCGCGCAATCGTGCCTTCGATGTCGAACGATGCTTTCAGTCCGTCTTCTTAGGAACGACAGCCCAGCCTGATTTCCCGATCACAAGGTGCCCCAGGAACCGCAGGCCGGTAGCCGCCGCTGCAGCTGCGATACCGTTCGTAGCTCGCACATCGTCGTTGCTTGGGGTTGCGTCGCTCCTCGGATGATTGTGCGCCAGGGCAAACGAGCGACCGTCATTTCGAAGGACGGCATTGAGTATCTCGCGCACCGGGAACATCGCCCGATCTGCCGATCCGTCGGACACAACTACGGTCTTTCGCAACGCGTTCTTGGAATCGCAGACGAGCACGATTACGCGCTCCGCAAGAAGACCGGCGAAGTGCTCGGTTGCTACCTCGGCTACGTCCTCAGCGGTACGCAGGACTTTGCCGTCGGTGCCGCCTGAACGTCGCCCGAGTGATAGCCCGGCGATGACGCTCGCCGCCTTCGCAGGCCCCATGCCCGGCCATCCGGCCAACTCCTCGAACCGTGCGAGCTGCACTCCCGCAACTCCGCCGAACTCCAGGAGCAACTCCGAAGCAAGGTCGATCGCGCTCTTGCCCTTCACTCCGCTTCGGAGGATCAGAGCAAGGAGCTCCCGATCGCTGAGTGCCTGGACGCCGAGAGCTGCCAGCCGTTCTCGCGGTCTCTCGTGGCCCGGTAACTCGTGAATTGTGATCGCCATGACGCGCGACCATACCGAGGGGGTACGACAGCGACGATTGGATGTCGTACCCCCTCCGTAGGATTGTGAGCATGACCACCAAGGCGGAGCAGTACTCCTCAGATCCGATTCACATCCACGCCGCTGCCCTTCAGACTGCGCTCGAGAAACTCGTTCCAGGCTCCGTTCCACCGACAGCGGAGCCCACTGTCGGGCGCGTGCGGAAGTTCTCAGTTCGTTTGTCAGACCTGCTGGCCATCGCCGACCCAGAATTGTTGGACCTCGCTCCCTTACAGCAGGCGAGTCAACACATGGTTGCGATTCCGGGCTGGATCGACGCGTACTCGGCGGGTGGAGACAACAGCCCAAGCATCGACCAGCACCTCGACGTAGCAGTGCGCGCCCTACCGACGTTGGTCGCGGCTTCACCGCTTCTTGGGAATGGCAAGCCGTCGACTCTCGTAGCGGCTGTCCGGAAGGAAACCGAAGGACTTGTCCAAGGGATCCGATTGGAGGCTGAGGGTGTGCGGAAGCTGGTCGCCGAAGCCGTCGCCGCCGGGGACCTCGTCAAGTCTGAGCACACTGACTTGGGTATCAAAATCCAACAAATCGAGGAAGCGAACCAGCGAGCGGTTGCAGAGTTTCGGTCCCTCCTCGAGACCGAGAAAGTTGCTGCGTTCGATCGATTTCGCACTGAGACCGATCAAAAGCTGATGGATGTCGAGGCCGCGGCGAAGAAGCAGATCTCCAAGGCAGAGGCCGCAGCGAACGAGCAGCACGCCGCCGCCCAAGACGTCCTCTCCGGCATGTGTGCGCTAGACGAGGAGGTACGGCAGACGGCTGCGACAATCGCCGATCGAGTACTGGCCGGGGACTACGGCGAGCACGCCGATAGTGAGCGCAAGTCGGCCGACAGGCTTCGCTATGCGGCAGGGGCCTCATTCGCGCTGGGCGCTGTTTTCGCCGTGTGGGCCTCTTTCGCTGCGGCGAGCGACCCAGGAATCACGTGGCAACGGCTGGTTGCCAAGCTGGCGACAACGGTCGTCTTTGCGGGGTTGGGCGGCTACCTTGCTTCTCAGTCAGCGGAGCACCGCCACGAGGAGCGGCGTGTTCGTAGGCGCTTCCTCGATCTGAAGGGTCTTGGACCGTTCATTGCTCAGTTGCCGCCCGAGAAGCAGGCTGAGATTCGTGACGAGCTTTCCTTACGAGCCTTCTTCGAGCCCGAGCCGGCACCAGCGCCGAGACCGCCGCGGCGAGGGCTGAGCGTTGACGACGCAGGCAAGCTGTTCTCAATGGCACGCGATGTGAAGAAGCCCTGAAGGTGCGCGTTCGAAGATCGTTTCGAAGATCTATCCCTACTTTCATCCCTACAACTGGCTGGAACGACCGGAATCATCGGACGGGCCGGACGCGAAACCGCAGCTCACAGCCCCACGCCGAACAGGCGGGACACCCGGAAATGACCCACACGATCTTCGAAGGCACGTCCGAGATCCAGCAGCTGGTGATCTCTCGGGCGATTTCGGGTTTGCGTATTGAGTAGCAGCTTTGGTCTGAGGCCCGGTGGCGGGTCCTGTCTCCTCCCGACGCCCTCCCACCGTCCTCGCTTCGCTGCGGGCGATGGGCCCCTCCCTTCGGGCCACCCGCCACCGACCCGCGGGCGTTGTCACACCCACTTCGTAGGATCTCTTGTGTGGACGCCTTATGGGGATGGAAAGGCGGGTGGGTTGCGGTCGAGTCGACGGTCTCTTGTGCTGGGCGTGCTATGGGGCGGTCCGATACTGGTGGCGCATTGTTGGCAGGTGACGAGTGAGGCAGCGGTTCCGGCCAACGGACGCGTTTGTGGACGAGTCCATCCGTGGTCAGAGGTACTTGATGGGTTGTGTGTTGGTGGAAGCGAAACGGCTGCCCGATGTGCGTAGGGCGGTGCAAGAGTTGGCGTTGGTTGGGAACAGGATTCACTTTCACAACCAGTCGAAGCGGAGACGTCAACAGATTCTTGAAGCGTTCGTGCAACTGCCTCTCAAGGTGGACATCGTCGTTTGTCAGCGAAGCCACCGTGTGTCGGAATTCGATGCCCGGAATGTCTGTCTGAAGTCCATCGTGGAGCGCCTCCAGGCTGAAGAGGTGCCACGGCTTACGTTAGAGAGCCGAGAGGATGACCGAGATGATGTGCGGACGATCTCAAGGGTGAGAGCGGCTAGCCCTTCTCCGGTGTTCGAGCATCGTTCAGGTGAGCAGGACCCGCTGTTGTGGGTGGCTGACGGCCTTACGTGGGCTGCTGGAGGCCGGGAACTACTGGCGTGAGATCATCGGCGCGATGCTCAGGGAGGAGCGGCAAACAGGGCCCTGACGCGCAAAACGGGCACCCCAACCTCCGGCTGGCCACCCGC
>JAYSSK010000007.1:0-15743 GCA_043720595.1 Acidimicrobiia bacterium
TCCGAAGCGGGACTCAACTTGGACCAGCCATTGTTGAGCTTCGCCTGCGGCACCCAATGCCACGCAGAGGCGAACGAGCTCCCGGCCCTCATCCAAGGAGGGGAGCGGAAGGAACCAACGCAGGCGGGCAAGGTCGGCCAACGTGGCCAGGTCTCTCCGCCGGGCGGCGTGTTGCTTGAGGTTGGCCGTCATGCGAACGAACATGGACTCGTTGGGAACCGGCGCCAAGAACGAGGGATGGAATCCGCCATGTGGCCGACCGCCGAAGACTCGCTCGTAGAGCAATGCACAGTCGGCTGCGGTGAGGATTTGGCCGCGGTTGAAGCAGTCGATGAAGGCGCTCTCGTGGCCGCGCTGGTGGACTCCAACGAGGAAATGCCCCGGCATGCCGACGCCAAATGCGTCGATGTTGAGCACATGTGCGGCGTGCAGCCACATCATGGCAAGGCCAATCGGAAGCCCTGTTTTGCGGCGCCGGATGTCTGGCAGGAACGAGTTGCGTGGGTCGTGGTACGTGCGATCGTCGCCGACAAGATTGATGCCGTAGGTACACACACGATTCCAGAATTCGATAGGTGTGTCGGCGGGGGTTTCACCGGGTGGACCAGACAGCGACGCGGCTGCGGCGACCACTGTTTGGGTGAGAAGGTCTACTTCTCGGCGGACGTCGTCCACGGACCGCAAATACGTGCTGCCGTGCGCAGCCACAAGCATCGCGCCGATGGTGGAGCGTGGCGCGTCGATGCCGAGTGAATCGCCCTCGTTGAACTGCACCCACGCCGGCAGCCACCATGGGCCGTGTGGCGGGGGTGCCATCACGAGGCATCCATCGGAATGTCGGACGGATCTTGGGTGCCAGCCATCAAAGGGTCGGAGAATGCTTCGTCGAGGTCGACGTCGACGTCGATAGCAGCGCTCTTGCTCGCTTTCACCGCAGCTCGGCCCTCGGTGCACAGGTCTTGATATGGGCACCTTAGACACCACTCGCCCGTGTGTGGCTGTTGATCGCCACCACGAACACGCTGAACAGATTCGAGAAGGAATTGCTGGGTTGAGTGCGCTCGTTCTGGGTTCCAGGCTCGTTCGAACTCGGTGGGCGTGGCGCCGTTGCGGTCGAGATAGAGCGCCGACGTGCTGATGGAATCGAACGTCGCACCTAAGCGCTGCTGCACTGCCAGCCCATAAAGGTCGAGCTGGATTGGTGCGCCGGGGTCTGCTTCCATCGGCATGCGGCCGGTTTTGAAATCGACCACGTGGAGGCTGCGCGAGGAGGATCCGGTATACACCGAATCGATACGACCCCGAACGAGCAACCCGTCGGCATCAAGTGTGATTGGCAGTTCGACATGCAGCGGTGCGGTGAGCCCGAAGCGACTGGCGAGAAAGCTTTGCCCGAACCCTGAAACCACCGACGCAGCGGCGCTGGGATCAGTGTGGACACGGTCTGAACCATCTGCAGATAGCGGAGTGGTATTTGTGCCGGTCAGTAGTGAGGTCGGCGCGATGGTGAGATCGGACGAATCGAACAGCGATGGCTGGCGTTGATCGAGTTGCAGCCTGGCGCCATGCGCCTCGATCCACGTGTGGACGCGTGTGCCGATGACCGATGCTGCTGATGCGCGTTGCGGCATGGGGCGGATGTGGGTCCAGTGGAACTGGCGGGCACAACGTGCGAGGAGGGAGAACGCGCTGACCGGAAGGGCTCGTGGAGCGCTTGCTGTGCCGAACGATGGTGTGCCGGCCGCAAAGCTGAAGCCCAATTGGGCGGGCGAACTGCGTCGGCCAGCACCTTTCCGTTTGGGGGCGTCGGACGCAACTGAAGCGGCTGCGGCGGTTTCAGCGACCAAGTCCGCGGCTCGTTGGGCAGCAGCTTGATCTTGGCGCCGTCGTCGTTCCGCTGTGCCGGGCGGTTCCTCGCTGCTGGGTTGGTCTGGGACTACCGGAAGCACAAGGTCATCTTGGTCCGAGATCCAGGTATAGAACCGCGACGGGCCTTGTGGCTTCTGCGTGTCGCCATACCAGTGGGCTGCGGTGAACAGAACCCCGTGGCGTGCACGTGTGACCGCCACATAGAACAGCCGCCATTCCTCGTCGAGCTGCTTCTGTTTCGATGCCTCGCGCAGCGCCGTGATGGCCCGCCGGTCCGGAGCGTCGGACTGGTTGTCGTTGTCCGTGCGTAACCAGTGCGGCAGGCCAGACCCCTGCGTTGGTGGAAAGTCGGTGCGCGTAGTGTCTGGGAAGAATTGCGACGACCCGGTTCCGGCAAGACCAGGGATGATGACGTGGTCGAACTCCAATCCTTTGGCCTGATGGATGGTCATCACTTGCACCGCGTCGGCGCCGGACTGCACGGCTTCGGACAGGTCGGTTTCGGACTCCTCCATAACGCTGAGCCAGTTAAGGAACTCGTCAAGTGAACGGTTTCCTTGCAGCGGCATGAACTGATCTGCGACGTGCAGAAAACGGGCCAGGTTCTCCGCCGGTAGGTCGCCGTCGACCGCTTGCCACAGGCCTGTGTAGGTGAGGATGTGATCGATCAGCTCGCCGAGGGCCAGCTGGTTCGCGGCTGCGCGCAGTGCCGTGCGTTCCGCAACGAAGCGGGTGAGCCGATCGACGGCCTCGGGTGATAGGTCTCGTTCGGCCAGGTTGGCCAACCCTGCTTCGATACCACCGGGCTGGCGTGGGGTCGGCGCGGGTGTGGGCGCGTCGGTGAGATCGTCCGTCTCCCTAGGGGGTTCGGATGCAACCGGTTGCGGGGGGCGCGGACGGGCGGCCAGTGCTGCGAGGTCATGCAAGCCAATGCGATACCTGGGCCCACGCAGCAGCCGGAGCAATGGAACCGCGGTGCGGCGCTCGTCGTGGTGACCAAGAACCTCCAGCCAGCAACGCAGCTCAATGACTTCGGGGCGAACAAGCAACCCACCCATGCCGATGACTTCGGCTGGAATGGATTCGGCATCGAGCGCCTCGACGATGGGGCCGATGAGCCGCTTCTTCCGGCACAACACCGCAATCTCTGCCGGGCGCGTTCCAGCGGCGATAAGCGTGCTGATGTGTTCTGCGATGTGGCGCGCCTCGCCCCACGAATCAGCGGCCAGAAAACGGCCGAGTGTGCCGGGCCCGGCAGCATCGTGGGCGAGCAAAGTTTTGGGCTGTGCATCGGTGACCTGGGCCTGAATGCGGTTGGCCAACGCAAGAATCACCCTGTCGTTACGGAAGCTGACCCCTAGCACTAGGGGCTGCGCATCGGGCGTGTCTTGGTCGAAGTGCGAAACGAAGCCGTGCAGGTTTGCGAGGTGCGCGCCGCGGAACCCGTAAATGCTTTGCATGTCGTCGCCGACAGCGGTGACCGGTGGCGCTGCCTCGGTGGCAAAGATGGTTTGCAGCAGCCGGCGTTGGGCGAAGTTGGTGTCTTGGTACTCATCGAGGAGGACGGCACGATGAAGATCTCTGAGGTGCTGATGTACATCGGTATGCGCGCAGATGAGTTGATAGGCCAATGCGATTTGGTCATCGTGGTCCAGCAACCCAAGCTGCAGTTTGCGATGGCGATAGTTGGCGATGAGCGGTACGAGTTCGGACCGCTTGCCAGCCGCCGAAGAAACCCACGGGTCGACAGCGGGGTCGGCGAGTAACCGTGCGCAGTCGGCCTCTAACGCATCGAGCGGCACAAGATGATCGCTGAGGCGAGACGACAACAGCAACGCCTCTTGCAAGATGCCGAGCGGGCGGCCCGTTTTGCGGTGTGTGTAGCTGGTGGAGTCGAAGACGTCGTAGAGCAACTGCAACGCTTGGGCATGGTCCAGCAGACGCACCCGGCGGGGTAAGCCAAGGCGTGTGCCCCAACGATCGACGATCGACGCCCCGAAGCCGTGGTACGTAGTGATGACCACGTCGCTGTCGGCCCCCAATTCTCGAATGACTGCCTTGCGAAGGTGGGCAGCCGCCTTGTTGGAGAACGTGAGCCCAAGGATGTGGCGTTGGTCAACCGAGGCTGCGGTGTGCGTGATGCGCGCAGCCATCACACTGGTTTTTCCGGACCCTGCGCCTGCGACGATGAGCAGCGGTCGCAACGGATGCGTGATCGCCGCTGTCTGCTGATCGGTATACCGAACGGGCGGTGCTTCCTGGGGCGTCAGGTTCATGAGCGCACCCCGAAGCGGACTGGCACGGCACGACCCTCGGGTTGCAGGTCGCAGAGCCTGGCAAGGTCGCAGTAGTCGCACGCAGCTTCGACAGAAGGAAGCGCCGTTTCGGCCAGCATGCGGTTGGCGACGTCGATGATGCGATGGGTGGTGTTCTGAACATGGTCGGCTTGGATGCGCTGGGCAACCTGTTTGTTCTCTGCAAGGAAGTCCAAGTTGAGCCCGACCACAGGACCGAGGTTGCTGAGCGCCGGGTCGAGGTTTGCCGCAAGGTGGTAGACGGCGAGTTGGAGATCTTCGTTTGTGTCGGCCGATGACTTTGCTTTGGCGGCTGTTTTGTAATCGATGATGGACAGGCCGTCGGGGCCGGCGTCGATGCGGTCGATGAAGCCGGTGACCGTGTGCCCGCCGACAGCAACCTCGAAGTGATACTCCGTGAACGCGGCTCGCCGCGAGCGAACAAGATCGTGGCCGTCTCGGTGCCACCAAGCGGTGAGCATGGCCGAGGCGCGGCCGCGGTAGTCGTCTTCCTGTGGCGAGTAGTCGGTGATGTCGTCGGTCCAACAATCATCGGCGAGCGTGAGGAGACCTTCGAGCGTTGAGCCGTGCGGGTTGGGCACCACATCGGGTGCCGTCTCGACGTCGCCGATGCCTGCGACGAACCGTTCCAGCACTGTGTGGATGTACGTGCCGAACCGCGCCTGGAGCCCGCCTTCGGTGCGCAGGTTGAGGCGGTACTGCACCGTGTGCTGCCACGGGCAGTTGTCGAACAGGTTGATCTGGCTTGCTGACAAGAACAATGAGCTCCCCGACACCAAGGGCCGTGGGTTGACTGTTTGCGCCAGGCCGACCGGCCACCTTTCGGGGTCGAGGTGGCGCAACGGAAACGTGGGGGCAACGGCGGCGATGCCTTCGGTGAACCGGCTGACCAACACCCCCGGCTCGGGGGCAGCGATGTAGACGACCGACCCGTGTGGTGCGGTGGCCGACGCGACCGAAGCAAAGCGGTTGCGTTGAGCAGTGAGGTGGGCGAGGTCTGCGCCCATGACACCGCTTGGACCATCGAGCACCGCCGGGTCGTGAATCCGCGTCGGCCGACGGGTGGGCAGCACCCCCTCGACACAACCAATGAGCACGGTGAGGAGTGGAGCGTTGACCCGATCGAGGAGTTCGTCGACGGTACACAGCGCCACGGCGTCGGACGGAGCAGCGGTCGGGAGAGCAGGTGCGGGCGGTGCCGAGTCGAGGTGGTCTGCCCAATCTGAGCAACTGAGGTGCGCGTGGCGCGTTGCATCGGCCAGCAACGCAACGAGCGTTTCGCCTTCCACCGTTGCCGCGACGACCGCATCGGACCGCTCGGCCAGGATGGCACGCATGAGCTGGTCTGGGCGGAGCGAGTTGTGGGTGGCGTCCGGCTGTGCTTGCTGTGGTGGCTGCGTTTGCTCTGCTCGCTGAGTGTCTGCGAGACGGGCTTGAGCCGCGATGGCTGCCACAACTGGGCCGTCGAGCCGCGGGGATGGAGCACCGCTGATTGGCACTGTGGCGCGGCGAGCGGCGCGTGCAACTGCCCGGAGACGATCATGCGAGGGGCCTACGACGGCCATGTCTGCCCAAGCGATGCCATGCGCTGCTGCCTGCATCAGCTCGCCGACCGCAGCTTCGGGTTCCAGTGCCGGGTGACCGCACCGGACCAGGGAATGGGCCTGCTCGGATGTGAGGGGGTCTGCCGGGAGCTGGGCGGCCTGGGTGGCTAGCCGAATCGGGACGCTCATTCCCCATAGGAATGCAGCCGTGTGAGTAGGCCGGCTGGGGCCGAGCAGCGAGGTGAGCATGCGCAACGTTGGGGTAGGCATGCGGTCCGCATCGGCAACTACGAGGTGGTCCACGTTCGTCCACCAACTGTCGACGGTTGCAGCATCCCTGGCCGCTGACATGGCCGCACTGAGCAAGCCAACTCTGTCTGTGACGCGATGCCTCTGGAGCTCTGCGGTCCAACCGTCGAGCAATGCCGCGACCGGTAACCAGGCTGGCGCACCGGCAGCTGTGGCATGCAACAGGATCTCTTCGGGGCCCGCAGATGCCAAGCGGGCATCGTCGAACGCGCGGCGGAAATCCATCACGGTGGAATCGCCCGCGTCCGTCGAGACCTGCGCCCCGGTCGTCATACCTCGGCTGGCGAGGAATCCCCGGAGGATGCGCCACCGTTCGGTGGAGTCGACCTGCTCGGGGACTGGAACGCCAGCAGCGACGAGAACCGACCGGGCAAGGTCAGCTGGCGTCATCACCCGCACGTCGGCGAAATGACCCCGCTGCCGTGGCGTTTGATCCGACTTTGCCGGGCCGGGCTGGACGGAAAGGGCGATGGTCTCGGCGGAAATCCGGGCAGACGGGTTTGCAACTAACACAACGGCGCGGGCGTCGGAACGGTCGGCCAGCACGCGGGTGAGCACGTTGGCCAGCGGTGCGAGACCAGCCCGGCCATGTCTGACATCGATCACAGGGACGAGGGTACAACGGCCCCTATGACAGCGCGGCCGCGGGCGCGACCGAGAGTCGCAGGGAGTGTCAGACGCCCGACCCGGTGACGAGGAACTCGTGCGATCCGTCGTCTCGGACCCGCCGCTCGGCGTGTCCCGTCATTTCCAGATATCCTATGTGTGCATATGTTTCGGAGTCGGCCATGGCACCTTGGCGTTCGGGACGGAACAGGTGGAGCGAAAATCCGGGGATATCGGTCCAACCCTGCGCGTCGCCAACAGCGGAGAGAATCCGTAAGCGGTCATGGTGGTGCTCCACGATGTCGACGCAACGTGTCTGCACATCGGGTATCACGCCGCCATGAGCTGGCAGGCCGACTGTGACACCTGGTAGGGCTGCAATTTGGCGCAACGACGTGAAGAAATCGGCCATGGGATTCACGCCGCCGTGCATGCCGGAAATGTGCGGCGTGATGGTTGGCAGCACGTGGTCGCCGGTGACGATTGCGCCCGTTTCCGAGTGAAAGAAACAAAGATGGTCGACAGTGTGGCCGGGAGTGTGAATGACCGACCATCCGCCGTCGCCGACAGGCAGGGTTTCGCCGTTGCGGACGCGCGCTGTTGGCTTCGGAAGCGCCCACCCTTCATCGACCAACATCTCTGTGCGGCTTTTGCGCAGCTCGGGGTTGGAGTGCTGCGGCGACCAGAGGCCACCCCAGGGAGCAGGTTGATCGAACCCGCGCTGTTCGTGCAGATCGCCAAGGACTTGACCAGGTTCGGTGTGTACATGGTCGGGCTCGTTGCAGTCGTCGAGAACACAGACGTGTGCAAGCTGGTGTGGCGTGTTGAACGCACGATGCGTGACGATGGCAGCGTTTGACGTCTCACGGATGCGCATTGCATTGCCGTAATGGTCTGGGTGCGAGTGGGTGATGAGAATCGTATGTACCCGTTCGACTGCGAGGCCGGCCTGGTCCATGCGCTGGTTGAGCGCCTTCCAAGACTGTGGGCCTGGAATGCCAGGGTCGACCAGCGTGACCCCATTGGCATCGATGATGGCGTAGCAGTTCACGTGCCGTAAGCCAGGTAGCTCTATAGGGAGCTGCATGCGAAGTACGCCGGGGGCGACTTCGACTACTTCTTTGGAAGCTGGCAGCTTCTCCTGCCTCTCCACGGGTGCTGTCATCGTGTGATCAGGTTACGGGCTGGGCAAGGATTCGTTTCAATCGTCGTGCCCGCATAGGTTTGCGGGTATGAAGCTCTCCGTCATGCTCAATTACGCCGGCGATATCAAGACGATGGCCGACGAGGTGGCAGCGCTCGAAAAAGCGGGCCTGGACAATGTGTGGGTTGCCGAGGCATACAGCTTCGATGCCGTCTCCATGATGGGCTATCTCGCTGCCCGCACGGAAACCGTCGAGATCGGCAGCGCAATCCTCAACGTGTATTCGCGCACCGCAACGCTGATGGCGATGACGTTTGCTGGCCTTGATTATGTGTCCGGGGGCCGTATGCACTGCGGTCTTGGTGCCAGCGGCCCTCAGGTTGTTGAAGGGTTCCATGGTGTTCCGTACGAGAAGCCGATGCAGCGCATCAAGGAATACATGGAAATTTGCCGGGCCACCTGGAAACGAGAGGTCATCAACTACCAAGGCAAGGCCGTGCAGATTCCGTTGCCGGCCGGCCAAGGCACAGGGTTGGGCAAGCCGTTGAAGCTCATCAACCATCCGGTGCGTCCGTCCATCCCACTGTGGTGGGCATCGCTCAAAGGCATGTCGGTTGAAGGCACCGCCGAGCTGGCCGATGGGTGGATCCCGGTGTTCTACCTGCCAGAAAAGGCAGATCTCGTGTGGGGCGAGGCGCTGCGCCAGGGTTACAAGAATCGTGCCGCCGAGCTTGGCAAGCTGCAGATTTTGGCGGGCGGGGCCGTGATGTTCACCGAGGACCAGCAGGTCATCGACAAGGTGTTGGACGCCGGACGGCCGCAGGCTGCGTTGTATGTGGGCGGCATGGGTGCACGCGGCAAGAACTTCTACAACGACATCATGTCCAGCTACGGGTGGGAGGGCGAAGCGAAGCAGATCCAAGACCTGTACCTCGATGGCAAGAAGGAAGAAGCAGCCGCTGCCATCCCGCGTGAGTACCTGGAAGGCGCATCGCTCGTCGGCTCCGAAGGCCACATCGGCGAGCGCATCGCGGCGTACCATGAGGCTGGCGTCACCCACCTGCAGATGGGTCTCAGTGGCAACCTCGACCAGAAGATTGCCACCGTCGAACGGATGCGCAAGCTGGTCGACGCCGTCTGAGGCCCGTCGGATTGGTGCGATGACTCAAGTCTTCTGTTGTGCACTCCGGGTTGAAATTCTGATTCCGGGGTGCACCAACCTCAAGGCGAAGCGGGCCGTCATCAAGCCGCTCATCGAGGGTATCCGTCATCGTCACCATGTATCGGTTGCCGAGGTCGGCTACCAAGACACGTGGGGGCGCTCGGTGTTTGCCGTTGCGGCGGTGAGTGGCACCGAGCATGTGACGGTCGAGGTTCTCGACGAGGTGGAGCGCTTTATCTGGAGTTGGCCAGAGATCGAGATCGTCTCATGTCAACGCGCCTGGCTGGACGACCTTGAGTTCGAGTCCTGACCTGACCAGACCCGACGCACGATTTCCCGGAACGATTCCCGGAACGATTTTCGGGCGGGGCTTTTCGTCTCAGCCGAGGTCGATCGTGGTTTCGCTGACCGTGCCCAGTTCCAGGCCGACCAGCTGTTTGCGAACCGCGTCGAGGTCGCCGGCGATGGCCAGCGTCACCCTGCCGTCATCGATCAGGGCTTGCGCGCCACGGGACAGCTCCGCTTGTGACAACGAGCGAGCACGGCTCAACCTTGTGCCCACCTGATCCCAGGCGAGCCCCCGGTCGCGAAGTGCGGCGAACGTGTAGACCAGGGCTGCGTTGGTCGAGACCAGCCCCACCGCCGACGAGTAGGTGGCGGCTGTCGCACTGGCCGTTTCGGTCGCCGTCACATCGCCCAGGTCGAAGCCGCGGATGATGCGCAGCAGTTCGGCCACCGCTGCGCCGGTGACGGATTGCTCGACGCTGGTTGATGCCTGCAACAGAGAACTGTGTTCCCCCAGGGACAGCCCGGCCGACGCTCCGTAGGTATATCCCTTTTCTTCGCGGAGGCTTCGGTTGAGCCTGCTGGTGAACGCCCCGCCGAGCACGAACGACGACGAGTCGGCGGCCACGATGATCGGATCTGCCGGGTCGGGTCCGGATGCGAAAAAGAGGAGCTGAGTCTGCGACGCGTCCGGCACATCGACCAGCACCGTATGCATGGTCCGCTTCGTCGGCACGGCAGGGTTCCGAGGAGTAACCGGTGCGCCAGCGTTGTTCCAACCTTTCAGCGCCCGGTCCAATTCGGCTTTGATCTCCGTCGCACCGAGCGGGCCGCCTGACACGACCTCTGTGTTCTGCGGTTGGAATACGAATCGATGCTCTGCGCGCAGATCATCGGCAGTGACCCGCTCGATCGAAGATGCCGTGGCGAAGTGGGTGACAGCCTCGGTGGCAGGGAAGTAGTCCAACACGCCCGCATAGAACGCCAGCGCCCCGGCGTCAGTCTGCTGGCTTGCGATACCGGCGGCGGTTTCGTCCTTCGCTAACGCCACTTCGTCTTCATCAAAGGTGGGGCGGATCACGATGTCCGCCAGCAAACCGAGGGTCGCCCGCAACGCTGAGGGAGGCGACGACACCGACACCGTGTAACGGTCGGCGGATCCGTTCACACTGATCGAAGAACCCAGGCGTCCGAGCGCTTCGGACAACTCCGTAGCGTCACGGCCGCCGGCACCCCGGGTCATCAGCGCAGCCATCAAGGCTCCCCGGCCCTCCTTTGCTGCGGGGTCTCGCTCGCCGCCGCCGTTGACCATCAACACCACCTCGACGGTTGGTGCGTCGTGCCTTTCGAAATGCGAGAGCACCACACTCGAGGCAAGCCGCGCCGTCGACGGATTGGGTACTCGGACAGTTGCCGGCCGGCCATCGCGTGGCCGCTCGAAGGTGATGGCCGCAGGCGCATCTAGCAGTCGGCCAGATGGTGTTCCCGACGATTCGATCAGCACCGCCGGGTATCCGCCGCGCTCGCCGGGTAGCACCACCTGCTCGACGCGGTCAGCGCTCCGAATTACCTTGCGAAAGGCCCGGGTGGCCGACGTGGCCGTAACGGACCTGAACCGCCGGCCGTATCGCATGAACGCGTCATGACCAATGGTCCCGGCCACTCCGCCGCCTGGAACGGGAAGAGCGGTTGTTCCGTACCGTGTGACGATGTCTTGAATGACGTCGGCGCGCCCGTTCGGCTCTTCCAACTGCTCGGCCAACCCGCCGAGGGAAGCGGTCTTGACGGCGTCGACCTCGGACTGGCGAAACCCTGTAGCGGCGAGCCGTTCGAGCGCATCATCGAGTTCCGAGCGCAGCTGAGTAGGGGAGACCCCTTCAGCGGCTTCAGCTTCGATCGAGAACATCTGCGCGCGTATCTTCGGGTCGTAGCTGAACGAAACCCAGTTGGCTAACTGGCGGGTGCGCACAAGGTCGACCTGCAGCGCGCTGGTGTAGCCGTCGTTGGCCATGGCAGCGGCGACCTCAAGTGACGGGTCGACGAACGAGCCATCAGGCGGATTGGTGTTCCATTGATATGTGGTGCTGACGCGTGCGGACGCGACTGCGTCGACGAACTGCTGCCGACACGGCCGACACCGTCTCGCACCGGTGCGACCGACGCCAGCGCCGCTGCGACCGTCATCATCGGGTCCGGCGACTCGTGCACCGATACGTCCGTGTAGTCGGGCCACCTGTGCACGAACCGACGCCGTATCGACGTCTCCAACCACGATCAGCGTGAGGTTGGACGGCGTGTAGAACCGGGTAAAGAAGTCGACCACGTCGGCCCGAGTGGCAGCCTTCAAGTCCTCGATCGAGCCGATAACCGGGCGATAATACGGATGGTCGGCCGGAAACAACGCGCTGCTGGCGGCCTCGTACGCGCCGCCACCCGGTTCATCGAGCACTGCCTGTCGCATTTCATTCAGCACGACATCTCTTTGGACGTCGATCTTTTCTTGGCTGATAGACGCGCCGAGGTTGGCGAAGCGGTCGGCTTCGAGCCACAGCAACGTGTTGACCGAATGCGCCGGAGCGGTCTCGTGATACACGGTCTGGTCGACATCGGTCCAGGCGTTGTTGCTTCCGCCGACGGCCTCCATCGTCACGTCGAACTGTGGCACCGCCGCTGTGCCAGAGAACATCAGGTGCTCGAAAAGATGGGCGAACCCGCCCCGTCCTGCAGGTTCGTCGGCTGACCCGACACCGACCACGGTGACCACTTTCACCACCGGCACCCGATGGTCTTCGTGAATCACCAAGCGCAGACCGTTGGGGAGCACCGTTTCAACGATGTCCAACGAATCTGTGGGGACCGGTGCGGCGTCTTGGTTCCAGGCCGTTGGCGAACACCCAACGCCGACGAGTGCGGCAATGAGACATGAAACGACGCCCGTCGCACCGCGCCGCAGCACGCGCGCCCGCATAAACATTGGAGAGCTGGCTTCAGCCCTTGCCAGAAAGCTCGAGGTAGTGCTTGCGGGCACGGGCATGCGCGTTGGCACCCGATCCCAGAACGCCACCGGTGCGAGCCTTTTTGACAGCGCTCTCGAGTTCACCGAGCAAGTGCTCGATGTCGTCTTCAGAATTGGAGTTGAGTACGGTACGCATTGCTGCTTCGATGCCGCCGAAATGCTTACGCACGTCGGCGTACTCCTTCTCCAGGTCCTTGCGGGCTTCTTCGATTGACTCCGTTGCCATAGCCGCAATGTAGTTCCTGCACAGTCCTGGAGGACTGACTGACGGTCCGTCCGCCGAGTGGCGGGCCGTCGAGATGTCGATTTCCGCCGATCCGTAGCGTCACGTGACTAATTTCGTCGGCGTGCTCCAACCTTTCGGCCCGTGCAACCAAACGGTTGCGGGTGGGGCTGGCAGAATAGCGGGATGGCAGCGAACCGAAGCAGTTCCCGAAGTTCGTCCCGGCGGGGTGGAATCGGCAGTGCCCGGCCGTATCAGCGCACTGTGCGCGTCAACGAGGTCATGCGCGAAGTGATCGCTGGCACGCTCGAGGAAATTGGCGACGAGCGCCTGGAGATGGTCACCGTCACCGGCATCGATGTCGACCCGGACTTCAGCCGTGGCGTGGTGTTCTATTCGGCAATGTTCACCTCGAGCGGCGCCGAAGAGGTGCAGGCTGCGTTCGACCAGCACCGGGCACGCCTACAAGCTGCCGTTGGTTCACAGGTTCGCCTGAAGCGCACACCGTTGCTGTCGTTCCGGCCAGACCCTGCCATCACCGCCGGGCAGCGGATCGACGACCTCATCCGCAATCTTCCTCCGGTCACCGACGAACAGGCATGACGCGCCGCGTCTGACTCGCCGCGCATGGGTCGTCGCACCAAAGACAGTGGGTTCGATGGGATGTACGTCATCGACAAGCCCCCTGGCATGACCAGCACCGACGTGGTCAACCGTGTCCGTCGTCTCACTTCACAACGCCGATGCGGGCACTCGGGCACGCTCGACCCCGGGGCAACCGGCGTATTGCTGGTGGCGCTGGGGCAGTGCACCAAGCTCATCCAATACCTCAGCGCGCATACGAAGAGCTACACATGCGAGTTGGTGCTGGGCATCACCACGTCAACCCTGGACAACGAAGGCCAGGTGCTGGAAACGTTCGACATGTCTGGCGTTACCGCTGGTCAAGTACGCGCAGCAGCCCAGACGTTCGTGGGTGACATCATGCAGATTCCGCCGATGGTGAGCGCGGTGCAGATCAAGGGAAAACGCCTGCACGAGTACGCACGCGAAGGGATCGAGGTGGAACGCGTCGCACGTCCGGTTCACGTGTCGCGGTACGACGTTGAGCCCACCGACGACCCGCTTGTGTACCGGATCACCGTGGACTGCTCGACGGGTACCTACGTGCGGGTGTTGGCTGCAGATGTCGGCCAGTTGCTGGGCGGGGGCGCTCATCTGCGCAACCTTCGCCGCACCTCCATCGGGCCGTTCGACGAGTCCCGCGCCGTGCCATTGGACGACCAATTGTCCGAACACGAACCGCTCGACGCGCGGGCCATGTTGGCGCACCTCCCGGCCGTAGAGGTGTCTGCCGAGGTGGCCCAGCAGGTGGCCGTCGGTGCGGTGGTCGATCGAACGGTGTTCGCCGATGTTCCCGACGATGCCGACCTTTGGCAGGTCATATTCGCCGGCTCGTTGATTGCGCTGTATCAACCGTTTCGCACCGGTCTAGCCAAACCGGCGGTGGTACTGAACCGGGCATGAAGCAGCAGTCTCCCGGCGAAGACCACGCTTCGAGCGTGGCGGGTGACCCCAAGTAGGTTGGTGGTATGCAGGTGATCAGGGACCCCGAGGCACGTACCGAGGCCCAGAACGCGTCTCTTGCGGGGTCCGTTGTCACGATCGGCGCCTACGACGGTGTGCACCTTGGCCACCAGGCCGTGATCAGCGAGGTGCGTCGGCGCGCCGATGAGGCGGGCCTGCGGTCTGCCGTCGTCACGTTCGATCGGCACCCGGCCTCGGTTGTGCGGCCAGAGAGCGCTCCGAAACTGCTCACCACACTGGAACAGAAACTCGAGTTGCTGGAAGCAACGGGAGTTGATGTCACCGTCGTCGTGCCGTTCACGCCCGAACGCGCAACCGAGGCAGCTGAAGCGTTCGTCGAACAGGTCATCGTGAGGTGCCTTTCTGCTCGCACCGTTGTGGTCGGTCAGGACTTTCACTTCGGCAAAGACCGCCGAGGCAACGTGGATCTGTTGCGAGCCATCGGCCGCGAAGACGGGTTCGATGTGGTTGGGTTGGAGCTCATCAGCCTTCCGGGCCTTGAAGGCAAAGTCAGCAGCACCGAGATCCGCCGCCTTGTACGGGCAGGCGAGATGGCTGGTGCGAAACGCCTTCTGGGCCGCGCATACGAGCTGCGCGGAACAGTGATCGGCGGAGACCAGCGCGGGCGAACCATTGGGTTTCCGACGGCGAATGTCAGCCTCCATACCGATACGTGCCTTCCTGCCGATGGCATTTATGCGGCTCGCTATGCACGCCCAGATGGTGTGTGGCTTCCTGCGGCGGTCAACCTGGGGCGACGGCCAACGTTCTATGACGACCAGCCCTACTCGTTGCTCGAGGCGTTCCTCATCGATTTCACCGGCGATCTGTACGGGGAATCGGCGCGCGTCGAGTTCGTCGAACGGCTGCGGCCCGAAGCAAAGTTCGAGTCAGTTGACGCGTTGGTGCAGCAGATGCAGGCCGACGTCGATCAGGCTCGGCTCATCCTGTCTCGCTGAGCCGCGTCGAACCCGAGGGTCCGGTGGTACCGAGGGTCCGGTGGTCAGCCGGTCAGCGGTTCGGCTGCGCGGTTGCCGGGCCGAGCAGATCCCAGCGGTTGCCGCAGATGTCTTGGAACACCAGGACATTTCCGTAAGGCATGTTGCGCGGCGGCGACACGATGGTGACGCCAGCGGCGTTGAGGCGGGCGAAGGTGGCGTCGAAATCGTCGACACGCAAGAAGAACCCAACCCGGCCTGCGGTCTGGTTGCCGACCGCTGCGCGCTGCTGCTCTCCATCAGCCTGCGCGAGCAGTAGGCCGGTCTGCGCGTTCGGTGGGGTGACTACCACCCAGCGTTTCGGACGGCCGTCGTTGGTCTCCGACGGGCTGTCGTCGGTGAGCTCGAAACCCAGCACTTGGGTGAAGAACTCAATGGCGGTGTCGTAGTCGTCGACGACAACGGTGACCAAACTGATGAACGAATTGCCAGGCAGGGTCGGAGGTGGACGAAGACATGGGTTCAGTCTGGCTTGTGGTGACGCTGCGCTCGCCGGTTCTTAAGTCTCTGCGGTCCGATCGCTATTGCTGGGCGACCTTGCCGTGGCCGTAGCGGACGTCGGCACGAAACGACGGGCCCATGAACGGCTCGCCTGTCTTGCGCGCGAAGCGCCACTGCAGCGAGATGCGGGTGCCAACTGGCTGGGTTCGAGTTGCTGCCCCGTGACGAGAATCGAGGTACGGAA
>JAYSSK010000008.1:0-2250 GCA_043720595.1 Acidimicrobiia bacterium
GTGCAAGTCTTTGCGTAACCCGGCACGCGGGATGCAGCGCAGCAGACCAACCGTGTAGGGGTGGCGAGGTGAGTTGAGGATCTGCGCCGTCTGTCCTTCCTCGACGAGCTGGCCCGCATACAGGACACCGACGCGGTCGCACATGGACCGGATGACGCCGAGGTTGTGGCTGATAAACAGCACCGACGTGCCAGTGTCTGCACGCAAGGTGCGGATGAGGTCCAGCACCTCCGCCTCGACCGTTGCATCGAGCCCGGTGGTCGGTTCGTCGAGGATGAGCAAGCGAGGGTTGGTAGCCAACGCCATGGCGATCACAACACGCTGCGCCATGCCACCCGAGAGCTCGTGCGGGTACCGCTGCATGACCTTGTCGATGTCTGCAATCTGCACGGCACCGAGCGCAGCTGTGGCCTTTTCGTGCGCTGTTTCCTTGTTTGCTCCGTTGATTGCGAACACCTCGGCAACTTGATTGCCGACGCGGATGGATGGGTTGAGCGCCGCGATGGGGCTTTGGTACACCATGGATATCGCATCGGATCGGAGTGTTCTAACTTCGTCTGTGGACATAGCAACCATGTCGCGACCTTCGAAGCGGATGGACCCACCAGTGATCTTGCCGTTGCGTGGCAGGTATCGCATTGCGGCGTATGCGGCAGTGGACTTGCCACAGCCCGACTCGCCTACCAGGCCATATGCCTCGCCGGGTTGGATGGAGAACGACACCTGGCGTAGCACCGGCCGGTCGATGCCGCGCACGGTGTAGGCCACTTCGACGTTGTCGAACTCCACCGTTGGAGTGGTGGATTTCGTGATGTTGTCGCTCATCGTTCGAAGACCTGCGTGAGTGCATCTTGGACCATGTTGACTGCAAGGGAGAGCGACGCAATCGCTAAGGCAGGGAATGTCGTTGCGGACCAGTTGAGCCCGTTGAGGAACTTGAAATGCGTAGCCACTTGTGTTCCCCAGTCGGGCGATTCGGGCCCGGCCCCGGCGCCGAGGAATGACAGCGTGGCCATGGCGAAGATGGCGTAACCAAGCCGGACCGTGAACTCGACTGCGAGCGCTGGGAGAATGTTCGGCAGCACCTCAGACACCAAGATGTGTGGCGTCTTCTCTGTGCGTAGCCGTGCCGCTGCGACGTAGTCAAGTTCGGCTTCTCCGAGCACCGACGAGCGGACCGTACGCGCCACGATGGGCGAGAAGACCAGCGCAATGATGAACATCACGATGACCATGGATTTGCTGTCAACCGTTGAAGTGATGAGCAAGGCGAGCACGATGGTGGGTATGGCCGACAGGATGTCGGCGATGCGCATAATCACGTCGTCCGTGCGACCTTTGAAGTATCCCGCGGCGAGCCCGAACATGGTCCCCACAAACGTGGCAATTATCGTTGCACCGAGTGCGACAAACACGATGGTGCGCGTGCCCTGGATCACCCGACTGAAGACATCGCGGCCCAGTACGTCGGTTCCCCACCAATGTGCGCGACTCGGTTCTTTGAGTTTGTTCAGGAGGTCCTGTGCTTGCGGGTCCTGGGGAGCAATAAGGCTCGGAAGCAACGCGCACAAAAGCCAGAACAACAAGATGGCCGAACCGATAAGGAAAGACGGCTTGCGAAGCAGGAGTTGGCGGCGCTCGCGCCGACGGGTGCGGCGCTCTTCTGCTGCCCGTTCATGCGCGAGCGCGCGCAATCCAGCACGGTCGAATGCCTCGGTGTTGTCGGAGGCGAGAAGCTCAGGGTTGGTCATCCGAAGACCGCCTGACGGATCCGCGGGTTCAGCATTGCATACAAGATGTCGGCGATGAGGTTGGCGAGCACAACCAGCACCCCGATCAGCAACACCGATGCCTGAACCAATTGGTAGTCCCGCTGCGTCACCGCCTGCAGCAGCAGTAATCCGAGACCGTTGTAGTTGAAGTACCGCTCCACCGCGATCAATCCGCCGAGTAAGTAACCAGTCTGAGTTGCAACCACAGCGATTGTCGGCATGAGCGCGTTGCGGAGGACGTGTCGACGCACGACACGGCTCTCGACCAACCCCTTCAACCGAGCGGTACGGGTGTAGTCAGCGTCGAGGCCCTCGATCATTCCAGCGCGGGTGATGCGAGCGATGTACCCAAACAGGACCATCATGAGGCAGAGGGCGGGAAGCAGGAGGTATTTGTACTGAGTCAGCACACTCGGGTTCGAGTCGATGGGCGGAGTAGCGACCGAGGGCAGCCAGCGCAGCTTGACGCTGAAGATCA
>JAYSSK010000009.1:0-2248 GCA_043720595.1 Acidimicrobiia bacterium
GAACGCTCGAGCCCTCGCTGCGCGGTTCGACGGCTGAGGCGTTCTGCTGCTGGCGTCCGGTCGATTGTCGACGCACCTGCTTCCAACACTTGTGCCGCGGACAACGGGTCAATGGTTGCGTCCAGTTCTTTGGCGACCCGTTCAAGTTCGGTGAGAATGCGCTGTGTCTCAGGCGTCAGTTTGCTGCCCCCAAGTTCCTTGATCTGATCCCGCACACTGTCGGCCTGGCGTTCGACGAGACGCTTGTTCGCAGCGACTTGGGCTCGTTCGCGTGCAGCAGGTCCGTCGATGATCAGGAACGCGGTGGCTGCGCCCATCGCAACAACCACAGCAACCCAGCGAAGCGGCTGCCAGCGCACCTGGACTACTTCGTTGGGCGAATGCATCTCTGCCACACGCTCAGCTTTGCCTGCGACAGCGGCCCGAAACGGATCGTCTGGGGAGGTTTCGCGAAGCGCAACCCACGTGGCAAGAACATCATCTGTGCGCAGACGATCATCGGCAATACGCGCGAGTGTGTGGTCGGTCCACCTCTGACGTAGGGTCGCCACCAGTATCGCTGCCAACGCAACGACAAAAAGGGCAACTGGCGTCATCCACAGCTGGGCGATGGGCGACAGCCACCAATAAGCGGCAGCCATCGCAACACACAGCAGCCCGGCGATGGGAAGCGTGTCCTGGGCGAGGCCGACGCCGAACGCGGTTCGCAACCGGGTCCGCAGTTCTCCCAGGAACTCTTCCATCTACCGCTCGGACTCGGCCGGTGTGCGAATTCGTTTAGCGGCCAGCCATAGCGAGCCGAAGCAGATCAGGCCGTAGAAGAAGATGTGCAATGTCCAGAACGGAAACCCGGTGCCCGACATGGTTTCGTTCAGCGCGCTCAGGGGTCCGACGCTGTCCGCCGAGGACTTCGGATAGGTGAAGTCGGCCATGAACGCGTAGGGGTGTGAGTACCCGATGATGAAGCCGACCCATGGCACGGTGATCCAACCGAGTAGCGCGGCCAGGATCGGCCCTAGGAACACAATCACAATTGTGAGGGCGTAGGCAAGCACTACTGCGGGCGCTGTGCGTTTCGGGAGCGCAGAGGACAGAATTCCGAGTGAACCGAAGAGGACGGCGACAATAAGCACACTTATGAGAGCGCGCACGACTGACCAAGCGGTGATGCCGCCAATGACGTAGCTGACGGCAAGCATGGGCGCCGATGCTCCGATGAGCAGAACCATGAACGCAAGCGCGGCCATCATCTTGCCCGAAATGATCTGGCGTGGGGTCAGCAACGAAACCTGCAAAGGGATAAGCGTCTGGCGGTCTCGTTCGCCTGCAATCGCCGGTGCGGTCAGGGCCGGCACGATGAACGCGATCAGGAAGCCCATGGTGGTGATGATGCCTTCGAAGATCTGGATTCCCAGCTGCGCGTTTGCAGCTTCTTGCACATCGAACACAGACCCGACAGAGCGGTTGGCCGACCACACGATTGCCGCGATGCCAATCAGCAGCAGCAAGAACAAAGTCAGCGTGATGATGCCACCCGGCCGCCGAGTACGGGCCCGGAGCTCGCGCGCAAGGATGGGGTTCATCTCACGTGACGGTTTCGGCCGCGCCGACCCCTGAGCATCTAGTGAGTGGATGGGTGTCTCGACTGGGTTGGTCATGGGCGGTTGTCCGTCACGAACCAGGGCGTTTGGTGGGGTAGCCCGACGGGCGACGTGGGCGGACCTGCGGCGGCAACAACCTGTTGGAAGTGTTCTTCAAGGCCGCCTCCTGTCTGGCCGAACTCGACCACTGGCAATCGCTGGTTCACCACAAGATCCCACAGCAGCGCCTGTTGCGCGGCAAGATCTGCGACCACAGTTTCGGACTGTCGACCGTCGGCCAGACGAATACGAACTCTGATGGCACCGGTCTTGGTGCCGACGATGTCTTCGGTCTGGTCAGACGCTGCAAGCCGGCCGTTGGCGATCACGCCGACGTGGGTGCACATCTCTTCGAGCTCCGAGAGGATGTGGCTGGAGATCACCACCGTCTTGCCCATGCGCTTCAGCTCGAGGATGAGCAGACGAAGTTCCAACCGCGCCGTGGGGTCAAGCCCCGAAGCAGGTTCATCGAGGATGAGCAGGTCCGGTTCATGGATCAGCGCCCTAGCCAAGCTGAGGCGTTGCTTCATGCCCCTCGACAGGCTGTCGACCAGAAGCGGCTTCTTGTCCGCCAGGTTGACCAGTTCGAGCAACGAATCGGTGATCTG
>JAYSSK010000010.1:0-2233 GCA_043720595.1 Acidimicrobiia bacterium
GGAGACTGCACCGCAACCTCGATTGGGTTGCGCGTGATGCCAGGAGCATCGGGGTCCACGATGAACAGCGACAGCGGGTGCCGGCCGTTGGGGCCAGCCACCGGGCCGCGTGCCACAACGAGGATGGCGTGAGCCTCATCGACCGCCGACGTCCAGTACTTGGCCCCGTTCAGCTCCCATCCGCCGCCGCCGGTTGGTGTCGCGGTGGTGGTGACCTTATGGGTGTTGGTACCAGCGTCTGGTTCGGTTATGGCGAACGACATTCGTACCGTCCCGTTGGCGAGGCCGGGCAGCCAGCGCTGTTGCAGGTCTACGTTCCCGAATTTCTCGATGATAGGTGAGCATATGGATTGCAGCACCATCGTGAAGAGCGGGCAGCCTTGCGCTGCGGTCTCTTCGACGATGATGTTGTACTCCATCATTCCGCCGCCACCGCCGCCCCACTTCTCGGACACGTGTGCCCCGAGAAACCCGGCTTCACCGAGTTCTGCCCAGAGCTCGGTGACTTTCTCGCCGTTCTTCACCTTCTCCTGGAAATAGGTGCGTCCGTACTTCCCGACGAGTTTGGCAACGCTTGAACGAAGCTCCAAGTGATGGTCCTGCGTGTGGACCAGGGGTGAGAAGGAGAGCGGCTGAGCGGTCACGGTGACTCCAGGTTGGGGTGGTTGTTGTGCAGATTTGTGCGGCGTTGTGATGCGTTGTGCGAGGTTGTGGGAGGTTGCTGGTGCGGCATCGTTGGTGTTAGCCGACGGCCATGCCACCATCGATGACGAGGTTGGTGCCGGTGATCCAGCGAGCGTTGTCGCCGGCGAGGTACGCGTATGCGCCGGCAATCTCGTCGGGGTCGCCGAACCGGCCGAGTGGGTGGCGTCGGCGGATGTCGTCCAGTGCTGCTTCGGAAAGATTGTCGTGGAAGCGCGTCACGAACGTGCCAGGGCTGACGCAGTTGACCCGGATCTGCTCGGCTGCATATTCGGCGGCGGCCAACTTTGTGAGTTGGATGACACCGGCCTTCGAAACGCCGTACGGCGACGAGTGCGTCCACGTGGAGAACCCGGCGACGCTTGCTGTGTTGACGATCGCGCCGCCTCCGGTGCGTCGCATCTGGATGATGGCTGCTTTCATGCAGTTGAAGACGCCGGTGAGGTTGATGTCGAGCACACGTTGAAAGTCTTGTGGCAGCACGTTGTGCAGCCGAGCGCTGGGTGCAACCACGCCTGCGTTGCAGACGGCAACGTCGAGCCCACCGAACGAATCGGCAATCGATGCAAACGCGTCGATGACAGAGTCGTGGTTGCACACGTCTCCTTGTACGGGCAGGACAACGAGCGGAACCGAGTTTCCCGTCAGTTCGTCGGCACGTTCGCGCTCGAGTTCAGCGGCCAACGCATCGACGCTGGTCTGGTCGATGTCGAACAGCGCGATGGCCCGCACGCCCTCGTGGATGAACCTGCGGGCTATGGCAGATCCGAGTGCTCCGCCGGCACCTGTGACCACAGCGGACCGCCCAACAAGCATGCGTGAACCCACGTGCACCGGCGAATGTTCAACCTGGGTCTGTGGCACAGTGAAGGTGTCCGGTGTGGTCATCGGTGTCACGATAACGGTCGGGCGGTCCGCCCGTCAACGCTTGTGTTGACAACCCCGCCAGGCCGCCGTTACGGTTGAGTCTCATGGAGACGATAAGCGGAGCCTGCGATGACTGACCCTGTTCTTCCTGTGCTTGTCGGACAAGCCGAGTTGCAGCTGTGGCGCGAGGCTGTCGACATCGCGAACGTGCCGACTCTGCAGATGGTGCTGGTCCAGTTGACGGGGGACAGGTCATGGATCGGAGCCCCGTATCTGCCATCACGCCCACAAGGGATCAGCGACAATGACACCGGCGGCTTCAGTGACGCCGTGCAACGTGACATCAGAGACGCATCCTTCAACGCGATCGTGAGTTGGCTGCACGGAACACCGGTAGCAATTCCCGAACCGTCGTCTGACCTTCTGCTGGAGATGCTGCGCACGTCCCTCGCCGAGCCGATTCCCGACGGCTACGTACACATGATGCGCCACGAGTTAGACCTTGCTTCTGAGCTATCTGCCGAACTATCTGCCGATCGCCCTGCGCCCGCACGTGACGCGACGCCGCTGACCGCGATCATCATTGGTGCCGGAATGTCGGGTATCTGCGCGTCGGTGCAACTCGCTGCGGCGGGCATCGAACACACCTTGATCGAGCGTCACG
>JAYSSK010000011.1:0-15448 GCA_043720595.1 Acidimicrobiia bacterium
CGACAACGACAACGACGACTTGCCCCGACACGGCACGACAGATGCAGGAACAGCAGGAACAGCAGGAACAGCAGGAACAGTGGCCAAGGACATGACCCAAATTCTTCCTGCGGGGGTATGACAGAAACCGGTCGATTGCGCGGGCAAGACCGAGAATTTCTGGTTGACCACTACAAACACGATGCAGCCGCATCGTCAGGTTGGAGCCGCCGACATCAGAATGCCCGCAGTTGCCACCAGCCTTGGCTTGCCTGCCCGACCCCACCCGCCCGCAATCACGCCCCGTCGAACGATAAATGCGATGCAGCTGCATCGTCCCTGTCAATGGGCGGTCCTTGGACAGAACGGACAAACCCACTCGCTGTGTCACGTGACACACCAGCACACTAGTCCGCAGCAGAGCGTCGCGAGCAGACTGACCCGATGCTTGGAGCGAGCCCATCGACGCGTCCCGCTGGCATTGTCGTGCCATTGGGGATCGCATCGCCAACCGGGATCACAGCGCCAATCAGCATCGCCGTGCCTCTTGGGATTGCCGTGCAGATCGGGATCGACACGGGCGGAACCTTTACCGATGCGGCAGCGCTGACACGGGACAAAACCGGCGCCATACAGATCGTCGCCACGGCGAAGGCGCTGACGACGAAGGGGGACCTGGCAGTCGGGGTGGGCGAAGCTCTTGGCGCTGTTCTCGATCATCTGCGCGCCGACCATTCTGCAGTCCAGGTGGATCTGATTTCGATCTCCACGACTCTTGCCACGAACGCGGTCGTGGAAGGGCACGGCGACCGGGTAGCGGCAGTCCTCGTTGGTTTCGACGATCAGATGGTCGAGCGGATCGGGATCGCTGCAGCGTTCCCTGACAGCCCCGTTCTTCGCATCTCCGGAGGCCACAACCATGCCGGGTTCGAACACACGCCACTGGATCGTGACTCCCTTGCCGAACAGCTCACAGCGCTGCCATCCGACGTGAAGGCATTCGCCGTCTGCTCGTTGTTCGCCGTACGTAACCCCGACCACGAGCGGGCTGTAGCCCAGCTCATCGCAGAGCAAACCGGATTGCCCGTGACAATGTCAAGCCAACTCACCGGCGCCCTGGACGCAACCCGACGCGCGCTTACCGCCGTGCTCAACGCGCGCCTGGTCGGCCGCATCACACGCCTCATCGAAGCAGTGGAGTCCGCCTGCAAAGCCTTGTTGCTGGACTGCCCTGTACTGGTCGTCAAAGGCGACGGCACACGCGCCTCCGCAGAATCAATCCGCTTCCGGCCGATCGAAACAGTGATGAGTGGACCGGCTGCAAGCACCATCGGTGCTGCCGCGATGTCTGGGCTCTCGGATTGCATCATGAGCGATGTCGGCGGCACAACCACCGACATTGCGCTGCTGCGCTCCGGCCGACCCTCGTTGCGCGATGACGGCGCACGAGTCGGTGGGTGGAACACGCTTGTACGCGCGGCCGACATCCACACCCACGGCCTCGGAGGCGACAGCGAAGTTCACGCTGCGCACGGGCAAATCCAGGTTGGGCCGCATCGGGTGATCCCGGTGTCGCTCTTGGCAGACCGGTTTGCGGATGTCGTCGCACTCCTCCACCGAGACGTCGCAGCCAGCGACACGGCAAGCGCAGCCCAAGGGCGGTTCTGCACACTTCCGTTCGGCGCTCCGCACCGGGTGCCCGAGGGTTTGACCGAAACAGAGGCGGCAATCGTCACCTCCGTCCTCGGCGGGCCGCGGCCGGTTCGCGAGGTCGTGACAACCGCTCGGACGCAACGGGTGATGCAGACCCTCGTGCGTCAAGGCGTACTTGCCATCAGCGCCTTTTCCGTTGCAGACGCAGCCCATGTCCTGGATCGTCAGCAGACCTGGTCACGAGAAGCTGCCCTGCTCGCAGCGCGCCTATTCGCACGCGTACAAACGATGCGGGACTCAGACGATGCTCACGCGGCCGACGCTCTCGCGCTCTCCGAACAGGTTCTCGACGCCGCGATAACTCAAAGTGGGCTTGCCATCTTCGAAACTGCTATGGGCACAGAGGACCTTGAGTCTGGGGACAGCAGGTTCCTCCGAGACATCGCATCAGGTCGCAGAACGCGCGGCCGTCTCTCAATAGCGATTTCACCCACCCTCCCGATCGTGGCGGTGGGGGGACCCGCCCCGTTGATCTATCCGGAGGTTGGCCGTCGACTTGGCACGCAGGTCGTACTCACCGAGCACGGGGCGGTCGCCAACGCAATCGGGGCGGCGCTTGGACCTGTCACGGTTGAAGTGACCATCAAGGTGGACCAGGCCGACGGCGCGTTTCGTGTGGTCTCGCCTGAGGGCGCTTCGACACACGGCACCCTCGATGGCGCAATCGCGTCTGCCACCACGCTCGCCGTAACCACGGCCCGCGAACGGTGCGTAGAACAGGGCGCTGCCGATCCCCTCACGGACACTTCTACGGAGTTGCTCTACCTGCCCGGCCGCACCGACGACGCCGGCCTGCTTGGAGCAACTGTGACTTCTGTTGCAACCGGCCACCCGCGCACCCGCTAGAACGAACCCGCTAGAACGAACCCGCTCGACTTCCTGCTCAAACTCCGTGCTCAGCCTCGGCGGCAGTGATGCCCACCGGTTTCCCAACCCGGGTCTGGCCAACCGCTTGGAGCACGACACCGGACAGAATGAGCAGCCCACCGAGCATCGCTGCCGGAGACGGAACCTCGCGGAATGCGACCCAGATGAGAAACGGCACGGCGATCGTTTCGACCTGGGCAAACACGGTGAGCGCAACCGGCGGGACGGTTCGAGTGGCACGGTTGAACAGATGTGTACCGACAACGATCAGCACTGCACCGTGGAATACAGCCATTGCGCCGTCCTCCCAAGTCGGCACCAGGTCGTTGCCGTTCGCGATGGTCACCGCGGCGCACAGCACAATCATGATGGACGAGTAGCCGGGCATCGCTGGCGACCAATCGGCCGAGGTACGCCGACGCAGGCACATCACATAGGAAGCAAACCCAAACGAGCAGAACAACCCGGCCAAATTGCCGTGTAACGTCGGGGCAAGACCATCACCTCGCGACCCGCCCGATGGGCCGAACGCCAGCATCAACAAACCAGCCCCTGCGAGTGCCATTGCCAGATACGTCGTTCGAGCCAACCGCTCACGAAGGATCGCAAGGGTGATGAACGCAGCAACAAACGGGCTGAGCGACGCAAAGAACGATGCATTGGCAGCAGTGGTGTTCTTCAGGGCGTAAACGAACCCAAGCGACGCACTGAGCAACGATGCAGACGCTGCGATCATCTGCCAACCGCTGGTCCACGCAGTCACGAGCGGAGGCTTTTCCCTTTTCCAGGAGGCAAGCAGTTGTGTCCCAACGATGATGCCGATCGAGCGCCACAGCAGGTACTGCCATGCGTCGGTGCCGTCTGACCACCGGTTGCTCAGCGCTCCGAGGCTCCACACCAGCGACGCAGCCATTCCCAACAACGACCCGGTGAATGGCACCGCCGTGTCAGCCCGGCGTTCGCCAACAACGGCGGTCACGGGACAATCACTGGACAGTCACTGGACGGTCACGGGGAAACGAGGGTGGTGACCGAAACGCGGACCCCGAAGTGCCGCGTCTCACCTCTGGCGATGTTCGGCAACGAGCCATCGGCCCGCAGCACGGCGCGCCCCGCAAGGCCGGCATTGGCCGGCTCGATGCCAAGTGCATAGGTACCGGCGGCCGGATGAACCCACTGGTGCGAGGTCGGGAGGGATTCGCTGGTCCACGTCACCGTGGCCTGCAACCCGATTTGTGGATTCGACACGACCACCCCGACGTTTTCCGAGTCGGGTAAAATCCGTTCGTACACGTACTCTTGCGCGTCGGCGTGCGGCACCGGCCCATCGCAGGCAACTTTGATCATTGCCGCGGCATGATCGGTACGAGGAATGGTCTTTGTTGCTGCCGCGTACTGAACTGTCGCGCCCGGCGCCCACAACGGAGACCCGAAGTTGAGGTGGTAGAGCATCGGGATGGGTTCAGAGGTGCGCCCCACGTTGGTGATCTCGTCGTTGATCTCGACACATGCGACACCGGTTCGAGTGATAATCGTCCTGACGATTTCGAACTGTGCACCCGCCGCCTTGAAAACTATGTGCCCGACTACACGAAGCTCGATGTCGTCATTCAGCACCTGGCGGCTGATCTCGACGTTGTTTGCCTGAAGGTCGGACCAGCCACCGTGCAGACCATGCAACGCCCCGTTGTCACAAGACGGGAGGCCAATGTTGTCGGGCCCGCAGGTGGTCAGCAGTCCGCCAGTGAATCGACTGAGCCATGCCATGCCGTCTGTGTCCGCAGCGCGGTCGGCGTCGGAAGCGGGCGCCGCGTCTCCAACGTGAGACAGCCAGGCGATCGGCACTCCAGCCACAGACGCAAGGCTGATGTCGAGGCCCCGGTCCGGGAGCACACGAAATGCCATTCCACTGGCCATCGATACATCGATGAACCTGCAACCGGCGGCGGCGCCGTCGGCGAACACAGCCGATGTTGCCGAGGCAAGCGTGTCCATCCGGGCAACCCGGCCAGAGGCAACCATCGATCCCGGCGAGGCCATCAGCGCGCAACGGTCTGAATCAGGAAAGGCCGGAAGTGCCATCCCCTAACCGTACTGATCGAATACGCCCCCAAAAGCCACCTTCTGGGTAGCGCTACCTCGGCTAGCCGCGTACTGTCTCGGCCATGACGACAACCGTTTCCCTCACCGCAGATGATGGCCACTCACTCAACGCGTTTGTTGCCGAGCCGCTGGGCACACCGGCGGCTGGCATCGTGGTGATCCAAGAGATCTTCGGGGTCAACAGTCACATTCAACAAGACGCCACGCGCTTCGCCGATGCTGGCTATCTGGCGATTGCCCCACACATGTTCGACCGGGTAAAGGTCGGCGTGGACCTCAGCTACAACGCTGAAACCATCGCTGAAGGCCGCGAGTATGCAATGGCCCTGACCCCGGACGGCATCATGGCCGACGTCCGAGCTGCAGCAGCAGAACTGCAGCGGCGCGGCATCACCAAGATCGGCATCGTTGGGTATTGCTTCGGCGGCACCGTTGCGGCCAGCGCAGCGTGCCACCTGTCAGACCTCTTCACCGCAGCGGTTGCCTACTACGGCGGCGGGGTCGGCGACCTTGTGAAGTCAGGGGCGATGCCACAAATTCCACTGATGCTCCACTTCGGTGACAAAGACGTGTGGATCACCGCCGAAACGGTGGAAGCGGTCGCCGCGGCCTGGCCAGGCCCCGTCCACCGCTATGACGCCAACCACGGTTTCCACTGCGATCAACGCGCCGACTACGACGAGGTTTCGTCTGACGTGGCCCAGGACCGCACCCTGGCCTGGTTCGCCGAGCACCTGGTCTGAAGCACCAGACCTGAAACACCGGACCCCGAAACACCGGACCTGAACACGGTCCGGACGCCAGACCCGACGGCCAACAGGACAAATGCGTCGGCTCACCTCAGGTGGGCCGGTAGCGTCGTATCCCACACGCACTACCTGGGGGAAACTTCCATGCGCACCAACCTGATCAAAGAAGGCGACGAACAGCTTCGTTACGAGATCCGTGAGATCGTCGAAGTCGCCAACGAGATCGTCGCCATGTTGCCTCCAGGCACCGAAGTACCCATGATCTGGGAGAACATCGGCGACCCCGTCGCCAAGGGCGAGCACATCCCGCAATGGATGAAACAGGTGGTGCAGGACGCGTGCGCCGAGGACCGGGCATACGCCTACTCCCCCACCCGCGGCGACCTTGAAGCCCGCCGCTTCGTTCTTGAGCACTACTCCGACGCCAGGATCTGTTCCGTAGACGACATCATCTTCTTCAACGGCCTTGGCGACGCGATCAACAAACTGTTCTCCACACTGCACACTGCTGCGCGGGTCATCGGTCCCAACCCCACGTACCCGTCTCATGCAACGGCCGAGGCCATTCACCACGGCGGCGACCCCATCACGTACCCGTTGCAACTGGACAACGGCGGCCGCATCGACATCGCCGCGCTCGAGGCCAGTGTGTTGGCCAACCCCAACATCGTCGGCATCCTCGTCATCTCACCGAACAACCCACTTGGCGTCGCGCATCCCGAGGCAGATCTTCGAGAGGTGGTGCGGATCGCGCGCGAGAACGAGTGCTTTCTCCTCTTCGACGAGATCTATCAGAACCTATTGTTCGATATCTCGAAGCGGGTTCGGCTGGCAGACATCGTCGGTGAGGTTCCCGCCATCTCCATGAAAGGCGTCTCGAAAGAGATCCCGTGGCCGGGCGGCCGTTGCGGCTGGATCGAGGTGTACAACGCCGACAAGGACGAGAACTTCCGCGGCTGGATGCACACCATCCTGGTTTCGAAAATGCTTGAGGTGTGTTCCACCACGCTCCCGCAGATCGTGTTCCCCCGCATCGTGACTCATCCCAAGTTCACCGCGTTCCGCGACTCTCGCATGGCGAAGTACAAGGCCCGCCTCGACACCGCCATGGAGATCTTCGGTCCGTGCGAGGTGATCCAGCCGGTCGTTCCTGACGGTGTCTTCTACCTCACCTGCACCATCGATACGCAGAAGTTCCCCAACAACAACAAGCTGACCGCTCGCAACGACGACATCCGCGTGTACATCGACATGCTGGGGAACAAGATCGTGCTTCGCACTGACAAGCAGTTCGCATACGAGTTGCTCGGTGCCGAAGGCGTTTGTGTGGTTCCGCTCAGCGGCTTTGCGTCTCCCATCGACGGGTTCCGCATGACACTGCTCGAAGAGGACGCCGATCTGTTCCGCGAAACCTGCATCCGAATCCGTCGTGGCGCAGAAGCCTTTTTCATCCGGTAAACGCCAAGTACAAGTCGTGGAGCTTTAGGTCCTCATTAGGCACATATGCACCATCCTTACACACGAACTCCGCAAGTTGTCGTTTCAACTTGCCAAGCCCTTCGTAGCCAAGATTCAGATTCTTTAAGTGACGAGTGGTTCCAGTCGCAAGCGCGCTTTCCGGCAGCTGTTTGCTTTGCAGAAACCGATTGACGACCTCCAGTGGATAGACATCTTCCAGTCCTTCCCCTGAGTCAATTTCCACAATGACGAGGTTCGGATGCCGTCGGCGCAATTCCGAGACTTTGGTCGTCAACTCCGTCGGCACCTTCGAGTCGATGACCACCACGACCCGAGTAGGCGCAATCGTCATTCCGGGCTGCCGACCGACGAACTCAAGCGAGTTCTCCAAATAATTGAAAAGCGATTTCGCACGATTCAGAGTCGTGGCATCGCCGTTCGAAGTGACCAATGCAGGGATGAACGATTTTTTCAACGAATGCTCAAGCAGACTGCAGACTGACTGTTCAGCAATCACGTAGTGCCTGGGAAGGACATCAGAAAAATCGGCTCCAATACTAGTGAGCCCGTACATGTGAGCCTCTCCGCCACTTAGCCCGGAACTGAATTTATTGTGTCCGGCCGTTCCAACGAGCTGTTCCAAGGGGTAGATGCGGCCAACATCGCACCGCGCACACATCGCGATTAACGTCGGAGAATGAGTCGCTGCAATGATCTGTCGGTCGGAGTTTCCGGCCCGAACCCAGTCCTCAAGCTTCTTGAAAAGAGTGCGTTGGGCGGAAGGGTGAAGCGAGTGACCGAACTCATCAAGTAGCAGCAGATTCTGTTGCCCCGCCGTCTCAACCTTGGACAAAACGCTTGCGTACTCGATGGTCCCACTCGACCACCAACCAGTTGCGACCGAGTCGATTCCGTTGTGAACAACAACGCCGTTCTGGTAGGTCAATGTGTGTTCATTGAGCCCTGTAGGTGGCGGGCTACCGACGACAGGCAACGGGGAAGTCGTAAAGGGTTGCGTGGAAACGAGAGGCTGTCCGAGGTCCGCTATAGCCTGGGCAATATCCGGCATTCGAGGGGTCAAACCCGGTATCTCCTGGAGGATGTTCAGTCTCTCAGACTCGTTTCCCACATAGAGCTCCGGGTCTTGCTCCGGTAGTCCTGCTGGACGATTGCGGGAGCGCGCCGACATCGGCAGCGATGCCGCAGCTGTTTCGATACCTCTAATTAGTCTGGATTTTCCGACCCCATTCGGACCTACCAAGATTGAGATTGGAGCCAGATCAACCAACTCGACTTTGAGCCCAGACTTCCCTTTCAGTCGCACTCCTTGTAACGGAACCGCCATTGGTGGCACCTTTCTGGTCAGTGGTTCGCCCGGCCAACCATATCCGCCGAACACACCGAAGCCGTCGGATGGGTGATCTCGCATTGAGACCGACGCTTCGCAGGCCCTACGATCGTTTTCCATGCTGAGCACTGCTGGTTGGACGTTCGCCGATATCTGGGAGCAGTACGCCGCTGCGTTACCAGATCAACCAGCGCAATGGCACGGTGAGGCTCGCACATCCTGGGCTGGGTTCAACAACCGCAGCAACGCCGTAGCCGCAACGCTGCTCGCCGAGGGCGTGTCGCAAGGCGACCGAGTGGTGCAATACCTCTACAACTGCCCCGAGTACCTCGAGACACTCTTCGCGTGTTTCAAACTCGGTCTCGTCCCGGTCAACACGAACTACCGGTACGGCGACGACGAGGTGGCGTACATCTGGGACAACGCCGACGCGGTCGCAGTCGTGTTCCACGGCACGTTCACCGAACGGTGTGCGCGCATACGGTCACGAGTCCCAACGGTGGAGCATTGGCTCTGGGTCGACGATGCCTCTGGCTCTTGCCCCGACTGGGCTGTCCCGTTCGAACGTGCCGCTGCATCCGGCCCTGCAACAGCGCAGAACACCGCCGCCCCGTGGGGTCGTAGTGGTGACGACATGTTGTTCCTCTACACCGGTGGCACCACCGGCATGCCAAAGGGCACCATGTGGCGCCAGGAAGACCTCATCGGGTCGTTCGAGTCCTCGAACCGGGTCAAGATCGACGCGTTCCCAGACACCACTGTGCTCGACGCCAGGGCCTCGAAGCCAGGACCCCGCAACCTGCCAGCCGCACCCCTGATGCATGGCACCGGCCTGTTCGGTGCGTTCAGCAACCTCAACATGGCAGGGTCCATCGTTACCACCACTTCTCGCAGTTTCGATGTGGTCGAGTTCCTCGACACCGTGCAAACCCTAGGCGTCAACTCCACATCCATCGTCGGCGACGCGTTTGCGAAACCGATCCTGCGCGCCTTGGATGCCGAGCCAGACCGGTGGGACATCTCTTCGTTGCGGGTCATCGTGTCCAGCGGCGTGATGTGGAGCGCTGACACCAAGGCCGGCCTGTTGCGCCACAACAATCGCCTCATCATGGTGGACACGCTCGGCTCTTCCGAAGCAATCGGCATGGCGTCCAACACCACCACCGCTGGCGCAGAAATGAAGACCGCCACGTTCACCCTTGGGCCAAACACCAAAGTGCTGACCGAAGACGGCCAGGAAGTGGCATGGGGCAGCAATGAGCGCGGCCGTGTGGCGCTCCGCGGGTACACACCGGTTGGGTATTGGAAAGACGAAGCGAAGAGCGCTGCAGCGTTCCCCGTGTACAACGGCATCCGGTACAGCGTCCCCGGGGACTGGGCGACGGTCGATGCCAACGGTGTTGTGAACCTGCTCGGGCGCGGCAGCCAGTGCATCAACACCGGCGGCGAAAAGGTGTACCCGGAGGAGGTTGAAGAAGCGCTGAAACTCCATGCAACCGTGGCCGATGCTGCCGTTGTTGGTTTGCCCGACGAGCGATTCGGCCAGGCCATTACGGCGCTTGTAGAGCTCCACTCAGATGCAACGTTCGACGCCGACGCGCTGGTCGCTCATGTGAAAGAACGCCTCGCGTCCTACAAAGCACCGAAGCGAGTATTCCTGATCGACACCATTGGACGTGCACCCAACGGGAAGCTCGATTACAAAGCACTCACCAAACGGGCGGCAGATCTGGCAGAAGTTCCATGACGAAGCAGGCGAAGAAGACTAAGCAAGCACCGTCTTCGGCAACGGCACACCGCCCTGGAGAGCCGCTCACCTTTCACTTCGCCAGCGAGTTGTTTGTCTGGTCTGGCGGCCAAGCCAGCTGGTTCTTCATCCGCATGCCCGTTGAACAGTCAACGGAACTACGCGAACAGATGGAAGGACTCACCAACGGGTTCGGTTCCATTCGCGTCGAGGCAACCATCGAAGAGTCCATTTGGAAAACGTCGGTGTTCCCGGAAACGGCAACCGGCTGCTACCTGTTGCCGGTGAAGAAGCAAGTTCGCAAGGGTGCGGAAATCGACGAAGGAGACATGGCCGATGTGTCGCTCACTGTGCTCCTGAACGAGGCCTTCCTGAACGCGAAAGTTCCGGCCGATCATCGGCGAGCAGAAACCTTGGCCCGTCCCCCATCCGCGCAGCAACGTCGTCGGGGTTCCACAGCCGACACGACGTGAGCGACAGACAACCACATCCGATGCAGTCAGCCAGCTGATCTCGCATCCGTGTAAGCACGGCGATACGTTCGTCAAGGCGGGGCTGCCACGCTTTGGCGAGCTTGGCCCAGTCTCGAGCCATCGGCGTGCGAGCATCTGGCAACGACGACAGTGCGTCGCCAATTTCGACGAGGTTCAACCCAACCAATTGCGCTGTCCGAATGAAGCTCACCCTCCGCAGCACGTCTGGATGAAACCGGCGGTGGCCCGATTCTGTTCGTTCAGATCGAATCAGCCCCTGGTCCTCGTAGAACCGCAGGGCGGAGGCAGCGACACCCGCCCTAGTTGCTACGTCTCCAACCGTAAGTAGCCGAGTCGTTCTGGATTTGCCCATTTCTGTTCGACTCCCCTTGACTTCAAGTTCACTTGAACTTGTATCTTGCCTCACATGATCCTCGCCTTCAACCTCGACGACATTCAACCCGGCACCATGCGTATGGTGAATGTCGACGGCCGCCGCCTCTGCGTCGTGCGCACTTCGGCCGGCATTCATGCACTTGACAATGCCTGCCCGCACGAGGGTTATGGCCTCACCACGGGCAAACTCGACGGCGACGTCGTCACCTGTGCCTGGCACAACTGGAAGTTCCGGGTGAACGACGGACACTGCGTTCTTGGCGAGGAAGATGTCACCGTTCATAGCGTGGAGGTTCTCGACAACGGGTCGCTGGACGTCAAGCTCGCAACCCCAGACCCCAACGTGCTTCGACCCAAACTGCTGAACAGCCTTCGCTCGGGAATCGAGCGCGACTACATCGGCCAGGTGTCTCGCGACGTCATCCGGCTGCTGCGGGCCGACGCCAACCCCGGGGAACTGATCTGGGAGGCCGTTGCGTTCGGAGCACCACGCGCCGAATTCGGCTGGGGACATAGCATTGCCTCACTCACCGATTGCCTCACGATGGCAGTCGGCCTCGACGGCGACCGACGTGCATTGCCAATTGTGCAGGCCATAGCCGGGGTAGCGGAAAGCGAGCGGAACAGGCCGACCAACCAACTGCCGGCCCCCATGGCGAGGATGCCCGCAGATGCTCGTGTCGAGTTTCGCAGGCTTGTCGAAGCTGAAGATCTCGCCCTGGCACAAGCATTGCTGCGCGGGGCAATCCACGGCGGCGCTGACAAAGATGATCTGCGCGCCTGGTTTACCGACATCGTCTCAGATCATCTGCTCTCATACGGTCACGGTGCGATCTACGTGCAGAAGGCGTTTCAGCTGCTGGACCAGCTTGGATGGGACCGCGCCGACACGGTTCTCCCTCACCTGCTCCCGACCCTCGTCTACGGCACAAGGGAAGACACGCTCCCGTACGCGCGCCTATTCGTTCGTGGCACGGTTGGCTTGGACCTCAACTCGTTGGCATCCCGGGTGGCCAGTACACAGCAGGGCTGGGTAGACGACGGGCGGCTGCTCGCCGCCGTGCTTGGCCCGGACCGGGCGGCAGCGGCGACAGCGGCTGGACGGGCGCTTCAGGAGGGCGCGAGCCTAGATGCGGTACTGGATGTGGTCTCGCTGGCCGTCAGCGAACGAATGCTGCGATACGACGTGTCCGGCGAGCGAGAATTTCACGACGACTTCGGGTGGCTCGACATCACCCACGGGTTGACGTACACGAACGCCGCCCGGTGGCTCATTCGCCAGCAGCCCAACCCGACCGCAGACTCCGTGAAGCTGGTCATGTGGACGGTGTTCCTGGCCAACTGGACCGGCCGCCACGAATGGCACGCAGGCGTCGGCCCCCGAGCGGACATGACACCGCTCTCGGCGGACCTCACCGAATACGGCCGATTGTTGCAACACGACGCGCTGCTGGACGGCACTTCGGCGTTCATCGTCCATGCCCACGCAGTGAAAATGAGTGTCGCTGCGACCGAAGAAGCTGTTCGACTGGGCTCGTCGGCTCCTCTTGATGCAACCGCCCGCTTCATGACCTCGCCGCGCCTAGAACGATTTGTTGCGGCGACGGTTACCCGTTCGTTGGATCACCTATCCGGGCGGACACCACAACGGGACTAGGCGATCCCGGCGGATGCGACGGATTCACCCGCCGGGACCAAACACCAGTCAACCAAACCCGGGCAAATAGTGAGCACATTCGATCTGAACGCGGTTCTACCCAGTAACGATGAGTTCGATCCACCGGTGAAGACTGGCTTCGAGGATGGGGCCAAGTTCGGGCGGGAGGAACCACCACACGCCGTTGGCGTTGACTTCAAGGACGTGCAGGTCTCCGTCAGCTGGGATTGCATCGATGACTGCGTAGTCGAGTCCGAGTGCCCGCACCATTTCTACAAGTCGGCGCGACCATTCGTCGGCGATTTGGACGATGGTGCCCAATGGCCGCCCTGCGTTCAACGAACGGACATCGAGCACGTCCGGGTGACGATCTAGTTGGACAGCAATCACCGTGCTGCCGATGACATAGCAGCGCAACTCATGAGTTCCGATGATCGGCAGCTGCCACATCGTTGGCCAGGTCTCGGTTGCTGCCGAGCAGCTCACGACGCGCGCCGGGCTGAACTCGGTTGGTGACTTCCAACCGCCTTCGGACACGTTCTTTGAGACAAGTTGGGATTGGTGAGCCAGCGCCCCAGAAGTGGGGAACCCGGTCGAGACCTGCGTGCCAGGCAGCGCGAAACCCGCGGCCCGGAGCCGCTCGAACTGCACCAATTTGTTGTTTGTGTCTCGGACCGCTGCTGGCCGGTTCAAACATCTTCGACCGTCTGTCATTGCGTCCAACCTGGACTCGAACAGAGCGCTGATTGGGCGCCACTGCTCTGTAGCGAACTGCGGCCACCGTTCATCGGTTGCTGTCGAGCGAAGCACCGTCTCCTCAAATTCCAGACAGATCGGCAGATAGATCGCGGTACGCACCTCAGACAGATCAAACCAGTCGGAGTCCGCTGTTCGCATCAGGAACCGGCCATCGGCCCATTGGACCTCGGTCATGGGGGTATTGAGCTCTACGACCGTGGCGGCCCACTCGGGGTGACGGGCGATGAGTCGTCGGAACCCGAAATAGTCCCCGACGGGCTCAGACACGGGAGCGGTGCCGGTTGAAAAATCGGGTCGCGACACGACCGCCAGGAAGTCCACGGCCCTGAACTTACCCGGCCGAGCCTGCTCCGAGCTGGTCCAGGACTAGTTCTCGGAGAGGGCTGGTTGGGAGGAGGGCGACCGGACCAGCCAGACTGTTCGGATGTCCGATGTTCAGCTCCAACAGGTCAACGACGCTCTTGACGCGCTCCTCGCAGCACAGGACCCAACGGCCACCGAAAACGTCACGTTTCGGGGTGTTCGATACGACCACGGTTTGGCTTGGGTGCACTTTCCGAAGGGCTCTGGTGGTCTTGGCCTACGACCTGACTTGAACAGCGTGGTGGAGAAGCGCCTACGGGCGGCCGGAGCGCAGGCCCAGGACCCTTCGACGTTCTTCATGGCTCTCGCCGGCCCCACCATTGCCACACACGGCAACGACGAGCAGCGTCAACGCTTCCTGCGCCCCATGTTCACCGGTGAAGAGCGTTGGTGCCAGCTGTTCTCCGAACCAGGCGCAGGAAGCGACTTCGCGGGGCTCGGCACCAAAGCCGTGCGAGATGGCGATGAATGGGTGGTGAACGGGCAAAAGGTGTGGAACACCATGGCCCACCTGGGCGACTGGGGCATGCTCGTCACCCGCACCAACCCCGACGCCCCGAAGCACCGTGGCATGACGTACTTCGCGCTCGACATGCACGCGCCCGGAGTCGAGGTTCGACCGCTGCGCCAAATCACCGGCGAGGCTGAGTTCAACGAGGTCTACATGACCGATGCCAGGGTCCCCGACGCTAACCGCATCGGTGCCGAAGGTGAAGGTTGGCGCGTTGCGCTCACCACCCTGATGAACGAGCGCGCGGAGATCGGTGGCGGCGGCACGGGCGAATCGAAGAAGGGTGGCGCCGCCCGCGAGGCGGTCAAGGTCTGGGAAGCAGTTGCAGACCACCAGAAGACCTCGCAGGCCAAAGGCCAGCTCATGCAACTGTGGTGTCGCGGCGAGGTCGCCCGGCTGACAAATATGCGCGCCTCACAGAACGCAAAGATCGGCAACCCCGGCCCGGAATTTTCCGTCGCCAAGCTGGCTATGGCAGAGCTGAACAAGGAACTGTTCAGCTTCTGTGTCTCGCTGATGGGCCCCGACGGTCAGATCGGGTATGACTACACCTTCCGTCGGCCTGAAGAGCTGGAAACTACCGGCGCCTCACGCGGGCCCCAGTACGCATTCCTACGTACACGTGCTAACTCGATCGAAGGCGGCACCTCGGAAATCATGCGCAACATCCTTGGCGAGCAGGTCCTCGGTCTCCCGGGCGAACCCCGGTTGGACAAAGACATCGCCTGGATCAAAGTCCCCCGCAACTAATAGCTTCGCCCGAAACGGCCCAGCGGCTTCGCCTTGCAAGCGTCGCTGAACGCCACCTCGGAAATGGTCCACACCGAGCTCCCACCACTCTCAATCGTCGTCACACGGCACCCCGGTGAGACATCGGGCAACTCGTAGACAATCTCCGATGACACCGAACCGTTGCTCTTCGGTCGACCGTTCACGGCGCGCGGTGCCCGCGCAAATGCCCCCGATCCTTCGATCTCAAGAGTATCTTCAATCTCAAAACGGTGATGGGTCCGCACCGACACCACGCGACCATCGGAAACCATCCATCGGCCCAAGGTCGACGGCGCTTCGACGAAGGCCGCAACGAAGACGCACGCGCCAAGGACGATGACTAGAACACAAATCAGCATCGAAATACCAATCCCCAACAAGATCCGGTGCCACCCGCGCAGACGAAGCGACACGCGCCAGACGCCCCAGACAGTGGCAACGACCCAAAGAAACAACGACAACGCGAACGCCTCAAGCCAGAAGGCGTGCAACCGAGCGAAGAACCAGCAGTAGGCGACGAGTAACACCGACAAAGCGAGTGCCGCACCGAACGT
>JAYSSK010000012.1:0-2231 GCA_043720595.1 Acidimicrobiia bacterium
ACGCCTTCGGATGCGCCACTTCCCTTTCGAAATTGGCCCGACGGAACGTGATCACTGGCTGCGCGCCATGAATGCAGCCATGGACGAGCTCGAGGTTCACCCGATCGTGCGCGAGAAGTTTGAGGGTCATTTTGTGACGGCGGCGGAGGCAATGCGGAACCGGGACTGAGCGCAGCGAAGGACCGCGAGGAGCATCAAACTTAGGATAAGTGCACGTTGTGTTACGTTTCGTCCCATGAGTTCGCTTACAATCCGCACTGACCCAGAGGTAGAACGCGCCCTCGACGGCCTCACTCAAAACGGGCTTTCGCGTTCCGAAGCCGCTCGTGCAGCAATTCTCGAGGCCGACCGATCGAACCGCCGTGCGCAGCTTCGAGCAGAGGCCGAGTCGCTTCGAAATGATCCTGACGACGTCGCCGCTTCTCGCGCGTTGGCTGCCGAAATGGACGCCATTCGTGCGAGGTGATCTATACCGCCTCCGGGCTCCGAAAACCGCCCAGGGCCACGAGCAGACGGGAAGCCGGTTTGCCGTCGTCGTGCAATCGGATGACTTGCCCTTGTCAACATGGCTCGTCGCACCGACCTCCACGGGCAGGCGCGCCGCAAGCTTTCGACCTGAGATCGAAATAGAAGGCGTGAAAACCTGGGTAATGGTGGAGCAGCTCACGGTCGTGGACCCAGCGCTCCGGTTAGGAGAGTTCGCCGGACGGCTCAATGCCGCTGAGTTGAGCGCAGTCAACGACGCACTTTTGACTGTCCTCGGTTTGGACTGAACGCCAGCGAAGTGCCGGTGGTTGCGCCCGATCGGCGGCAGTTCACCTCCGAACAGCGGCAGTTCGCCTCTGAACGCAGTTAGGAGGTGGATTGCCCCCAGCGTTGGGGGCGACCTCTCTCCTACGCCACCGTCAGCAGCTGGTCGACGGGGGCGAAGCTGTCGGTGAGCACCTGAGCGTCGCCGATCCACTGGGACAACGGGCCCCCGGAGTGAATCTGCCAACCGTTGCCGGTTGCGTCGAGGTTGGCCTGAATCGCGTCAACCGGAATTGGCTGATCGCTGGCGTAGACCACGAAGTTGTCGCCAGTCCTGCCGTCCCACGCGTCGTTCGACGTCGCCACCGCGACATGCGGAAACACCGCTGCCACGGTGGCCAATTCGGCCCGGATGAACCGCCCTGGCATACCCGGTTCGGGGGGCGAGTCGATGACGTTCAGCGCATACAGACCACCCGGCTGCAAACGATCGCGAATCGTTTGTGTGAACTCCTGTGTGGCCAAGTGCCATGGCACGGCCTCGCCACCGAACGCGTCGCCAACGACCACGGACCAGTCTCCAGCGCTCTGATCGGCGACGACCACCCGCCCGTCGCCAGAGACGGCGGTGAGCCCGTCTCCCTGCACCAGCCCCAGGTACTTCTCGTCGAGCTTCACCAGGCCAGCGTCGCGTTCGATGACCAGGTTGGTTGACCCTGGCCGCTTCGTCCGGAGGTATTGCGGCACGGTGAACCCTCCCCCGCCGACGTGCATCGCGCGCATCGGACCAGTCGGATGCACTGCTTCGATTCCGGCAACTATCCCCTGCACATATGCGAATTCAAGATGAGTCGGGTCTGCAATGTCGACGTAGCTATGCATCAGCTGGTCAAGAAACAAGTACCGGCCGCTTGGCCGCGCCGTGTCGGTTTCGATGTTGACGCAGAAGTAGCGCGTTTCATACGTGCACAGACGGTCACGGAATCGGGTGGAACCAAGCCCGGCAAGCGCAACCATTGCTGCAAGGCCCAAGGCAGTGGATACGCGGCGGTTCAGCAGCACGTGCACGGCAATCCCCAGAAGGCATAACCCCACGCCTTCTGCCACAAGAATTGCGTCGGACGACAACCTGGCCACCAGCACGAACCCGGCGAAGAACGTGCCGAAGATTGCCCCTGCCGTTCCGGATGCCTCGATTCGCCCGACTGCTGCTCCGGCCGTATCGAGCGAGGTCATCGACAGTTTGATGAGCAACGGTGACACCATCGACAACACGGCCGCTGGCAACAGAAACGCTCCGCCTGCCAGCGTGACAGCGCCGAGGGAACCACCAGACTGCGACCATCGGCCGACCACGCGCAGCATGGGCAATGCAATCAGCACGAGCGCCCCACCGACCACGATCACCGGGCCCAACACCCGCGCCGGAGGGATTCGATCGGACAAGCGCCCTCCGATGAAAGCACCTGCGGAGATGCCCG
>JAYSSK010000013.1:0-2231 GCA_043720595.1 Acidimicrobiia bacterium
CGTCCATCGCATCAGCATACGGCCCGCCGTGAGTGCCTCAGGGGCGATGTCGACGCGATGTTCACCGCTCGGCCGCGCCCGTGTCTGATGGGTTGCTCAACCTCGGGTTCACTGCGATCCCTCCGTTCACCGCTCGGCCGCGCCCGTGTCTGATGGGTTGCTCACCTCGGGTTCACTGCGATCCCTCCGTTCACCGCTCGGCCGCGCCCGGTAGCCTGCTGCGGTGCCCCACCCGCAACTCCCCACCGTGTCCATCATCGTGGTCAACTGGAACGGGCGGGAACACCTGGACCCGTGCCTCAGTTCCCTCACCGCACTGGATTACCCGGCTGACCAGTACGAGATCATCGTGGTGGACAACGGGTCGGTCGACGGGTCGGTTGAACATATCCGCACGGCCTTCCCTGGCGTCCGACTGCACCTGAACGACACCAACATGGGCTTTGCGCCAGCAGTCAACACGGGTGCCACTATGTCAACCGCTGAAACCGTTGCGTTGGTCAACAACGACATGCGTGTCGACACGGGATGGCTGCGAGCGCTCGCCAGCCACTACCGCCCTCAGGCCGGTGTGATGTGCGTGGCTGGCACCATCCTTGATTGGGATGGCGTCAACCTGGACTTCGGCGGTGGCGCGGTCAACTTCCACGGCTTCGGCGAACAGCCCGGGAACGGTCAACCAATCGACCAGGTTGTCCTACACGATGGGTCTGAGCAGCCGTTTGCGTGCGGCGGCGCCATGCTTGTACACCGGCAGACATTTGTGGAACTTGGCGGCTTTGATCCGTCGTTCTTCGCGTACTTCGAAGATGTTGACTTTGGTCTTCGTCTCCGGGTCTGTGGGCTCCGCACGGTGTTGGCAGCTCAGGCGCGCAGCTTCCATCGACACCACGGCACCAGTTCACGCTTCCGTTGGCACGAGCGAATGGTGTTGTTGGAACGCAATGCACTACGCCTACTTATCAAAAACGTGAGCGACGAATCACTGGCTCCGTTGCTGGCGGGTGCCATGCTGCTGCAATCTCAGCGTGCCCTGTTCGACGCGCACAGCGACCGACGAGAATTCGACATCGGCATGGGTCTGAACGACACGACCTTGGTCAATCGGCTCACACTTTCTCGTTTGCATGCCACGAACGACGTGATCGCCGACCTTCCAGCGATCATGGCGCACCGAGCAATGATCAACGGCCGCCGTGTCGCAACCGATGCCGAAGTGCTTGCCGGCTTCGGCATGCCGTTCGCTCCGATGGGCAACGACGATCCGTCGTATGTCGCAGCGTTCGCAGCTGTTGTCGGGCTCACCGGCATCGATCGGCTCTTCGCCGGGTCACCCGTGCGGCGTCTCGTGGTGCTGTGTCACGACCTCATCGGTCCGCGCATGGCAGGGACCGCAATCCGTGCATGGGAGATGGCGTGCGCGCTTGCCCAGCATGCCCAAGTCACCGTGGCATGTGACCGCCCGGTGGACCGCAAACACCCGGGTGTGGCAACGCTTGTGATCGAGGGTGAGGATGGGCTGGCAGCGTTTCGGCGGTGCGTGGACGGCGCCGATGCGGTGTTGGTGTTCGGCTTCGACCTGGTGCGTTACCCGTTCCTCGCAGACTGCCGGGCGCTTCGTATTGTCGATCTTTACGACCCGTGGATATTCGGAAGCCTCGAACAATACGACGGCATGACGTCCGACGCAGCTGATGCGGCGAAGAACCACGAGATCAACGCGTTGAACCAGCTGATCGACGTGGGTGACACGTTTATCTGCGCCTCGGAACGCCAACGAGACTTCTGGTTCGGCATGCTCGCGTCCCGCGGACGCCTTGATAAGCGCGCGCATGATCTGGATCCGCAACTGCGGCGCCTGATCGATGTTGTCCCTTTCGGTGTTCCAGCTGCTGCGGCCTTGCCCGACGCGGCTCCGAAGGAACCGGGAACTCTTTCCATACTGTGGGCAGGCGGTACCTGGGATTGGTTCGATCCGCTGATGGTGGTCGAGGCGTTCCACGACCTCGTTGACGAGTTTCCGGTGGCGCGGCTTCACTTCATGGGGCTGGAGCTGGAAGGGCGGGGCGTTCCCGAAATGTCCATGACGGCCAGGCTGCGGAGCCGGATCAAGGCGCTGGGTTTGGTCGACTCGGGCAAGGTGGTGCTGGGCCCGTGGGCACCGTATGACGAACGGGGGGCGATCTTGCGCGCCGCAGACATTGGTGTGGTCGCTGCGAAGGACCTGGCGG
>JAYSSK010000014.1:0-15390 GCA_043720595.1 Acidimicrobiia bacterium
AGCGCCAACCCGCTGGCCTGCCCAACGCCCATGGCGGTTCTGGCGTTGGTTTGGAAGAAGACCCGCTCGACCACCACGGCGGTTGGTTCCAGGCGTTGGAACAGCGATTCAAGTTGCTCCATCATGCTGGCCAGCCGGAAGTGGAGCGGGTCGGTGTGCGGGGTTTGCAACACGCCGAACTCGATGGACTGATGGCGGTCACCCGGCCCGGCCTTCACCAGCCCGAACCCGCAGCGGGACAGACCTGGGTCGATTCCGAGCACGAACATACGTTTGAACTGTAGTGCGCCGACACGCTCGACCGCTCGCGGCCGACTACTTCGGTAAACGAAGGGTCAGTGGATCAGCCGCCGCTTGGCCGACGCACGTGTTTGGTCTTCTTGTAATTCTCGAAGGCTCTGCGAGTAGTTCGCCAAATTCCGTCGCCTCCCTGTTGAGCATCGAGGCGTCCACGCTGCGCGGCTTGGCGTAGCGCTTGCACAGTGAGGTCGCTGTCCGAGAGTGCGGCGAGCGGGACCATACGCGCCGGGCCTGCGACGTTGGGAACGATGAATCCGATTTAGGTTGTCGAGCATCGCTCTGGCAATCATCTCGCCGAGCGGGCCGTGATTGCCACCGTCGGACTTCTGGAGGCTGACGAGATACGCGTCGCGTTGCTTCTTGAAGACGATCACGGGTGGATATCCGAGACGGACGAGGATCAAGTTGAGCGCACGTCGCCCGGTACGACCATTGCCGTCGATGAACGGGTGGATCCGTTCGAAATCGTTGTGCAGGCGGGCCAGCTGCTCGGGCAAGGGAGGGTTCAGCGCCTGTTCTGAGGCAGTTTTGCCGACCGCGACGACGTCGGTAATCCAGTCGGCGACTCGTGCGGGCACTTCGGGCCAGGAGGTAGGCATACCAGCATCGAAGGGCCGAATGTCGTGTTCGCGAAAGTTGCCTGGTGACTCTGCGTCTGTGGCGTCCGAGTGAGGGGCGATCCCCCAGACAGGCGTCAGCGCCATATGGTGGATTCGGCGGAGCTCGTTCAGGCTGATCAGGAGTCCGTCGCTCCATTCGTCTGGCTCGAGCGCCTGCCCGTACACCCACTTCGCGGCGTCGGCGTAGCCCTGCACTTCCATGTATTCCTTGAGCGGTTTCGCGCCGACTGCGCGTCCCTTTCCAGCAGCTCTTCGACTTCGCGAAGGACGAGGGTGTTGCCTTCGAGAGCGGTCGAGTGGTGGGCTTCGAGGTGCCAGATGTCGGACCAGATGGTTTCGGACTCCTTCGGCGAGGGAAGCCCCCCCAGCCGGTTTCGGAGTTCGTCCAGCGCCGCATCAAGTCGTGCGTAGACCGTTGCGCGGCTAGCTAGGTCGTCCTCGTGCCACATGCGCCCCTTCGGCGGAACCGGTGCAGTTGAGCACCTCATCAGCTAACGAAACGAACATATCAAAGACGTTCGTGAACGAACTCGCGCGCACGTGGTCAGGTCGTGCAACTCCCCGTCGACACTGTCCGTGTTCGTCCCGGCCTTCACCAGCCCGAACCCGCAGCGGGACAGACCTGGGTCGATACCGAGCACGAACATACGTTTGACCTGTAGTGCCGACGCGGAGGTCGGGCAATCCTCGTGGCGCCCCGCTTCGCAGGTTGGCGGGTCCTGCCTCCTCCCGGTCCTTCCCGCTCCTTCGGGGGTCACCCCCCAACCTGCTCCCCTGCTTTCCTTCCAGCTCACACAAAGGTCAGTTAGGAGTGGAAAGAAAATCAAGGCTCGGACAGGACGATTCTTGGGGCAAGGGCGTAGAAAGGCTGGCCGGTGCAGGCAGAGGCCTGGGGCGGCAGGTCGCCACGTGGACCGAACAGTGATGTCATGTGAGCAACAGCGTCGGCGGCCAGTGTCTGGGTTCCGGCTTTGTCAGAAACGGAGAGGGACGGGAGGTCTTGCAGAGACTCGGACAGCTGGTCGGCGAGTTCCTTGATTGCGTTCGGGTCCGACGTGCCCGAACTAATTGTCACTTTCACCAACGACCCAGTTCGAGAGAGTTCGGCGCCGCCGCGCAGGCGACCTCGCCACGCTGAGCCGATGAGGCGCGTACTGAGTTTGTGGTTGAGAACGGTCAGTTCAGCGAGAAAGCACTGAAACTTTTGGTCGGAGTCCAGACTGGGAACACCCCACAGCGCCGACGCAGCCACTCGGCCCGCACCTTTGTCGCGAATCGTTCTTGCGCCCACTGCCATGCCCACGATCGAGCGAGGCTGCACCGCCGCGTTGCCATCGACGGGCTTCCATGCATCTTTCGCTGCACTGATCAATGGGTCAAATCTCGTACCCCGCACTTGGATCAACGTTGGCTTAGTTCGAATGAATAGATCGACGAGGCCCGACGTGTCACTGGTGCCTGCGGTTCCGAGCTGAGAAGTCGAGAGAGCATTGAACGCTGTTGAACGTTCTGGGAATCCGAAACTCGATACCCGGTCCAGCGGATACGCGAGGTTTCCAAGACCATCCCCCACGTTCCCGATGAGTAACGCAGCGGATTGCGTACCCCATACACGGAGGTGTGTGCTCTCTGGTGTCGCAAGGAATTTGATTACAAACACCGTTTCGTCAAGAAACACCGACGCCCGCACCGAGGATGTTGCGAGACCCAACTTCCTCTCGGTGAGCGATGCAACAACACGTACTGCTTTCACAACCGATGAACTCCGAGCCGGCTTGGCTACCAATCCAACTGGGATTACGTACGCCACAGTGTTCTCTGGTGCCGACCCCACGACGGAGACATCAAACCCAGCGGCGGCTCGATAGTGAACATGACCGGTGGTTTTGGTTGTTGCGGTGGCCCGCACAGGAACCAAACAACTGACCGAACTGGCCGCCACCGAGAGCAAAAAGAATGCACTCGATCGAGTCGGGACGCCGCCGAAAAGAGATTTCATCCTTCGCTCACCTTACGCCGATCTCGGCTGCGTCACCCCGAACTCGAAATCGTCAATGGTTTGCCACGGAACCGGCTCGAAACTGTGATCCTGGAGAGGGAGTGGGAAACGGAAACTCGGGTGCTCCGACGGTAGCCTCCCCCAACATGTCCTCTCCCCTGCTTCCACTCAACCCAGACGAACTGATCACCACAACCCGCGCCGTGCGCAAGCGCCTGGACTTCAGCCGTCCCGTAGAACGCGAGGTGATCCTGGAGTGTGCGGCCGCGGCATTGCAGGCTCCCAGCGGGTCCAATGTTCTCACCATGCAATTCGTCGTGGTCACAGACCCAGCCAAGAAGATCGCTATTGCCGACATCTACCGCGAAGTTTGGGAGCTGTACAAGCAGGCCCCCATTTTCGCCGGTGCCATCAAACGAGAAACCAGCGCAGCGCAGGCACAGCAAGACCGCGTCGCAGACTCGGCCGGGTATCTTGCCGAGCACATGCACGAAGTGCCGGCGCTCGTGCTTGCATGCACCCAGCTCCGCGGGTCACGCGAGTCCCTCGGGTTCTCGGCTGTCGCTGCGACCATGGGAAACATCCTTCCGGCCACGTGGAACTTCATGTTGGCGGCACGTGCTCGCGGCCTTGGCACCGCATGGACCACCCTGCACCTCGCACACGAGCAACGCGTTGCCGACATCGTTGGCATCCCCTACGAGACCGTCGCTCAGACCGTGCTCTTCCCGCTTGCCTATACCAAGGGCACCGACTTCCGCCCGGCCGTCCGGCCAGCACCAGAGACCATCGTCCACTTTGACACCTGGTGATGATCCGACACTTCCCAGGCTGACGCAGTGTTGTTGAGCGTTGTACGCGTCGGTATCCTGAGTGAGGCCGTTGCGCCCTCCCCCGAGCTGGCGTTCAGTTGGTGACGAGGCGCTCGAAACGTTGGCGTGCCCCTTGACGCGTCATGCCAAGCTGAGCACCGATAGCGCCCCACGAGAGTCCGGCCCGGTGCGCGGCGAGTGCTGCAGCTTCGATGCGAGCCTCGGCCTCCCGTTGTGATGCGGCAGCTGCACGAAGTTCATTCAGAGTGATGCTGCTGGTGACCGAATAGTCGTCGTCAGCGTGGTCGTCGAATGCAGCGACGATCGATTCGGCTTCGGCCGCCGTGAGTTCGCGTGGGTGCTTTCTATTGTTCATTACTCTTCGCTCCTGTTCGGTCGAATCATTTTCAGGTACCTGGCGCGGGCTGGCATCGCATGGATGACGTAGTCGTTGTCGTCATCGGCAATCACGCCGATTTCGAGCAACTGTGCTGACTGGCCGGGACCGACGAGCATGGTGAAATCAGGCTGTTCGGCGACCGTGATCGAGGCCACGGCGTTCTCGAACGCGTGACGAATGTCGTCGTCAGAGATCCCGTGCTTCCGGGCGCTCGGCGTGACCTCCATGGCGACAACTGTAGTTGTCGCCTCCCTCTATTGGCAAGACTCGTTCTCACCCTGGCCGTCATCGCATCCCTGGTGAGGTCCATTTGTCGCAGGCGAGCTCATCGCCCAATATGTGCAGCGCGTGAATTCGCCATCAGCAGGGTGAATCTGAACCGACATTTCATAAGCGCGCAGAACTGTCATGAAATCATGATGATTCTGCGGTCAATATCTGCTGCTGGACCGTCGATAATCCGAATATGAGCTCCTCTCTGGCTTCAGCAGAGGCACTCGTGGCCCATGTCCTGCGCCGATGCGCCATCGCCCCCGACCCGGGTCGCGTGACGCGTTTCGTGCAGGGCGCAGCAGATCCGAAAGCCGCGGCAAACGCAGCAATCGACTGGGCCCTGACTGCCGCTCCACGCCCCATCCTTCCAGCACAGCAACCTCGGGACGGGTGGGACAAGGCCCTCGAAGGGTGGACCGACAACCTGCGCTCGGCCGATGCTGGTCTGCACGAACGCATGACCTGGTTCTGGCACGGGTTCTTCGCAACTGGTTCCGACAAGATCGGCAACCTGTCCATGCTGCACAACCAGCAACAGGTGCTCCGCAACCTCGCGATGGGAAACTTCGGCACGTTGTTGCGCCAGATGGTGACAGACCCTGCGCTGATGTTCTACCTCGACCTGCCCGGCTCCTCCGTCGACGCGCCCAACGAGAACTTCGCCCGGGAGCTGATGGAGCTCTTTTCCATCGGCCCCGGCAGTTACACCGAAGACGACGTGAAGGCCGGAGCCCTCGCACTTGCCGGTTACGACGTCGACTACGAGACGGCCAAGGTCACAAAGAAGCCAGAACGATCCCTAGGTGGCGAAATCGTGTTTCTCGGCCATCGAGGCAAGTTCGGTGTCGACGAGATCGTGCAGATCTTGTTGGCCCACGAGGCGTGCGCACCCACCGTTGCCGCAAAGCTGTATCACCACCTGATCGGTGTCCTGCCGACCCCGGAACGCAAGGCCGCACTCGGCACCGTGTTCCGAGGTGCTGGTTACGAGATACGCCCCCTGGTCGAAGCCATCGTTCGGTCCGATGAATTCCTGCTGTCGCGGCTCACTCGTCCGAAGTTCCCCATCGAGTGGTGGGTGGGTGCCCTGCATGCGCTCACACCGTTCCGGGCAAACGAGGACCAGAAGGTTCACCCATGGGTCTTGTCGTCGCTCAACCAACTCCCCCACCGTCCACCGAACGTTGCCGGTTGGCCCATCAGCACCAAGTGGCTGAGCTCAGATCAACAGATCACTCGCGCATCGTATGTGCGCTCACTTTCTTGGCGGATGCAGCCCATCGTGGGCAGCGCCAACGGAGATCTTGTCGCTCAGACGCTGGCTCGGTGCTGTCTCTACGAGGTGAGCGCCCGGACCAGGGACATCCTCAACCAGGCCGCCCTTGCAACGGCAGGCAACGCCGATGAACTGACCATCTCACGCCGGCTCGTCACCACGGCCCTGCTCTCACCGGAGTTCGCAATCGCATGAGTAATCACATCGGCAATCGCGGACCCCTTGTTCCAACGCCCGTTTCGCGTCGCCAGTTCCTCTCCATGCTTGGCGTTTCAGCAGCCGCAGCAGCGGTCCCGACAGTGGCCGACCTCGCAGGCAACACCGCCGACGCAGCAACGAAGAAAGCCGCGAAAGCCAAGACCACCAAGAAGGGCTCGGCCACGCCAACACCAACGGCCGGAGCCGAACGGCCCGGGCCGCGTGTGCTGGTCGTCATCGAGCTACAGGGCGGCAACGACGGATTCTCGATGCTCATCCCGTCAGGCGACGGGAGATTCCGCCAGCTCCGAGACCGGGTGTGGTTCGATCCGAAAGACATCACTCGCCTGGACGATCGCTACTCCATAGCCTCCGGGCTTGCGCCCCTCGCCGCACAGCTGGGGTTCATCGAGGGCGTTGGCGTGGCCAAGCCCGAACTCAGCCACTCGGGGATGATGGCGCGCTGGTGGGCTGGCGAGCCTGATTCCATCAGCTCGGTGCGAACCGGATTCCTCGGTCGTTGCTGCGACGCGCTGGTCGACAGCGGTGCCATCGTCGGCGTGTCTGTAGGAGGCGGCTCTACCCCGGCTCTCATCAGCGAACGAGCACCGACTGTCGCACTTCCGGATCTCGGTTCGTTGCGCGAACTCACCGGCGACAAGGACGCTCGGATGCAACCAACCCTCAGCGCGCTTACGAACGGGGCCGGCGACATCGCCGGGCTCGACGGAGTAGATCCAGGCTTGATGAACGCGGCCCGAAACGGGTTGGCTTCCGGTCTGTCGGTGGTCGGCGCGCTTGGCTCCATCAACGGCAAAGCGCCTGGTTATCCGGACACCAACCTCGGCCGCAGCCTGTCGATGGCGCGCGAACTGGTGTCCATCAATGCAGGTGTACGTATCATCCACATCCCCTGGGGTTCGTTCGACACGCACACGGGTCACCGATACAGCCACCCCGCGCAGATGCGAGAGCTTGGCAGCGCTCTTGTGGGTTTCCATAACGACCTGGTGCGCAGCGGGTTGTCTCGTCGGGTGATGGTTGTAACCACCAGCGAGTTCGGTCGGCGACCACAGGCCAACGCTGGCGGCACAGACCATGGAACGGCATCGACTGCACTCATGATGGGACCGATTCGTCCTGGCCGCTACGGCGGCGCGGTGAACTTCAATCAGTTGGACCAGGCTGGCAACGCAGCAGCAACTGTCAACATGACGGACTACTACGCCACCCTTGCCGGCTGGCTTGGCATCCCGCCTGCACAGGTTCTTGGAAGCGGGTCACCGATAGGCGGCATCGTTTGACGCTCGTCGTTGGGTACTACGCTGCCTGACCGCCTCGTACAGCATCACCGCGGTTGCCACGCCGACGTTGAGCGAGTCGGCCCGGCCGGCCATAGGCAGGCGGACAGACACATCGGCCTGGCGCAGCCAGAACTCACTCAGGCCGACATCTTCTGCACCCATCAGGACCGCGGTCGGGCCGCGCAGATCGGCGTCCCAATGCAGCAGGTCCGTGTCTGGAGTAGTGGCCAGCAGCTGAAGCTTGTGGCGTCGCACCCAGGCAAGTACCTGGTCAGACGATGCGGACACCACCGGCATGGAAAACACCACTGCCGTGGCAGCGCGGATGACGTTGGGGTTGAATCGGTCGACGCGATCGCGTCTGGTGGTTTGCTCCACCTCGGGTTCGCCGCACATCACAACCGCATCGCATCCAGTTGCGTCTGCGGTTCGCAAAACGGCCCCCAGGTTGCCCGGCTTCTCGACACCTTCGGCGATGACCACCAATCCGCTGGAGATGATCACCGACCCGAGGTCGTCGTGCCACTGCGGTGCAACGGCGAGAATGCCTTCGGGCCGATCACGATATGACACCTTGGCCATCGCTGCCGAGGACAGCGCCACCACTTCGGTGCCCGTGGCGCGCACCCGGGCCACCAGCGCCACCGTCTCGCTGTCGAGCGCGTCGGGTTGAATGTACAGCGTCTCGATACTTCGCCCGGCGGTCAACAACCTGTCAACGGCGCGGTGCCCTTCGGCCGCGAAAAGGCCGGTCTCGTCCCGTTCCGCACGAGACCGCAACGCGACCAACTGCTTGACGCGTTGGTTGGTTGCCGATGTGATGACAAGGTCTGGCGACCTGTCGACGTGCGATGTCACGATGTCACCAGACGCCGGACGACTCTGACGACACCGCCGCCGCCGACACCCGATCAGACCGACAACGCCGCTGCAACTTCGGCAGAGATGTCGAAATTGGCGTACACGTCTTCTACATCGTCGAGGTCTTCCAACGCCTCGATGAGCTTCAACACCTTGCGGGCGTCGGCTTCGCCGAGATCGATAACGGTGTTCGGGACCATGGGCCGGTCGACGGAATCGAACGTGATCGACGCCTCGGTCAGCGCATGGCACACCGCGCCGACATCGGTCGGGCCGCAACGAAGTTCGAACGAATCGCCGTTGTCGATGATGTCTTCCGCTCCGGCATCGAGAGCCGCCATCATCAGGTCGTCTTCGGTGACCCTGCCGCCTGCCTTGGGCACCACCACGATGCCCTTGCGGGCGAACTGCCACGCAACGGCGCCAGGTTCTGCGATATTGCCGCCATTCTTGGAGAACGCGGTGCGGACCTCACCACCGGAACGGTTTCTATTGTCGGTGGAAACTGAAACCAGAATCGCCACATGCGCCGGGGCGTAGCCCTCGTACATGATGTCCTCGGTGTGGACATCGATCTTGAGTTCACCCGTGCCGCGTTTGATTGCGGTTTCGATCTTGTCGTTGGGAACCTGTTCGGCCTTGGCCTTGGTGATCATGGTGCGCAAGGTGGCGTTGGACCCCGGGTCGCCTCCGCCTTCGCGCGCGGCCACCTCGATATTGCGAACCAGCTTGGCCCACAACTTGCCGCGCGCCTTGTCGGCAGCGCCCTTCTTGTGTTTGATCGTTGCCCACTTGGAATGGCCGGACATCGGGGTGCTCCTACTTGTTGAGAACGGGCTTGTTGAGAACTGATTTGTTGAGGACGGGCGAGGCAGAACCCACGGGGTGCTGGCGCGGGTCGAACGAGAGGAACAGTTCGTGGACGCGCAGCTCGGGAGTGAGTTCCGGGTGGAACGATGCTGCCATGATGCGGCCACCTTCTGCTGACACAACTACGGGAACACCCTCGTGAGAGGCAAGCACAGTGACGTCGTCGCCAACACTGACCACCTTCGGTGCCCGGATGAACGTCGCGTGCACCGGACCACCCGCGATGCCAGCGATGTCGAGGTCGGTCTCGAACGAATCGACCTGGCGGCCGTAGCCGTTCCTCTGCACACTGATATTCAGCGCGCTGAACGATTGTTGGTCGGGGCGACCATCGATAACCTGCTTGGCCAGCAGGATCATGCCGGCGCAGGTGCCGAACACCGGCATGCCGGCGTGGATGCGCTGGTTGATCGGCTGGAACAAGCCTGTTGAGACAAGCAGCTTCGACATGGTGGTGGACTCGCCGCCGGGGATAATGAGCGAGTCGATGCCGTCGAGATGCTTCGGCTGACGAATCTCGACTGCGGTGCCACCAAGGCGGCGGACGGCTACCGCATGTTCGGCGAAGGCACCCTGCATGGCCAGCACGCCGACAACCCGACCAGCAGCGGGACTGCTGGATGCAGCAGGCAGATCTTCAGTATGCGGACGAAGCCAGCCGCTGGCCCGGGCAGGGGCGTTCACCCGGGGGCTCCGAATCGGCATGAGGCATGTAGCCATCCTATGCGAGAGCGGTCGGTCGCTCGGATCTCGATGTGAGCGGCGCACCAGACGACGCGGCCGAGAACCAGGATCCGGGAACAAGGCGCTGGACTTCGCGTCCTGCACGGTCCTTCGCGTCCCACCAGTGTCGTCACTCACAGGACGCGAAGGCTCTCCCAGGACGCGAAGTCCCCTCCAAAGGACACGGAGACTCGTCGATCGGCGAAACTGCTCGGATGAATCAACCGATGGTCAAGCCAGGACGCCGATGGGAGCGAGCGCTCGTGACGGGAGCAAGTTCGGGTATTGGGTGGGAGACCTGCCTGCTGCTGGCCAGCGAAGGAACAGAGCTGGTCGTAGTGGCCCGGGATCGCGGACGGTTGGAGCGGCTCGCATCACTTGTTGACGTGCCATGCGAGGTGTTGGTTGCGGACCTCGGCGACGTAGCGCAGCTGGCAACTGTCGAAGCGCGTTTGTGTGAAGACCCGGCCGTTGACCTGCTCGTGAACAACGCCGGGTTCGGTTTCAGCGGACACTTCCATCAGATGGACATCGACCGGGAGACTGAGGTGATTGCGGTAAACATCACTGCGGTGACACGGCTCAGTCATGCTGCGGCGGCCGCAATGGTGGGCAGAACTGGGAAGCGGTCGATCTTGAACGTATCGTCCTTGGCCGGGTTCATACCTGCCGCGAGCAGCGCGACATACGGTGCGACGAAGGCGTTCCTTACCAGCTTCAGCCAAGCTATGCACGAAGAACTGAAGAGCGAGGGCATCGACGTCACTGCGCTGTGCCCCGGATTCACACGGACAGAGTTTCAGCAGCGAGCCAACGCCATGACCGAAGCGGGCATGATCCCACATCGGCTCTGGCAGTCAGCGGTCGACGTCGCACGTGCGGGTCTCGACGGCGTGGCTGTGAACAAGGCAATCGTCGTCCCTGGGCTGCACAACAAGGCAGCCGCAGGGTTGGCGTCGGCCCTACCAAAAGGTGCCCTCCGCCGCATCATCGGTGCAGGAGCCAAAGCGCGCAGTAGCTCGTTGACGCCCGATTGAATGCGGCAATCCACCTCGCAACTGGACTTCGAGGTGGTTTGCCCCCCATTTGGATGGGTTGCTCACCTCGGATTCGCTCCGATCCCTCCGCTCACCGCTCGGGCGCGCCCAGGGGTTGGAGGGCAACCTCTCTCGCGGGCTACCAGCCGCGGTCGGCGTACTTGACGTCGAGCTTGCCCATTTCGAGGCCTGGCATCAGCGTGCCCAAGCCGCGGCTGACCTTGGCGAGGATCGATGGGTCGTTGAAGTTGGTAGTGGCCTCGACGATGGCCTTGCCCACAACCGCAGGCTCGGCAGACTCGAAGATGCCCGAGCCAACGAATACAGCTTCGGCGCCGAGCTGCATGCACAACGCCGCATCGGCTGGGGTGGCGATACCGCCGGCTGAGAACAACGGCACTGGCAGCTTGCCTGTCTCGGCAATTTCCTTGACTAGTTCGTACGGCGCCTGGATGTTCTTGGCCCAACCAAACAGTTCGGGCTCGTCGGCCTGGGTGATCTTGCGAATGTCGCCAAGGATGGTGCGCAAGTGACGGACGGCCTCGACGATGTTGCCAGTGCCTGCCTCACCCTTCGACCGGATCATGCATGCACCCTCTGACACACGGCGCAGCGCCTCGCCAAGGTTGGTTGCGCCACAGACGAACGGCACTGTGTAGGCCCACTTGTCGATGTGGTAAGTCTCGTCGGCTGGAGTGAGCACCTCGGACTCGTCGACGTAGTCCACGCCAAGTGCTTCGAGAATCTGCGCCTCGACAAAGTGACCGATGCGGACCTTCGCCATCACCGGGACGGTGACTGCAGCCTTGATCTCTTCGATCATCTGCGGGTCGCTAGAGCGGGCAACGCCACCATCGCGGCGGATACGCGACGGGATGCGCTCGAGCGCCATCACCGCGCACGCCCCGGCGTCTTCGGCGATCTTTGCTTGCTGGACGTTCATCACGTCCATGATGACCCCGCCCTTGAGCATTTCAGCCAAGCCACGCTTGACCCGAGCGGTTCCTACAGAACGTTCCTGTGCCATATCAACCAGTGTAGGACCGCCCCGGTCAAACCCCGAAACGCATGAGCGGATCACGTTGGCGCTGCTGCCGACATGGACCCGACCAAACCGCCCAATTCGGCGTCCACGAACGCCCAAAAGGCAACCGCCAGCGGCGCTGCAGATGGACCGCACGAAACGACCGGATGTTGGAACTTGGCCCGAACGAAACTTCCCGACGAGCGTGTGCCACAGGTCAGCAACGCTGCGACGGGTTCGCCGTCGATGGCCAGGCGAAATGCACCCATCGACAAACGCGAGCGGAGTTTCGTCGTGTTCAGCGACGACTGAGTTGATCATGGACCACGTTCCACCGCCAGGGTTGGCATCGGCAGCAGCGCCGAAATCGGCCTCTACCTCAGCAGCAGTCAGTCCAAGGTGGAGCCCGCTGGCCCACGCGTCCATCAGGAGTCCCACCGGCACCGAACGAAGCCCGAATCAACTCACCATTCGACCTTCGAACAGCGGTCGAAGTCCCGCCAGATACTGATCCGGTTCCATCGATGAACAGTACCGACGCCGGTTGTTGGATCGCGTCGAATTGCGAGTTGCCGACACTCTGGGCGTGCCAGACATGGCCGGGAGTGCCAGGCAGGCTGCACAGGACAACCAAACCTGCAGGAGACGCCCACAAAGACCGGGCCCGATCATTACGGAACGAAACGGGTACGGTCAGAGTTCGAGCAGTGCCGCTATGCGGTCCTCGATGGGAGGGTGGGTCATGAACAGGCGGTTGAACCGGGAGGTCTTGCCCTGCTTGGCCGACAGCTGAGCAGGGTCGTCGGTCAGCGGGGACTCGATCCAGAGATGCGCCGTGGCTTTGGACGCTGAGTGAACAACTGTTGAGTCGGCCTGCAGCTTGCGAAGCGCCGAGATGAGGCCCGGCGGGTAACGGGTGAGCGATACTGCCGTGACGTCGGCCAGGGACTCTCGCCCACGGGAAAGCGCGAGCTGCATGAGCTTGCCGATGAGCGGGGTGAGCAGCAGAAACACGAACCCGAAAGCGGCCATCAGCATCGCAGCAGAGCCACCACCGTTGTCCTTCTGATCGTCGCGATGCCGGGGGCCGCCCCACCACATGTATCGCAGCGCAATATCAGAGAGCAACGCGAACAGCCCAACCAGCGTGACAGCCACCGTGGCCACCATGATGTCGTTGTTCTTGATGTGCGCCAACTCGTGCGCCAGCACACCTTCAAGCTCGATGCGGTTCATCTTTTCCAGCAGGCCAGTAGTCACCGCAATCGCGGCATGGTCCTGATTGCGGCCGGTGGCAAACGCGTTCGGCGCAGGATCCTCGACGACATACAACCGCGGCTTTTTCATCCCGGCAGCGATGCAGATCCCCTCTACAAGATTATGCAAGCGCGCATACTGTGTTGGGTCGGCAGGAACCGCGTGGCTCATGGACAACGCAACCCGATCGCTGGATCGCCATGCCACGACCGAGGCTCCAATGGCGAACACCGCTGCCCCGATCAGGGCGATGGGGCCACCGGTGAGCAGCTGCGCGAACACCCAGGAGGCGGCGAACACCAGGAGAAAAAAACACACCACAAGCAAGGCGCTGCGGCGACGAGCGGATTTCAAGCTGTCGTACACAAGGTCTCCTTGTGGGGACAGGTCACTAACCAGCGCGCCGTGAGCGCGCGAGTGAGATGACCCACCGTGCGTGGATGGTCAGAACTTGACGGAGACCGGGCCGCGCTCGGCCTCGTCGGTCTGGAAGTACTCACGTTCCTTGAACCCGAACCGCTTGGCGATGAGGTTCGTAGGGAAGCCCTGCACCTTCGTGTTGTACGCCCGTACTTCGTCGTTGTAGTACTGGCGTGCGTACGCGATTTTGCCTTCGGTGCCAGACAATTCTTCTTGCAGCTGCAAGAAGTTGGTGTTGGCCTTGAGGTCCGGATACGCCTCGCCGAGCGCAAACAAGCTGCCGAGCGAGCGGGTGAGACCATTCTCGGCGGCTGCAGCACCAGCAGGGCCCTTCGCTGCGACGGCAGCATTGCGCGCCTGGATGACCTTCTCGAGCGTTCCTGACTCGTGCGCAGCGTAACCCTTTACCGTCTCGACCATGTTGGGAATGAGATCGTGACGGCGCTTCAGCTGCACCTCAATCTGCGCCCAGCCACTTTCGATGCGGTTACGCAGACTGACGAGGCTGTTGTACGAGGCCCATAGAAACCCAGCGATGACTACCAAGAGCACAACAATGATGATCAGAATCGGCATGGGCGCAGCGTACAGGCCGCGTGATCACTCGGCCCGCCACCTCGAACCGGGATGCGCCGCACATCGTCCGGCGATGAAGCCCTCCTGGTTGCTGAAAATGTCAGCCGGGACTGATCAGCCGGGACTGATCAGCCGGTACTGAATGGAAACCAACGACGCGGCCGAGGACGAGGTGCATACTTCGACAGCACCCGCTCGTAGAGCAACTCGTAGCGCGCGGCGAGGTTGTCCATGGAGTACGCGGCCGCACGCACATCGCCCGCAGCGACGAGTTCCGACGCGAACTTCGGATCGTCGAGCACGCGTCGTAATCCGGAGGCCAAACTGAGCGGGTCGCCCGGAGGGACCAGCACCCCGTCGAGGTCAGGGGTGACCACGTTGCGGTAGCCGTTGATGTCGCTCGCAACCACCGGAGAGCCAGCGGCCATAGACTCCAGTAGCACGACGCCGAAGCTCTCGCCCCCGAGAGACGGGGCGCAGTACACATCGGCGGCCTTCCAACGCTGAGCCAACTCCCTGTCAGAGATCCGCCCCAGCCAGCTCACCTGGGTTGACCGGTAGCGCTCTTGCAAGTCAGCCGTTTGCGGACCGTTCCCAGCCACCCAGAGCCGCACATCGTCCCGGCCCAGCACTCGATGCGCCTCGAGCAGCACTTCTAGGCCCTTGCGTTCCTCGTGCCTGCCCACGAAGAACACAACCGGCCCAGACCCAGCGTCCTTGAACTCGGTTGCGTTCGCGAACCGCTCTACCTCAACACCGTTGAAGAGCAGTTCGATGGGGGTGTTCACCCCAATGACTTCGCGGACAAGGGCCTCTGCATCGTCTGACACCGCGCAGTGCAACGCAATGCGCTTCGAGGCTGCGGTGATGGGTCGGCCGAGATACCGGTAGCTGCTTGAGCGGCCGGCCGCGTGGTAGGTGGCCACGATCGGGCAGCTGGCCGTCAGCACCGCCGTGGCATTGGGCCCTGGCACGAACGGTTCGTGCAGATGGACGAGATCGAAGTCCTCATCGGCCAACGCCCGAATTGTCCGCAACGCAGCAGCTGGGTCGGGAGCAATCGGAGCGACGGAACCGTTGGCTGCAGTTGGGATGCTGTTGCCGAGCGGGGTGACCCCGGCATCGGGCGGCGGACCGTCGCACGGACCGAGCACTCGGACATGGTGACCCCGGCGCCGCAATGCCCGTGCCAGCCCCAGGACCTGGCCCTGGACTCCCCCCGGCAGCGTCAGCGAATACGGGGAGAAGATTCCGATGCGCACGCCGAGACTGTACCGGCTGCCGTCGGTCGCCGATCCGTTGATCCCTGACAAGTCCCCACCCGTCTCGGCATGCGGCAGAACACCTCGAAAGTGCGTTCCGAGGTGTTCTGCCCCCACGAATGCGGGCAACCTCTCTCGCGGCGCTAGTCCTCTGGTGGGGTGAAGCGGCGGTGGATCG
>JAYSSK010000015.1:0-2229 GCA_043720595.1 Acidimicrobiia bacterium
ACCCTGTCCAGCGCAATGGCACCCAGGAGAACAAGTAGTGCCGAGGGGCTCGGCACCATGCCACCAGCAACTCCCATCACAGCGAGTTCTCGACGAGAGACGTCGGTACCCGGCTTTGGAAGAACGTGCGTGTGCGATCCCCCACCATGACGATGTTCGGTAACGATCCACCGATCTGCATCGACCGAAGCTGCGTTGGGCCGCAACGAAGTACGGATCCGGTGGTGCCACACCAGCTTCGCCGGGTGATCATGCCCGTGATCATGCCCGTGATCGTGCCCGTGATCGTGATCGTGATCGTGCCCGTGGTCATGGCCGTGGCCGTGGCCGTGGCCGTGGTCAGGGTGATGGCCGTGCTCGCGGGTAGCAGCAGACGTTGTCGCACGGCGACGCAAGCGCGTGCGCAACAGGTTGAACCCCACGCCCATGACCAGCACCCCTGACAACGCACCCGTTGCCCGCACCGTGCGGTCCGGAGCGAACGCACCCGACGCAAGTGCAAGACCGCTGAACAGCAGCACACCGATCGTATGAGTCATGGCAACGGTTCCACCGATCAGGACGAGATCACGTCGCCCGCCTCGACGACCAACCACGTAGGCAGCCATCAGCGACTTGCCGTGTCCGGGCGCAAGCGCATGTCCGGCGCCAAGGATGAGGGCGATGAACAACGCTCCTGCAATCACCAAGGGCGTCTGTGACCGATCCGCCAGCAAGGACTGAAACCGCGTGCTCAGGCGATCCGCGCCGCGGCTCGTTGAATACGACCCGCTCGACCCGTCCGGAGCGCCGGCTGCTGGAACACTGCTCAATGGGTCAAAGGACTTCACGATTACTTCGGTATGCAATGCGCGCAGAGGAACCGAGCCGGAATCGTACGTACGCAGTGTTTCAGTCAGGGATACAGCCGGGGCGGATGTCGCGCTGCGAGCGCCAGCACCAGGAACAACGGTCTCGCGCCACCCGGCCCGCCCGCCGTAGTTGGCATCGTCGATCACAACAATCTCACCGAGGCCGATCTGAATGGCCACGGTGCCATCACACGCCAGGCGAAGCGTCGAGAGGCCAGCCTGACCATTCTCGAAGACGCCTAGCGCAGAGGAGAACACGGCCGCCCGAGTCTCGTCACCAGCTCCAACGGTGATGCCTTTTCCCAGACGGGTGCACTCGGCGGTTGACCACCGAGCAAGCGCTGCGGCCTCAGCCGTTACAGCCTGCCCGGTTGGGCCAAGGCCTTGGCGGACACGGAGCGCTGGCAGTTCGGCCATGTCGACCGTGTACCGGACCCGCACCGAGTCGGCCCCGAATTCAACGGCTAGAGAGGTATTGGTGGTGAAGTTGCCAAGCGGGTGGGCCGATGCTGCGGGCGAGCCGGCGAGGACGATAGCCAGAGCGGCGGACGTGAACCCGGCGGCCTTCGCCAGTCGACGGAGCGGTGCGGGAATCATGATCAGCCTTTCGAAACAAGCTGCGCGAGAGCGGACTTCGCCTCGTCAGCAACAATTGGGTGGAACGCAGGGTTGAGGCTCAACGCCGTCGACAGCAGGTCCTCGGCTTCCGAGGGGCGCCCGTTCGCCGCAGCGATCAACCCGGCATGGGCCAGCATCGATGCGTCACGGGTTCCCTGTGCAAGTGCACGGCGCGCCGCGTCATCGGCAATGGCCAAGTCCCCAGCGCGATAGGCGGCCCATGCCAGGGCATCATATGCGTACACATCGTTTCGACCGGATTTGACCTCAGCGGTTGCCATGAGGAGCGCTCGGTCAGGTTGCAGCTTTTGATCTGCGAAGAAGGTCACCAACTGCCGGTCATAGATCTGTTGTTCGGTTCCAGCCAACGCAGCCGTTGCAAGCACGAGGTCACGGGCGAGCTGCGCTTGTTCAGGCTGACCGATGGTCGAGTAAAGGTCACTCAGAAGTGCGTACGCCACAGGATCGGGGAACTGGTCAACTGAGACCTCCAGTTGTTCAATCGCTGCTTGGACGTTTCCGAGCGCCGCATCCGCACGCGCAAGTCCGAACGCTGCCGCACGGTCGCCCGGCGAAATGGACAACGCGGCGACGTAGTGGACTATCGACCGGGCGTGGTCTCCCGTGTCAAAGGCGACCTGCCCTGCAAACGACTGGTAGAAAGCACGTTCAGAAGCACGGACGCCGGAACTGTCCGACAGCACGATTGCTTCGTCGGCCAGTCGTTTCGCAGTGGCGGTGTCGCCCTGGACGAACGCCC
>JAYSSK010000016.1:0-5441 GCA_043720595.1 Acidimicrobiia bacterium
TCCAGGCCAGAGCCATCGATGAGCGTCAGTCCAACAGGGTCGATTTGGCGTTCGGCGAGTACGAGCTTCACTGCGTTCAGACCGGCTTCCGTGGTGCCTGGCGTCGTGCCGGTCGATACCGAGATCGACTTGAGGAGCAGCTCTGCGGTGTTGTTGTCGGACTGTGTGAGCATCTGGGCCACGATCTCGCGCACGCTCAGCGATGGAATCGATGCAAGTTGCTGCGCAGGGGCTGGCTCGTCGGCAGCAATCGAACGCGCATCGCCCTCGATGGTGATCCCACGTTCGGTAAGCAGCGCAGCAAAGGTTGCCGCTGCGCTGGCAGCTGGGTCATCGGTTGCCTTGAACACGATCTTTGCGTTCTTCCGTTTGGAAGCTGTGGTGCGGGCGAACCCGTCGTTCACAGACAGTGCCGTGAGGGGGCCGACCTCGCCGTTGGTGAGATACGAGTCCTTCCAGGAGAGAATCGAGCGCTTCGCGTCGAACAACCTGTCGTCGCCTACTACGTCGCCGCTGATCCGTTTGAAGCCAAGCGCAGCCACGGAATCTGCGAGCGATTCAAGCGACGTTGCCAGCTGCGGCTGCTGCTCGAAGGTGGCCAAATAATCCGCTGTTGCGAGCAGCGGGTCTCCCCCGCCAACGAGGTGCAGGTTTCCGTTCAGCACCTCCCCAACGGGGGCTGCGCTGGCCAGGACACGCGTCGTAAATACAGCGTCTGGTCCGAGCCGATCGAGTGCTGCAGTTCCGGTAATGAGCTTCATGGTGGATGCAGGGATAACGGGCCGATCAGCCCCGACTGCAACGATTGAACGCCCCCCTTGGCGTACCACGACGCAGCTTGATGCTGACGCCTTGCCCATGCGTTCGTTGCCGAACAACTCATTGACGCGGGCGACGATCGTTGGCGCTCCTCCGATTTCAGCCAGGATGTCTGGCACCCGGCGCGCCGAAAGGACGGGGATTGGTGTGGGGACGTCGGTCCGCTCATCGAGTGGATCGGCCGGCGCGCCGAAAGACCTGCTCATGAGCACCACATCGGTGGCTGAGACGCCAACAATGCCGGCAAGCGTCAGCCGAAGCAGCAGCTTGACCCGACGCGACAACCTGCGTGGAGGCTCGTCGAAGGCGGGCTGTTGGCCCAACATGGCAAAGTCCTCGGGCTGGAGAATGGTGGATTGGCGGCGTCGGAAGACCACGATGGGGAGATGTTAGAGGCGGGTCGCGTACGGTAGGCGGACTATGCCAACGCTCTCGGAGTCGTCCTCCAAAGACCTGCTGCGCCGACACGGCTTCCCGCTGCTCGACGAGCGCATTGTGGCAACGGCCGAATTGGCTGTCTCGGCCGCAAACGAGGTCGATCGGGGCAACGGTGTCGTTGCGAAATTGTGCGGCGATGCAATTGCTCACAAGACCGAGCGGGGCCTCGTCAAGCTTGGCCTACGGGGCAGCGAAGCTGTTCGCTCAGCGGCACATTCCTTGCTTGGCGCCGCAACGCCAGACGACGGAGAAGTAAGTGTGCTGATTGCCCCGATGGTCCGCGGCAACCGCGAACTCATCGCTGGCGTAGCCGACGACGCACAATTCGGAAAGGTAGTGATGCTTGGTATCGGCGGCGTGTTAGCCGAAGCGATCGCCGACGTGGTGTTTCGGCTGGTACCGCTCCAGCCGCTGGACGCGCAAGAGATGATCGAGGACATCGGGGCGCAGAAGCTGCTCGGCGAATTCCGTGGCGAACCCGCCGTGAACCGGGATCAACTTGTTGCCACGTTGATGGCGCTTTCAGCGGTGGCGCAACTCCCCGAGGTCGTGTCGGTCGATATCAATCCACTCATCGTGGTCGACGGCCAGCCAATTGCAGTCGACGCATTGGTCGAGGTGCGTTGATGGTTTCTCTCGCTCGTTCAGCTGAACATATGAAGGCCCTGTTCGACCCGGCCGGCGTTGTGGTGGTCGGGGCATCCACGCATCCCGGCAAGTTCGGGTTCGTGGCGCTTCACAACATTCTGGCGAGTGGGTACCAGGGCTCGGTGTACGCAACAAACCTTGACGGCGAAACAGTGCTCGGAATCAAAACGGTTGCGTCCATCGATCAGTTGCCTCCCGGCCCCCTGGACCTCGCCGTTGTGTGTACGCCTGCGTCCACGAATCAAGCCATTCTCCGGGCATGCGCGGCCAGGGGCATTCGGGCTGCGTTCCTTACCTCGGCTGGTTACGGCGAAGCTGGCGAGGAAGGGTTGGCGCAACAAAACGCACTGATTCGGCTTGCTGAAGAACTCGGTGTGCTTGTCGCTGGGCCGAATGGGCAAGGTCTCGTTTCCACTCCGTCGAAGCTCTGCGCGCAGATTGTTGCGCCTTACCCGCCACAAGGCGCAATCGGTATCGCCAGCCAAAGCGGGAACTTCGTCTCCAGTTTCCAGAACTGGGCGGTTGGCAGCGGCATTGGGGTGTCCCGGTCGGTCTCTGCTGGCAACGCTGCGATGGTCACCGTTGCGGACTACCTGGCCTTCTACGCGACCGATCCGCAAACGAAGGTTGGCCTCGCCTATGTCGAAGGCATCGCCGACGGCCGCGCATTCGCCGACGGAATCGCTGAGGTCACAGCACATATTCCACTGGTGCTCGTGAAGGGTGGCGCAACCGAGGGAGGCCAAGCAGCTGCTGCATCGCACACCGGAGCGCTTGCGGCCAACGATCGCGTGTTCGACGGGATGTGTAAACAGTTAGGAGTCAGCAGGGCACGCACGGTTGAAGAGGCATTCGACGCCGCCGCAGCGTTCGCCACACAGCCGCTCCCGCTCGGGCCCAACGTCGCCGTACTCACTACCGCGGGCGGGTGGGGCGTCGTCACCTCAGATGCAATCACCGAAGACAGAGATCTTGTGCTGATGGCGCTTCCCGATGATCTGCGCGAGAACATCGACACTAAGTTGCCGCCTCGCTGGTCGCGGTCCAACCCAGTCGACTTAGCCGGAGCCGAAACACGCGACACCATCCCAGAGGTGATGGAAATGATGGCCGCCCACCCAGATGTGCACGCCATCATCTACCTGGGTATCGGCATCCAGTCGAATCAGGCGAAGCTCACCCGGGCCGGCGGATTCCACCCGGACCATGGGCTGGACCGCATTGTTGCGTTCCACGAACGCCAAGATGCCCGGTATGCGCAGGCTGCCCATGACCTGTCGCTTCGGTACGGCAAGCCAATTCTCACCGCCACCGAACTTGCCGTTGCTGACCCACAGAACCCCGGCCCGGCAACAGTTCGAGAGACCGGCCGCTACTGCTTCCCATCTGCCAACCGAGCGGTCACTGCGCTGGGGCATATGTACCGCAGAGCCAGGTACCTCCAGCGCCGCGGCCTCTGACACGCTGGCTGGCCCATCGTCGACAAATCGAACCCGTCAGCCGACTGGTTCGAGGGCAGAACGAAAGAATGATCGGAGGTGCTGGTACCTGGCACGAAGGGCAGCGTCACTCAGCGGGTCCCACCCGGTCAACGACTCGAGGAATGCAACGTCGCTGAAATAGCTGAGCAGCGCTCCGTAACCGGTGAGCATCAGCTGCTCGGGATCGTGACGGCGAAAACGACCTGCGTCCATCTCCCGGCGCAGGAACACCTTCGACCGCGCCAGGAACGGCCGCAGCGCCATGCCGAGATTCAACGAGAGACGGCTTCCACCGTCGAGCGCTTCGCGTCGAACCAACCGGACAAAATCTGGTGCGGCGGCAAAGAACTCGAATCCTGCCGCCAGCACACGGTCGAACTGGTCCCACCCGTCTCCCCCGGTACGCGTGGCAGCCTCGACCCGGTGAAACCAGTTCACGACCTGCTGTTCGAACACCTCTTGGTACAGCGCTTCTTTCGAAGCAAAGTGATGCAACAAGCTTGGCCTCCGGATGCCCACAACCGTTGCGATGGTGTTCAGCGACGTGCCGTCGTAGCCCGTATTGGCGAACTCCTGCAACGCGGCATGCAAGATAAGCTCCCGCGTCGATGGCGTGCCGGGAGGCGAAGCTGACGGTCGAGCCGGCCCCTTGTTGCCCGTGATCGAAACCTTGTTGCCCTTAGAGGGAACCACCACCGGAGTTGGCTGGCGAATTTCTTCTCCAGCTTCCACAACACCGTCAGCCGCACGTTGACTGACCCGACGCACCGGTTTCGCTGCCGTCGACGCTGCTGTTCTGGTGCCTCCGCTGGCCTTGGGTGGGGTCACGACGGTAGGGGTCAGTCGTAGACGTACACGGAGGTGCCGTTGCTGACTTCATCTGGGAACCACTCGGCGATGGGCATCGGAAGCCGCACACACCCGTGTGACGCCGGGTAGGTGGGCACGCTTGGTGCGCCATGGAACGCAATTCCGCCGTTGAAGTACAGCGGGTTGTAGAGGCGTCCGAGATCACTCTCGCGCCATCCCGAGATTCGGCGTTGGATGCGGTAGCGGCCGGATGGAGTGTTGGCGGTTCCACACACCTCTCGTTGCGCCTTCTTCGAGTAATCGCAGTACTTCTTGCCGGTACCGGTGGACACGGAGACCACTCGCCACAACACTCCACCGTCGAACATAAAGAGCAACTGCTTCGACTTGTCGACCTCGAGACGTGTCCCAGGGCCGCTGAAGATGAAACCGCTGAACTCTGGTGACTTCTGAATGGCGAGGCGAAGTTCATTGTCGACCTTGCCGGTGCGCTTCAAGCCCCAGTACTTCTGGAACGCAACGACGCCCTGCCAGGTCGACCAGTCGAAGCGACCGTCGACTTTGCCCGTGTCGATCATCAGCTGTTCCAGCCGTTCCTCGAGCGCAAGTACATCGGGACCCTTGGAACCGACCACCAAGACCTTGCCCGGAGGGATGACAATGGTTCCGACCGGGACCGTTGTCGAAGTCGTCGAGGTCGACGAGGTGGTACGAACAGTCGAAGTGGCAACGCCAGCCTTGGTGGTAGGAGTCGCTGTTGAAGGAGGAGTCGTTGTGGCTGGAGTTGTGCTGGTCGACGGTGCGCTGGTCGACGGTGCAGTGGTTGGCGGCGCTGTGGACGCTGGCTCAGTTACGGGCGCAGTGGTTGGTGCCGGCGCAGAAGAGGTCGATGCAGCGGTGCTCGACGTCTCGGTTTGTGCACTGACTGCAGGAGCGGTCACAACCAAAACGGCGAAAGCAATTGCCGATGTCACGGTGCGCTTCTTGTGGCGAACGAACCCGGTCCCCGGGTTGACTGGGCCAGGGGCTGGGTGAAGGCGAGACATGGGTCGAGTTCTCCGTCAGGGAAATGGGGAAGCGTGTGATTGAGACGTGCGCAGTTGGGCTAATGGTTCCAGGTGGCTTTGTGCGGTTTGGAACCGGCATCACCGCCCAATTCAGAGGACCGTATGTTACCGGTCGTGTCATCGTGCATGGTGTTCATCGGCTCAGGCAACGCTCGGGTAAAGGTGGTGTCTCCCGTCA
>JAYSSK010000017.1:0-2221 GCA_043720595.1 Acidimicrobiia bacterium
GGTGCCCATCCTGTATCTGCCATAAGGCGCGCAGGATCACCGCGCAACTCCGGAACGTCTACGGGCCGCTGGAGCTCAGGGTCAACCTGAAGCTCTAGCGGCTCGGTTTGTTCATGGGCCGCATCCAATTCGACAAGCATCTTTGCCACCTCGCCGACGGAGATGGCGGTGCCGGTGCAGACGTTGTAGGCCGTGCCTGGATGACCTGACTGGACGATGCGGCGGTAGGCGCGCACCACGTCTCTCACGTCGGTGAAATCTCGACGCGGCGACAAGTTCCCGACGCTGATCGACGACGCTGAAGATCGGCGAGCCTGCACGACTCGTTTCGCAAGTGCGCTGACAACGAATCCATCGGACTGGCCTGGCCCGATGTGGTTGAACGAACGTGCAACCATCACCGGTAGTCGGTTGCCAAAATGGGCCTGCAGCGCCACCATTTCTGCCGCTGCTTTCGAGGCGGCGTACGGCGACGCCGGTCGTAGCGAACGGTCCTCCCTGACCGGCAACTCGTCGGGGGTCACTACTCCGTACACCTCGGCGGATCCGACTACCAGCACACGCGGCGCTTGCTCTAGCTTGATCGCGGCTTGCACCACATTCAGTGTGCCCACCGCGTTCACCTGAAATGTCGTAAACGGGTCGGCCCAACTGGCACCGACATTCGCCTGCCCCGCCAAATGAAAAATTGCTTCGGGAGCCGACTCAAATAGCGAGCGCTCGACCGCCGACGCATCGGTGATTTCCAAATCCGGGGCAACGACCTCGTCGCCACACGATTCCAGATGAGCCCGCAGCCACGTACCTGCGAAGCCGCTTGCTCCGGTGACCACAACTCGCATCAGGGCAACGTTAGCGGAGGCGTCCGGTCGGGCAGTCAGCAGCACAGTCATACGCGGCGAGATGGTCGCGGGCAGATGCCTCCCATGTGAACTGCTGGCTTCGCCGCACCATGGCGGCAGGACTCCCGGTTTCGCTGTCGAACCTGCCGTTCAATACGTCGAGCAGGGCGACTGTCAGGCGTGCGCTGAAGCTGTGCCCTGGCGCAAGATCGACGAGGGTGCCCGTGTCACTAGCAACTTCCATCGCGACTGCACTTCGGGCTGCCACCACATGTGCCCCACAGGCCATCGCTTCTACGATCGGCATGCCGAATCCTTCTTCGGCAGACGGATACACCACCACCGCCGCTGCTCGCAACAGGGCTGTGGCAAGTTCGTCCGATACGTAGCCCAAACGACGTTCTCCGGGTTGCGTCATGGGCAGCTGCATGCCTGGCCATTGCTGGCCGACAAGGACGAGTCCGACATCTGGCATCTGATGACGAACGTGTTCATATGCACGCAGAAGTTCAGGTATCTGCTTGCGCGGTTCGATAGTTCCGAGGCAAACAATCACCCGCCCCGATACACCGATGCTTTCCAGCGCTGCCTGATCGGATCGTATCTCGGTTGTGCTCAGCGCATCGGTCGGTCGAAACCGTCGATGGTCAACGCCGTGCGGTGCGCAGAACACCCTTGTGGTTCGCCCGGTGACCGCTGCGTACTGGGATGCCGTCGTCGCTGACACAGCGATGATCGCGTCGGCTCTGCGTGCGCTCGCTTTGATGGCTCGGCGAAAGACCTTCCGTTTGGAGTACGAGTGGTCTTTCGGCCGCGAAAAGAAGGTCAGGTCGTGGATGGTCACCGCTCGACGAATCCGCCGGGGAAGCCAAGCCGGGGTGGTGTAGTGGGGCGAATGCAGCACGATCGTGCCGTTTGGGATGAGCCGGGCAACAACTCGACCAAGGCTGAGCTGCTCCCAAACCAAGCGGAGTGGCCGCGGCGCTGGAGCAACTCGATGTACTGCCGACGCGCCCGGCCAGGAATGCGTATCGGTTTTGCGGGCGACGACTAAGGGCGGGTGTCCAGATTCGCCCAGGGCCGACACGAGCGCTCGCAGATACGTGCCGGCCCCGCCGGACTGCGCGTGGATGGCTGTCGCATCGACAACGAGCGAATAAGCCGAGTCACCGAGGTTTCGAGCGGCAGTTGCTGTAGTGCTCGGCCGGATCGACTCGATTGCCCGAACGATGTCATCCCCAGGCATGGTCACTTCCCCGCCACAAGTGACCATGCATCGACATGGCGGCAGGCGACAGCGGCCCAGGTCAACCCGGCAGCAACAAGCCGCCCGCGCTCAGCCCTAGCCTGCGTGTCCTGCAAATCAGTAAGCGTATGTA
>JAYSSK010000018.1:0-15294 GCA_043720595.1 Acidimicrobiia bacterium
GTTCGCTGTGCCACCACGATCGCGAACGTGTTGTAGACGATGAAGGCCCCGACGAACAACGCGACCACCGCGAACACCAGCAGGAACGTGCTGAAGAACGACATGTTGCTGTTGATGGCATCGCTGCTCTCGGTGCTGAGTTCGCTGCTGGTCAACGCTTCATACTTCGCGCCGATGGCGGCCTGCACTCGGTCTTGTAACGCGTCAGGCGTGACACCCTCGTCGGCGACCACACCGATGCTGTCGAATTGCCCAACTCGGTTCGTGACGGCCTGCGCTGTCTCCAAGTCGAACATCGCAGTCGAAGCACCACCCAAGTTGCCAGCGTCGCCGAACTTCGCGACGCCAGAGAGGGTAAAGGTCTTGACGCCAGAAAACGTCTGTACACGTACCTGATCGCCGAGCGCGAAATTTGCCTTGTCAGCAGCCTCCAAGTCGATGACTACCTGCCCTTGCCCAGGTGCTTTGCCGCGGACGAGTCGAAAGGAATTCAGTTCAGGCACGGTCGGCCAGTCGGCAAGAAACGTTGGAGCGAACTGCATTCCGACCGCTTTGCCGTCCTTGTCGTAGATGCGCCCGCCGATGGCGAACACACCGCCGGCAGCGACTTTCACTCCGGGCACGGCACTCACGGTGTCGACCAACTCTGCAGGTAACGGAGGGCGAACAGCCATCTCTTCGATGTCCGTATGTGTGCGGACACCGACGGCCATGCCGGTAAACGCTTCGTCGAACAGTTGGGTGTACACCTGTTTGATCGTGTCGGTGAGCACATAGGTGCCAGCGACAAACGCGACACCAATCACAACGCACAACGTGAGAAATGTCGATCGGAGTTTGTGGCGCCAGATGTTGCGCCATGCAATGAGGCCCATGTTCGTCGGCTCCGTATCTGGCGGCTTAAGGGCCGAGCAGCTTGAGATGATCGAGGATCGCGGCGGCGGTTGGATGCAACAGCTCGTCGGCAATGCGGCCGTCGGCCAGGAACACAATGCGGTCGGCGTAGGACGCTGCAACTGGATCGTGGGAGACCATCACGATGGTCTGGCCGAACTCGTCTACGGCGCGGCGCAGGAAGCGCAGTATCTCGGTGCCGGCCTTCGAGTCCAGGTTACCGGTCGGCTCGTCTGCGAAAATGATCGCGGGGCGGCTGAGCAGGGCGCGGGCCACGGCAACTCGTTGCTGCTGCCCGCCGGACAGTTCGGACGGGGTGTGCCCCAAACGATCATGCAGGCTGACCTGGCTGACGATGGTGTCGAACCATGCCTGATCGATTTGCTGCTTGGCGAGACGCTCGGGAAGCACGATGTTCTCCCGAGCGGTGAGGGTGGGAATAAGGTTGAACGACTGGAAGATGAAGCCGATCCGCTCGCGTCGAAGGCGGGTGCGTTCCCGTTCGTTCATGGCGGTCACGTTTTCCCCGCCGATGTAGACCGTGCCAGAGGTGAGGTCGTCGAGTCCGGCAACGCAGTGCATGAGGGTCGACTTGCCAGAGCCCGATGGCCCCATGATCGCGGTGAATCCTCCTTTCGGGAACGACACCGTGACGTCGTCGAGGGCGCGGACCTCAGTGTCGCCCTTGCCGAATACTTTCGTGCCGTGTTCCATCCAAGCAGCGGGAACGGAGTCACTCAGGGAGGGCGACCGTTCGGCGACCGTGGTGTCGTTCAGGGCCATGCAGGCACAGTGGCGTGTCACACGCTCAGATGCCAGGGCCAAACGTCCCCCGGAGTCTCGCTCTTCGGTGCCCTGCGATCTGGTTGCCAGATTAGATTTTCTGATTTAGTTGTCTGATTGGAAACGACGCGTGTGGCACGGGCAGTGTGTCGTGAGGTCTTGAGCGCCTGGCCGGGAACCGCAACAGGGAACACTCCGATGGGGGACACTCGATGAAGGTTGATGCGTCGACGGCAGGACTCGATGAAGGGCGCCTCGGGAGAATCGGCGAGCATTTACGGACCCGTTACATCGAACCTGGAAAGATCGCTGGCGCGCAAGTGGCGGTGGTCCGCGGCGGAACAGTTGGGTACTTCGAGAGCTTTGGCCAACAAGATCGTGAGCGAGGCGTCGCGGTGCGAGACGATGCGATCTGGCGGCTGTATTCGATGACCAAACCCATTACAGGCGTGGCGTTGATGACGCTCTACGAGCACGGGCACTTTCAGCTCGACGATGCTGTCGAGCGATGGATTCCTGAATGGCGCAACTTGACGGTCGCCGAGCGCTCGGCCGATGGCAGCACCAACGTCGTGCCGGCGAATCGGGCGCCGACCATTCGAGACATCCTCACCCACACGTCGGGCATCGGGTATGGCGAGGGCAACAAGGACCTGGTACTCGGCGAGCGAAACTGGTTGGCGGACCATGACCTTGAATCCATGTCCAAGCAATTCGGTGAGTGGCCTCTGCGGTTCCAACCAGGAGCACATTGGTTGTACTCCCACGGAATGGACATCGCGGCTCGTCTCGTCGAAATCATGTCCGACATGGCCTACGACGATTATCTGCGCACCTATATTTTTGGCCCGCTCGGAATGACGGATACGGACTTCTTCGTGCCTGAAGCGAAACTCGACCGTTTCGCAGCTTGCTACGCCCGCAACGGTCGCAAAGAGCTGGTACTCCTCGAAGATCCCATGAAAAGCGCGTATCACCGCAAGCCGAAACTGTTGAACGGCGGAGGTGGGCTCGTCGGAACAACGGCCGACTACTTGCGCTTTGCAGCGATGCTCGCAGGTGGCGGCGAACTGGATGGCCGCCGGGTGCTTTCTCGCAAGACCGTCGAATTCATGACCTACAACCACCTGCCGGGTAACGCCCAGATGGCCGACCTCGCGCTCCCGATGGGATACGGCGAAGTTGGTTTTGCCGGCAACGGATTCGGGCTCACTGTCGCTGTTTCCAGCGGGCCAGCTGCGACCGGCGTCGTCGGTTCAGCGGGAGAGTTCATGTGGGGTGGAGCTGCGTCCACTACGTTCTGGGTAGATCCCAGCGAAGAGCTGGCCGTGGTGTTCATGACGCAGCTCATGCCCTCGGGGACATTCAACTTCCGTTCGCAGCTCAAATCGCTCGTGTACGGCGCACTGCTGTAATCGGCGTCATGGATTTACCTCGGTAGTGCATCTCCCTTGAATGTAGATGCTGCCCGTTCACCCTTCGCATTTGGCCCTCTACGCGCGAAAAGTGACGCCTCAATGTCACATTCAAAGGTACGGTGCGCAATATGACCATCGTGTTTGTTCACGGCAATCCAGAAACCGCGGTCATCTGGGCACCGTTGCTCGCCGAACTAGGACGAGACGATGCGGTGACGCTGTCGCCGCCCGGATACGGTGCCCCCTTGCCGGACGACTTTGCCGCCACGTCCGACGCGTACGCGACGTGGTTGATTGGCCAGTTGGAAGACTTCGACGCCCCCGTGGATCTAGTAGGCCATGACTGGGGTGGAGGTCATGTGCTTCGCGCTGTGACGGCGCGTCCAGATCTGGTGAGCCGCTGGTGCATCGACATCGCAGGAACGTTCGATCCGGCTTATGTCTGGCACGACAATGCACAGGTCTGGCAGACGCCAGGCGATGGCGAGGCGCTGCTCGCAGGGATGGCTTCTTTACCCGTTGATCAACTCGCGGAGATCTTCACCGGTCTTGGCATGACGCCCGACGCCGCTCGATCGTGCGCGCAGGCTGTCCGGACGCCAGAGCTGGGACGCGCCACGTTGGCGTTGTATCGGTCGGCGGTGCAACCGCACATGACCGAGTGGGGTGCCGACATCACGCCTTCGATGAGCGTCGGGCGGTCGCTGGTCGTGATTGCCACCGAGGACCACTACACCGGTGGCGATGCGATGGCGAGGCGTACCGCTGAGCGGTGGGGTTCTGAGGTTGCCGTGCTCGAAGGTTTGGGACACTGGTGGATGATGCAAGACCCAGCGAAGAGCGCTGCGGTGTTACGGGCGTTCTTCGGCTGACTCAGGCGTCATCTGCGGTCTGGGGCGTCTGATACGAAGTACGTCCATGTCCACCCTGCCTGTTGCCGCGCCCAAACAGCACTTCGCGAGTGACAACTTCGCCGGCATGTGCCCCAACGCAGCGAGGTGGTTCATGGAAGCCCAGACCAGCGGGCACGAACCGGCATATGGCGACGACCGTTGGACGCATCAGGTGTCGGACTCGCTTCGCGATCTCTTCGAGACCGATTGCGATGTGTACTTCGTATTTAACGGCACTGCAGCGAACTCGCTTGCGTTGGCTTCTCTGTGCCAGAGCTACCACTCGGTGATTTGTACGCCAGTTGCGCACATCGAGACCGACGAGTGCGGGGGACCAGAGTTCTTTTCCAACGGGTCGAAGCTCTTGCTGGCTGAAAGCGAAAGCGAATCAGCGAAACTCGGCAAGCTCACACCAGCCGCGGTCGACTCGCTCATTACGAAGCGTACAGACATTCACTATCCGAAACCGAAGGTGATCAGCATTACCCAAGCAACAGAGATGGGTACGGTGTACAGCGTTGAGGAGGTCAGCGCCATGGCAGACGTCGCACAGCGGCGCAACCTGAAACTCCATATGGACGGGGCCCGGTTTGCCAATGCCGTCGCTTCTCTGGGATGTAGTCCGGCAGATCTCACGTGGCGGTCCGGTGTAGACGTGCTGTGCTTCGGTGGAACCAAAAATGGTCTGCCGGTCGGCGAAGCGGTGATCTTCTTCGACCGCGCGTTGTCCGTGGACTTCGCTTGGAGAGTCAAGCAAGCTGGCCAACTTGCCTCGAAGATGCGTTTCATCTCTGCCCCCTGGCTTGGACTGCTCGAGGATCACACCTGGCTCTTGAATGCGCGCCATGCGAATGCCATGGCCGCGAGATTGCGAGGCTCCATCCGTGACCTCCCGGGCGTCGCGGTCCTGCACGAGCCACAAGCCAACTCGGTGTTTGTCCACCTGCCGCAGCCCACGGTGTCGGCGCTCCACGCAAAGGGCTGGCGTTTCTATCAGTTCATCGCCGGCGGAGGCTCCCGCTTCATGTGTAGCTGGGATACCGACCCGTCTTCGGTCGATCTATTGGTGCAGGACATTCGAGACCTGACGCTGACGGTCATAGGACCGACTGGGGCATGAGTTCCCATCTGTTGAGACGGGAGGGGTGTCGATGGCTGTGTTTCGAAACCTGCTGATCAACTCGCTGGTGGCCGGCGTAGTCAATTCGTTTCTGTGGTTCGCCCTCACGTTCTGGGTGTACCTGGAAACCATGTCTGTGGTCACGACGTCAGTCATCGGCGGCGCGTTTGCGATTTGCAGCGCCACGTTCGGTGTCATGTTCGGAACGTACGTGGATCGGAACCGAAAGTACCGGTCGATCGTGTTGTCGACGGTGCTCTCACTCGTTGGGTATGTAGCTGCAGCGGCGATCTATGTCGTCACTCCGAACGACGATCTCCTGGACCTTGGAAAGCCGTGGATCTGGCTGTTCATCGTTGTCATCATCGCCGCGTCGATGGTTGGCAACATCAGGTCGATTGCACTGTCGACGTGTGTGTCGTTGCTCGTGCCTGAGGACCAGCGTGACAAAGCAAACGGCAAAGTCGGCATGATCATGGGCGTCTCGTTCGCGGTCACCTCTGTGTTCAGCGGACTCGTCATCGGGCGTCTGGGCATGGGCTGGGCAGTGGCAATCACGGTGGCGCTCACGGCGACGGCGCTCGTGCATCTCCTCACATTTCGCATCCCGGAAGACGCGCCAGCTCCCACCCAACAAGGCGCGTCGATGGTCGATTTTCGCGGCGCAACGATGATGGTGCGCAAGGTGCCCGGGCTGTTCGGGCTCATCTTGTTCGCTGCCTTCAACAACCTGCTTGGGGGCGTCTTCATGTCGCTCATGGATGCCTATGGCCTTGAGCTCGTTGATGTCGAGACTTGGGGTTTTCTATGGGGCGGCCTCAGCCTGTGCATGATCCTCGGTGGGGTAATCGTCGCTCGGCGTGGCCTTGGTTCCCGGCCGCTGCGTCTCATCCTGGTGATCAACGGCGTGAACTGGTTCGCGTGCGCGCTGTTCACACTTCGGTCCTCCATCGTGATGCTCGCCATCGGGATGGCGGTGTGGCTGCTCCTGATGCCCGTCGTCGAGGCCAGCGAACAGACTGTGCTGCAACGCGTCGTGCCGTTCGAGTTCCAGGGTCGGGTGTTCGGATTTGCGCAGATGATCGAGAGCGCAGCTTCGCCCATGACCGCCTTCGCAATCGGGCCCTTGGCCCAGTGGGCAGTGATCCCGTTCATGACGACCGGCACAGGCGCAGACGCCATTGGCAGTTGGTTCGGGACCGGGAAAGATCGTGGCATTGCGTTGATCTTCACTGCGGCCGGGATGATCGGCGTGCTCGCCACCGGCGTGGCGGGGAGGTCGCCGTGGTACTCGAGCCTGTCTCGGGTCGCCCACGCGCCAGCTCCACCCGACGATCTCCCGCTGGTGGTCGGTGGTTGACGCGTAAGATCTGGCATCCACTTTCTGAACGCCAAATCCAGCTTTCATTTCTCAGCTTTCAACCAATCGCTCCAGCGAGGCAAGCCATGCGCGTCAAACCCATCACCCCCAGCTTCGGTGCCGAGATCGAAGGTATGCGTGTCGATCAATACGCCGATGCCGACACGTTGTCCGACCTGCTTGCTTCGCATCGGGTGCTGGTGTTTCGGGACCAGCAGGCGACACGTGGCGATCAGGTTGCCTTCGGACGGTTGCTCGGCGAGCTGACTCCGGCGCACCCAGTTGTGCCGGGCGATCCGAATCATCCCGAGATCCTCGATCTCGACGCTGCCAAAGGTGGCAAGAACGCTCGCTGGCATACCGACGTCACGTTCGTTGCAACGCCTCCAGCTTGTTCGGTGTTGGTAGCCGAGATCGTTCCGCCGTCGGGCGGCGACACACAGTGGGGCGATCTGTACGGCGCGTACGACGCTCTTCATCCGTCGCTACGAGCGCTCGCTGAATCGCTCGAGGCTGTGCACCGCATCGCACCGCTTGCCTACTGGGGCGAGCCGTTCGACACGGTGTTGTCGCGTGACGATGCGATGGCGCTTTACGAGCAGTCCCTCACCGTTCCGCCGGTCATCCACCCGGTTGTCCGGGTCCACCCCCGCACTGGTCGCAAGGCGCTGTTCGTGAATCCGGGGTTCACGACGCACATTGTCGGGGCAAGCCGCATTGAGAGCGACCATCTGCTGCGCATGTTCTATGAGCACATGTCACAACCGCAGTTTGTGTTGCGCCATCGGTGGAGGGGCGGCGACGTGGTGGTGTGGGACAACCAAGCCACGATGCATTACGCAATCGACGACTACGGCGACACGCCCCGACATATGCGCCGGGTGACGGTTCGTGGCACGCACCCAGTCGGACCCGATGGAACGCTCAGCCGCGTCGCAACCGACCCACTCGTCGCGGTCCGCTAGCGGTCCTTGGTTTTCCGTTGCCCGTTCGTCGGTCCGACACGCTGCAACGGGTTGTTCGTCAGATCCAGCCGACGGTGAGGTGGACGAGGGCTGCGAACACAGCAACGCCGACTACCTTGTGCCACCAGCGGGGTTCTGGGCGTTCACCATCGCGCCCGATCATCATGAAGATGAACATCAGCAAGCTTGGGATCGATAGGTACACCAACCCGTCGAGAACCTGACGGTCCGGGTCCTTCTGCCACATGGTGAGCATCTGTTCGATTGCTCGCCCCATGAGTATCAGAACGACCGTCTTGCCGAGACGAGATGGGATGAGCCGGTGAACCAGCTCGCTGTTCGGAATGTGATCGCGGATCAGATCGAATTCGGTGAATGCGGTCACGGCCCCGAGGCCGAGACACGCCCACAATTGCCAACCCACAGGAAAGAAGGAAGCGGCCACAATGCCGTAGAGCGCAAGGCTTCCGATCAGGGCCAACGTGATCTGCACCATCGACGGGTCGTCAAGCTCGCCGCAATCGGTAGCCACCAGGCGGTCAGGGTAGGCACTCGACGCGAACGTCTCGACGAGGAACCGTACGAACAACGCTGCGAGGACGATGAAACCAATCAGGTCTGCGGACTCCGTGATTGGAAGCTCGCGGCCGGACAAACCATTCTGTGCCCATACGATTCCTTGTGCGCACCACATTCCGAAGAATGCAATCAGCACCCCGTCGGTGAATCGGTCCCACCTGCCCATGGCTGACCTGGCAGGCATCCGACGCAGCGGTCGAATGATCGAACCGACCATCACCGGAGCGAACCACAGCGCCACCAACCCAGCGGTGGATTGTGCGCCATCACGGTTCGGCATGCCGCCGAGGGCGACCGTCGTTGCAACGTATGCGACTGCGGCGGCGCCGCCGGCGAACGCATCGACTGCTCCGAGGATGGTGAGTGCAACGACCCAAGCTAGAGCTGGCGGAAGGAACGTGCCGTTGGCGTCTAGGCCGGCGCCGACGCCCATGAGGGCGCCGATCACCGGCACGAAGAGCCAGGCCGTGCCGAACATGGCCCGAAGGTAGGTGCCGTCGGAGAAGGCTCGTGCGACCATCGGTGAGAAACGGTTGATGCTCGTCGGAACGGTGGTGGACATCGCGTCGATCCGAGCGGTGCCAGGGAGGCGCCACGTTCTTGACCGGTCGCCGAAGCCCCTGCGTTCCGCCCCGAAGTCGTGCCACCACGCCATCAGCGCTGGCAGTTCGGCTGACTCGCGTTCCGTTCTCGACGATGCACGGGAGCCAACCGATGCACGGTCGCCTGATTGCTTGTTGCGACCATTCCGTCCGCCCATGGAGGACTGAACGGCAGCCGCACCAGCGGCAAGCGAGGCGATGGCGAAGAGCTGTGTCTGCATGTCCAAGGTCGAAGCAGGATCATCCGCCGGACGGAACTCTGCATACGCGGTGAACGGCGAGGCTTTGACGAAGGTTTCATACCCGGCGGGAACCGGCGCCAGTTCTGTGATCTTGTTGTCCATCACCTTGAACGTGTACTCGCCCATGGTTGGCTCGCCGTCCGGCGAAGTTGCCGTCGCGACAACTCGGTGCGACCCGTCTTCCAGCCCTGAGGGAAGGAGGAAGTCGCCCGAGAACGTTCCGCCGTTGGTAGTGATGAATCTCGCCACTTCGATAGGGGTGGAGTGCACCGTCAGGATGACCAGGGTTCCAGCCTTGAGGTCTTGGCCCCAGACGCGGCCGCCGGCGCCGTCCAACTCTGCCCCCACCTTGACATCGAGACCGATGCCAAGTTCGTCGGCCGGAGTTGCAGACGTGACTTCCGTCAGGGCCATCTCGCTGGGGGCGTGGGAGTCATCACCAAGGTAAGAAGCGCGCAGACCGTTATGGTCGGCCGAAAGGGCAATGTCGCACGCAGCAACACCGTTGCTGACTGTTGTGACACACAGGTCAGTTCCATTGCTTGAAATCCGAAGCGACCCGGTTGGCGATGAGGCAGAAGATTCGGTCTGTGCACGTACCATTACTGTTGCCGAGAATGATTGGCCGATCACGTGGGCACCGATGACCGACGGATCGAACTCGACCACGGTCGGGATTTTCCCGAGAGGGTCTGGCGCGGTTGGTGCCACGGAGGTCCCGAGCGATTCGGACGGACTAGCAGGCGCTGGATCGACTGAGTCGGGACTGGACGAGGTGGCTTCAGCGGCTGCTTTGGAGAACGTTGCGCTGGTTGGCGGTTGGGTCGAATCTGCACTCTGCGTTGTGGGTACAGCCGATGTGCCCGGCTTCGTAGCGGCGGTCGGCGGAACCGTTCCCGAGGTGGTCGTGCTCGGCTGTGCAGCCGACGTGGTCTGCGGCGTTGTCGAAGCTTGTGTCTTCCTGGCCGGCTGACTACTCGGTTGTGGGGTGACTGGCTGAGCGACTTGGGCGCGTGTAGTGGAGATGGCCGTTGGTACCGCTGGCATGCGAGATGTCGGTGACAATCCAGTTGTCCGAGGGGCAGCCGTTGTTCGTTCGATCGCCGCTATGGATGGTTCGGGTATCGGTGGTGCCTGCGTTGTCACCGGCGCTTGCGTTGTCGGCGAAGGATCGGTTGTTGTGGGGGCGCTGACGGTAGGGCCCTGCCCGAGTGGCGCGTGTACCAAAGCGGGAGCGGCAGCCGTGGTAACAACGGCCGTCGTGGCAGGCGTCGTCGCCGGCATCAGGGTTGTCGGCGTCTGCGTTGTTGACGTGACTGTTGTGGGCGGCGCGGTTGTGGGCGGCGCGGTTGTGGGCGAGGTTGTGGTGGAGGTCGTGGTGGAGGTCGTGGTCGAGGTCGTGGTTGTGGTCGTGGTCGTGGTTGTTGTGGTCGATGTTGTGGGGTTCACCACGGCCATCGGTGAATCGATCTTGCGTATGCGATAGCTGTTGTGGTCCGCCACATACAGGTCGCCTGCCCCCGAGGTAGCCGCAGCAGTCGGCAGGAAGAACTGTGCAGAGCCCACCGGTCCATCTACCGTTCCGGCGGTTGACCCGGCAAGAGTGCTCACAACACCGGAGGAGTCGATCAAGCGAATCCGGTTGTTGAACGTGTCGGACACCACCACATAGCCAAAGAACAGCGACACGCCATATGGGTTGTTGAACTGGGCCGAGGACCCAGATCCGTCCGTCGATCCGTTGCCGCCGTTTCCTGCCACGGTGCTGGCGAGTCCCGTCGATGAAATCATGCGGATGCGGTTGTTTCCTGAGTCGGCTACGTAGATATTCCCAGCGGCATCCACCGTGAGGCCTCGGGGTGTATTCAACCGGGCCGTGCCAAGCGGCCCGTCCAGGAAGCCAGCTACCCCGGATGTGCCCCCGACGACCGTGAGGCCATTTTCAGCCTCGTAACGAAGAATGGAGTGATTGCCCGTGTCGGCAACCAGTGGGCGGCCGAGGTTGTCCACTGCGACGCCGTGCGGGTTGTTCAGCCCTGTCGCAAGGGTGGATACGTTGCCGTCAGACGAGATCTTGCGCAGCGCTCCGTTGCCCAGGTCAGCCACGTACACGTTTTCGCTGTTGTCAACCGCAACGCTGAACGGATAGTTGAACGCAGCAGACAACGCAGGCCCGTCCCAAGAGCCCTGTGCCGTGCCGGCGTAGGTACTGACGTTGCCGTCCAAGTCGATCTTGCGGATTTTGTTGTTGCCAGCATCGGCCACATAGACATTTCCAGAGGGGGCAATTGCGACCCCTGCCGTCACCGAGAAGCGCGCGTTGGCGCGCGGTCCATCGATGAAACCGTTCGCCGATCCGGCGAACGTGGTGACATCACCGCTGGCGGCGCTGACGGCACTTGACCATGCCAGCGTGAAGCTGAACAGCACGGCAAGGCAGAGGGCGATTCGGCAGCCCGGGTTTGAGAACCGTCGAAGTCCTAGCCATCCTGCGGATCCCGCAGACGACGAGGGGACGGACTGCAATTGCTGCGACATGGAAACCAACCACCTGTAGAGGGAAAATCCCTCACAACATCGGTTGACTCGACAACGACCTGAAGGCATTTGATGTCACGTCAGTTGACTTCTTCTGTTTTAAGTTCTCGATTTGCTGAGCGAGTCGAACCGACGCCAATACGTTCGGCGTGCCGCGGCGTCGTTGGCGTTTGTCTCGACGCCGCATGGCCGCGAGATGCATGATGCGTTTGGATCGAACCCGAGGAGGTCCCTGTGAGCACTCTCGATGTCCGCATCACGTGCACCCATGACTGTCCAGACGCGTGCAGCGCGTTCGTGACGGTCGATGAGAACGGACGGGCAACTGACATCAAGGCCGACGCGTCGCATCCGACCACGGGTCGCCACCTGTGTGTGAAGGTTGACCGTTATCTGGAGCGTGTCTACAGCCCCGATCGAATCCTGCACCCGCTCCGACGTGTGGGGCCGAAGGGGAGTGGGAAATATGCCGAGGTCACCTGGGATGAAGCGCTCGACGAAATCGCCACCCGTTGGCACGGTCTCATCAGCGAGGACGGGCCGACCACCATCCTCGGCTACTCCTATCTCGGTTCCATGGGCCTGCTCGATGGGTTCGGAACGACGCAGGCCCTGTTCAACCGAATGGGCGCGACGCAGTTGGAACGCTCGATCTGCGGCCCGCAATGGTTCGCTCTTTCCGGTATCACGAGAGTGCCATGGACTGATCCGGAGAATCTCGCCGACGCGCAAACGGTGATCGTGTGGGGGATGGATCCGGTTTCGACGTCGATTCACACGTGGGAGCTCATCCGGACCGCTCGCAAACGCGGTGCGAAGCTCGTCGTCGTCGACCCGTATCGAAGCCGCACGGCAGCGTATGCGGACATACATCTCCGTCCACACGTTGGCACCGATGGTGCTCTCGCACTAGCCATGGGTCATGTGATCATTGCCGACGGCATGCAGGACAGCGCCTACCTTGCGGCCCGCACAACAGATTTCGCCGCCTACGGCGAGGCCGTGGCCCAGTGGACGCCTGCTCGCGCCGAGGCCGAGACCGGTGTTCCCTCGGCGCTCATCGAGGAAGTGGCTCGGTTGTATGCCACCTCTCGGCCCGCAGCAATCAGGCTGGGCGTAGGTATGCAACGCACCGCCGGTGCCGGTGCCGCCTTGAGGTCCATTCAATGTCTTCCGGCGCTCACCGGCCAATGGCAGTTCGCCGCAGGTGGGATCGCTGGTGCCGTATCCATCGGGCAGGCAAACACCCATCTGCTGAGCCGCCCAGATCTCACCCCGCCGGGCACGCGATCTGTGAACATGATCCAGTTGGGCCGTGCCCTCACGGACCCGAATATGGACCCGCCGATTCGTTCGATGTTCGTCTGGAACAGCAATCCTGCGGTCATTGCCGCAGACCAGCAGCGTGTGTTAGCCGGTCTTCGTCGCGACGATCTCTTCACAGTGGTGCATGACCAATTCCTCACCGACACGGCACGCCACGCCGATTTTGTGTTGCCGGCCACCACGATGCTTGAACACGCGGATCTTGTCGGATCCTGGGGCTTTTCGTATCTCTCGTGGAACGAGCCGGCCATCGCCCCGATTGGCGAGTCAAAGTCCAACGCTGAACTCACTCGGTTACTTGCTGCTCGGATGGGGTTCGACGACGACGTGTTCCGAATGTCGGACTACGAACTCATGGAGTTGGCGCTCGCCGGGTCACCGGCGGCGAAGGCAGGATTTACGGCCGACGTCCTCCGTGCCACGGGCTTTGTTCGCATCGCCGAACCGGTTGGAACAGCAGTCGCAAAGGATTCGACGTTCGCGTTCAGCAACTCGGCGCTCGGAGCAGCTGGCCTGCATCCGGTCGCGCAGTACACCGGTCCGGCCAACGCTCCGTCGTCGGCCAGCCCGTACCCACTTCGTTTGTTGACGCTCAAGCGGCACTACTCCATCAACAGTTCCTACGCCCACTTACCTGTCATGAGGAACGCAGAGCCAGTGGCTACCGTGGAGATTCATCAAGTCGATGCCTCTGCCCGAGGTATTTCGGCGGGTGACGTAGTGGAAGTGTTCAACAGTCTCGGAAGCTTGCAGCTGATTGCAGACGTTTCGGAAAAGGTGCCGCCAGGGACTGTGGCCGTTCCGTTCGGCCGATTGGGAACAGCGAGTGGCGACGGCGCCAACTCGCTCACATCTGACGCCCTTGGAGACCTCGCTTCCGGCCCGACGTTCTGTGACAACCTTGTCGAAGTGAAGTTGCCTGAGCGAGAGCTCATAGTTGCCGGCTCAACTGTGGGCCGATAGCGGGCTGGGTTCCACTGGAGCCAGGGAGGTGGTTGAGTCGGTCGGCCTTGTGGCCGCTGCGGTTGCGAACCCGAGAGCCAAGACCGCTGCTGTCACCGTGAGAGCGTCTCGCACCCCGGTGCGGTCTCCGATGGTGCCAATGAGCGCAGGCCCAGCCAGAAACGCGACGTAGCCGACCGTGGCAACCGCACTCACCCGACCCGCCGCACGCGCTGGGTCGTCGGCTGCGGCACTCATACCCGTTGGGAACCCGAGCGATGCGCCGAGTCCCCACAGCACGATGCCGAAAAACGCAACGCCGATCGAGGGACCGATGACGACCATCAGGACACCCGCGAATGCGCTTGCGGCACAGGTACGCAGCACCGGCACACGGCCGTAGCGGTCCAACAGCGGCGGTCCGAACCAGCGACCAACCGTCATCGCGCATACGAACACCACGAAGGCCAGCGATCCCGTTGCGTCACTCGCCTTGTATCCGTCGATCGCTGCGACACCCAGCCAATCGTTGCCAGTGCCTTCGGCAAATGCCATGCACAGCACGAAGAGCCCGATCAAGAGTGTTCGTGGCTCGGTCCACGCCTGCATCGGGTGTCGGTTGGGGTGAGCCGACTCCTCGCTGTGTTGCGCTTCGCCGATGAAGTTCGAAGTTGCCCAAACCGTGACGATGCCAGCGACGACCATCATGAACGGCAAATGGATGGCCGGTTTCACGTCTGCCTTGTTGGCGCCTGCGCCGATCACGGCACCTGCGACTGTCCCGACGCTGAACGCCGCGTGATAGCGCGACATGACAGACCGTCCCAACTTTTGCTCGACCGCCGCAGCTTCGACGTTCATCGCCACGTCCCACTGACCCATCCCGAACCCAGCAAACAACAGCCCGCCGCCGACCACGTAGGCGTTGATCTGGCTACCTAACCCTGCGATGGCAATGCCGACAACGGTGACAGAGGACATGAAAGCCACCGTGCGCCGGGTACCGAAACGGCGGACGACCATGCCAGAGAGCGGGAGCGACACCACCGAACCAACGGCGATCATGAGGAGGACCCGCCCAAGCCGGCCAGGCGTGAGTTCCAGCAGGTCCCTGATCTGCGGGACTCTCGACAGAATCGTCGCCATGGAGACCCCGGCCAAGATGAAGACAATAGAAACACTTCGAGAAGCACGTTCAACCACCGCAGCAGGCTAGATGCAATCTCAGCATGGTTCGGGGGATTGGAGTCCACATGTCGTTGGTCCGTAGGTTGGCGACAGGTAGCCGGAGCCGGCAGCCGATTTTCCCTGCTGGAGGCATTGGTGCACGAACCGCAAACCACATCGGCAACTGAGCAATTCGACGTCGTCGTCGTTGGTGCTGGGTTCGCCGGCATGTACCTGCAGCACCGTCTGCGGGGTGCCGGCTTCACTTCGGTCGTCCTAGAAACGGCCGACGACGTGGGCGGCACCTGGTACTGGAACCGATATCCGGGCGCCCGTTGCGACGTGGAAAGCATCGACTATTCGTTCAGCTTCGACCCCGAGTTGGAGAAGGCATGGCAGTGGTCCGAGAAATACGCGACTCAGCCCGAAATTCTTCGCTATGCCCAATTCGTTGCCGATCGCTAC
>JAYSSK010000019.1:0-5410 GCA_043720595.1 Acidimicrobiia bacterium
GTGCCGTAACTGTTCCCTTTGCCGTCGGAGTTGTTCTTGTAAACGACGATCTCTTGACCGGGTGGCAGGTTGAGCTTGGCTGCCTCCATGGAACGCTGCATCACGATTTCGCCTGCACGGTCGTAGACGGTTGCCGAGCGGGGTGAGCGGCATTCCGGGCTGGAGTATTCGGGGTGTGCGTGGTCGACGTAGTACCTCGCCCCGTTGGTAAGTACCGCGTTCACGAGGTGAGTTTCGACTTCTGGTGGCATGGCGCCTGCAGCGGTCCAGCCGCGTGCGTCATTGCCGGGCGATTCATCTTCGAAATCCCAACTGACTTTGGTTGGACGGCCGGCGATGTCGTCTCGGCCCAAGTGTTGCACGTAGGCGTTGACCAGGACCGACGAGGCCATGATCGGATTTGAATCGCCGCCGCGCAGAACAATCCCGTACTCGGTTTCGATTCCGCACACCTTTGGTACTGCCATGAGTTCACCGTACCCCGAGCTTCTTGTGAAGCCGCGTCGAGTGCTGCAAAACACCTCCGAAGTCGTTTCGGAGGTGTTTGACCACCACGTCTGGGGGCAACCTCTTCGCTACAGGTATTGACCCGTAGCGACACGTTCGATGGAGCGAAGGCCGACCGGTTCCGCGTCTGGGCCCTTGGAGATGATCGTGCGGATGTACACGATTCGCTCGCCCTTCTTACCCGAGATTTTGGCCCAGTCGTCGGGGTTGGTGGTGTTGGGCAGGTCTTCCTGTTCCTTGAACTCCTGCCGGGTGGACTCGAGGAGGTCGGAGGTGCGGATGCCCTTCGTCTCGCCGGCGATCTGGCGTTTGATGGACAGCTTCTTTGCACGCCGGACAATGTTTTCGATCATGGCGCCCGACGAGAAGTCCTTGAAGTACATGATCTCCTTGTCGCCGCCTTGGTAGGTGACTTCGAGGAACTTGGTGGACTCTTCGGTGCGGTACATATGCTCCACACACGCTGCCACCATTGCCGCAACTGCTTTGGTGCGATCTCCCCCGCCCAGGCGCTCAACTTCTTCGGGGTCGAGTGGCAAGTCGGTGCTGAGGTAGCGGGCGAAGATCTGCCGAGCAGACGTTTCGTTGGGTCGCTCGATCTTGATCTTCACATCGAGGCGTCCGGGGCGAAGGATGGCCGGGTCGATGAGGTCTTCGCGGTTCGACGCACCGATCACGATGACGTTCTTGAGTGTCTCGACGCCGTCGATCTCGGCCAGCAGCTGCGGCACGATGGTGGATTCCATGTCAGACGAGATACCGGTGCCGCGGGTGCGGAACAACGAATCCATCTCGTCGAAGAACACAATGACTGGCACGCCCTCTTCGGCCTTCTCACGGGCACGTTGGAAGACCAGACGGATCTGCCGCTCGGTTTCACCGACGTACTTGTTGAGCAGTTCGGGACCTTTGATGTTGATGAAGTAGCTACGTGCCGCTGGCTTACCGGTGACCTGGCTGACCTTCTTCGACAACGAGTTGGCGACTGCCTTGGCGATGAGCGTCTTGCCGCATCCCGGAGGGCCATACAGCAAGATGCCCTTCGGCGCCGGCAACTGGTGTTCAGCAAATAGTTCTTGGTGCACGAACGGCAGCTCGACGGCGTCTTTGATCATCTCGATCTGGCTGTCGAGGCCGCCGACATCTTCATACGAGATGTCTGGAACTTCTTCGAGGACGAGTTCTTCCACTTCGGGTCGTGGGAGCTTTTCGAGGACAAGATTCGACTTGCTGTCGAGCAAAAGCGAATCACCTGCGCGCAGACGAATGTTGGAAGCAAGCAACGCCTCGCTGAGTTCGACAACGCGCTCTTCGTCGGCCCGCCCCGTGACGATGGCGCGCATGCCATCTTCCAGAAGTTCCTTGAGTGTCACAACTTCGCCGGCACCGTCGTTCTTGCGAGTCATCACGACGTTCATGCTCTCGTTGAGCACAACCTCTTCACCTCGCACGATGGCCTCGGCCTCGAGACCAGGGTGCAGGTTGACCCGCATCTTGCGACCACTGGTGAAGACGTCGACCGTTCCATCGTCGTTGTGCGTGAGGAAGGTTCCGTAGTTGTTGGGAGCCTGCGTGAGTTTCTCGACCTCTTCGCGCAGGCTGGCGATGTGCTCGCGTGCCTCTCGCAATGTGAAGGTGAGCTTCTCGTTCTGGCTGACGGCGCGGTTGAGCTCGCCGGTGACCTCGAGCAGGCGCTCTTCGAGAGAACGCACACGTTTGGGCGCGTCGGCCAGCTTGCGGCGAAGTGTGACGATCTCCTCTTCGAGCGATTTCACGCTTTCTTGGAGTTCGGCAACCTCCCGTTCATATCCGGCAAGACGGTTCTGGAATTCTGATTGTGACATGCGGGTGTGACCTCCTCCGGGTTGGGACCCGGCGACACATTCGACCCTAACGCCACCGAACACCGAATTCATGCCCAATCCAGGGAAGAACACTGCGATTCGAAGCGTGAACACGGTTCACAGTTGAACAACGCGACATGTTGCCGATGGTTAGTGGAGGGGTACAAGAACTACGTGCTCGACACCGATAGTGTGAAGTATCCATCCGCAACAAAGGCAGGAAACCAAATGAAGGTCTGGATCGACCAGGACTTGTGCACCGGCGATGGTCTCTGTGAAGAGATCGCCCCTGACGTCTTTACGCTCCTCGACGACGGCTTGGCCTACGTCAAGGAAGGCGCAAAGGTGTTCTCCAACCCTGGTGGAGCCGAAGGCCTCGCCAATTTCCCAGAGAGTCGTCTCGACGCTGTGGTTGAGAGCGCCGAGGAATGCCCCGGCGAGTGCATCTACATCGAACCGTAATCTGGCCCTGATCGGCCCAAATGATGCTTGTTCTGCACCGCAGGACCTGCAGTCTCACAAAACTTGCGGTGGCGGGCCCCGGCCCGCCACCGTCGCGTCTGAGCCACTGCGTGCGTTCAGCTGGATCGCCATCGCACGTTCGCTGGCCGTGGCGGGGCTCAACTGCTTGCTACTGCTCGGCGCCGCCGTCGGAGATTGCGCCGGAGACTTGATCTTCCACGGAGTCTGTCACCGACTTCGCTATCGAACTCGAGAGGGAATCGGTGAGCAAGCGCCCGTCGGCAGGATTCGGAATTCCCGTCTTCCACAGGCGTTCATCGACAGGGATGGGGGCCAACCCCACCGACTGATCAAGTCGCTCGACGATCTGTGACTTGCCGACGGTGCGCGACGGCCAACCGGGAAGAAGGGTCATCACAGGTGCGGCCAGCCATACCGTGACGAGCACCCCGACGAGCCCCGCACTTGCGCCAATCATCCGGTCGGACTGTGCCAGTCCAACTGGAAGACGTTCTCGCAACCATCGCCCAGTGATGCCTCCGACCAACCTGCCCAACAACCAGCCGAGGGCAAGCGATGCGATCACGCCGACAAGGCGTGGCGTGGAATCGGCGCGAGGCAAGCGTCTGGCTACCGCATCGACATTCGCGGCTGCAAGGAGCAAACCTCCGAGCGCGCCTGCACCGGACACCAACCGGACGACGATTCCTTGACGCCAGCCGCCCAGCATCGCAGCAGAAGCGGCGATCAGGCACGCGATGTCGAACCCGTTCACCCGTCGGTGTCTGCGTCCTCGTCAGGCAAATCCGACACCTCAGCCGACAACTCAGCCGGCACGTCGTCTGCACTGTCGGACTGCAGGATTGGAAACCCAAGATCAGCCTGTGGCGCTACGCCGCGCTCGGAGTTCTCGCCGGGGAGCAACCGTGCGTGGGTCAGGAAGCCGGTGTGCGCAACCATCCGGTGATCCGGACGGACGGACATACCTTCGATGTGCCAGCCACGATTGAGCACCTCGACGGTCTCGGCGAGTGCAAACCCGTGATGGGCCAACGTGCGCCGCAGACGGGCGGTTTGGTTGATGGTTGGCAGGTACGCCACGAAGATGCCGCCGGAGCGAAGCGCGGCCGCTGCATGCGGAACCACGTTCCATGGCTCGGGGAGGTCAAGCACAACTCGGTCCAGGCCGGTTTCGTCGATGCCGTCGTAGGCATTGCGAATTTCGACACGATACCGATCGAGGACTTCCTCACCGAGGAACGAGGTGACGTTCTGGCGCGCTTTCTTGGCGAAGTCTTCGCGCAACTCGTAGCCCACAACGTCGGCGCCGGCGCGAAGCAGGGTCATAGACAACGCGCCAGAACCCACTCCGGATTCCAGCACTCGTGCACCAGGGAAGATGTCTGCGAGGAACAGCATTGGGCCGAGGTCTTTTGGATAGATGACCTGTGCCCCGCGAGGCATCTTCAACACGAACTCGGCGAGCGTCGGACGGATCGCGAAGTAGCGGCCCCCGAGCGAACTCCGCACGACAGTGCCTTCTTCGTTCCCGATTAGGGCGCTGTGGGGAAGCACGCCCGAGTGTGAGTGGAATTCTGCGGCGTCGGCCAACGTGAACATGTATTGGCGCTTTTTTGAATCGACCAGGATGATTCGTTCGCCGGCCTTCAACGGACGGCTCATCGGGCGGCCTGAGCGACGCGCTTTGCCGCCTTGGTTGCCTTGCGAAGCTGGCGTCGTGAAGCAGGAGCGTCGCTTGCGGCAAGTACAGATGCGGCAGCTGCTACGAGGTGCGTAACCGGCGAGGTGGTAGAGCCAGCTTTGCCAGACGCCATCTCACTGATCACGGTGCCGCCGAGTTTCTTCCGAAGCTTCCGCGCGCTGCGGCCGCGCCTGCCTTTCTGCGTCGGCTCCACGGCGCGGAACTGCGCGAGGAGGGCAGCCTTGGAGGCGCGCTCAGAACGCACATCCTTTGATGGTTTGCCGGTGTGGCGGATTTCGATGACCTCGCCGGGCCGGATGCCGTCAGAGAGAATGGTGGTGGTTTTCGGCGCGGCGTACCGCTTGCGAAGGGTGTTGAGCAGGCTCAATACACCGACGGCTGTCCACATTGGCGACGAACCGCCCTTGCGGACCATGGAGTAGCGGATCCACCGCTTGAACAACGACAGCACAGGCCCTCAGCCTCGACGGACTTCGATGAAGGACAAGGCAGCTTTGCCGCGGTTACGGCCGATCATGAACGCAACGATGACCAGCAGCATCGCAACGGCCCCAACCGCCACCATTCCTGCCCCGACCGCTGAATCTTTGACGGTGTCGACGTCGCTCTTGAGGGTGCGTAGCCGGTTCTCGATGTCGGACCGCTGGATAGGTGCGCCGTTGGTTTGTTGTGTATTCATCTCATGCTCCTGAAATCAACGGGTATTCGTGGGGTCAGTTGGAAAAGGACTTCACAGCTCGTTTGGCTGCCAGCGCAACAAGGCCAAGAAGACCAAGACACACCAGGACTGCCAAGAGGTATGGCAGCCACGACAGGTTGCCGTCGAGCCCACCACGCTTCGCATCAGCTGCACCGGTTGCTGCCTGGATGCCGC
>JAYSSK010000020.1:0-15179 GCA_043720595.1 Acidimicrobiia bacterium
GTGGTTCGAGTGACCACCATCTTCCCGTCGACCGGGATCCGCAGTTCATCCTTGATCGCAGGAACAAACCACGCCGTGTTGGGGTCGGTGGGGTGAGCAGCGACAGCGAACCCGAAACGAGACGGCGGCCGTTCCTCGATCTCGGCCCAATTGCGACCTCCGTCTGCGGAACGGAAACAACCGTTGTGGTGCTGGTTCCAAACCACTTCAGGATGTGAAGCGCAGCGAGCGAGGCGGTGCGGGTCTTGGTCGTTCGGCGAGTACTCCAGACCGGGCGGCATGTACTCATTGCGCATACCTTCGGTGACCTTCCAAGTTGCCCCTCCGTCTTCGGTCAACCACGCGCCCCCGCATGACACACCGACAAGGACGACGGACCGGTCAGCCGGGTGCACCGACACCGAGTGGACCCCTGGCCAGTCATAACCACCGCCGGCCCAACTCTGCCGCTCGGGCATGTCCCATAGAGGCCGGTTCATGGTCCACGTGTCTCCGCCATCAGGTGAGTGGAACAGACCGCCAGGAATGGTGCCGCACCACAACGAATCGTCTGTACCCGTAGGGTCGGCTGCCTCGAGGGTCCATGCGACTTGCAGCGTCCACGGCCACGGTTGCTGCGTCATCGGCGACACATCAGTTGCGTCGGCAGGTTTTGCTGGATACGCGGGAGCTGCAACCTCGGCCCAGCCATCGCCGCGGTTGCGCCACACGTGGGTTCCGAAGTGCCCGGTGCCCAGTGCAACCCAACGGCCACGGTCGTTCGAGAAACCAGCCGTGACGGGGTCGCCGAGGAATTCGACGTTGGCGATCCGCCACTGGCCACCATCGTTGCTCAGCGTGAACAGCCCCTTGCGGGTGCCAACCAACAATTGAGAATTGCTCATGTCGTCATCCTCCTGAAAGGGCCTGCATCACGTACACCTCGGCGGTCGGTTCGACGGTATCGGACAGCGTGACAACGTCGACCAGCTGGCGGCCGCCGACAAACACGACGACATGGCGCCGGACAGCGCCGGTCTCGTCCAGCACATATGACCGAACCTTCGGGAACTGCACAAAGTACGCCTCGAGCACGTCGCGGGCCGTCGCCCCGTCCACGCGTTCAGCAGGGCAGTCGACGTGACGTTTAAGTGTCGTGGTGAACGTAACCAGCGGCATAAATCGAACCGTAGCCGCTACGACAAATCCGAGCTTTGTGCGTCGCTTCGAACGGCACTTCGGAGGCGAGGACCCGCTGGCGAGCAGGTCGCTGCGGCATGGGTGAACGACGTTTCCACCCTTCAACGCCAACGTTCCTCCTCTGTGACTAGTATCACGCCAGGTGACATCCGTCACGCAGGCCAAAGCCCCCGAACCGCGGTGGGCGTGGATGGCACAAAAACAGTTCTGGGGGAACATATATGAGGAACCGCAGGGTACTTACTCACGCACTCGCGCTCGGTTTGGTCACGCTCGTCGCGACCGCAGTCAGCCCTGCTGACGCGGCCACGAAGAAGAAGGCCACCACCACCAAGAAGAAGGCCACGCCGACAACAAAGGTGGCCACAGCCACCACTGTCGCTGCTGCTGCCGCCGCAAAGACCGGCGGCAGCGCCATCATGGCGCTGACCAACGAAACCACTTCTGGCTGGCTCCCAGGCGATGGTCAGTGGGGCGCACCGGGCGGCACGGTCTCCAGCGCGTTCTTCGACCGTATGTTCAACCGCACTGCCGCCGGCGAGCTACTCCCCTGGCTGGTCGAGTCCTGGAAGTCGTCGTCTGACTACAAAACGTGGGAGTTCACGGTTCGTTCCGGTATCAAATTCCACAACGGCGAAGCGCTCGATGGCGCAGCGCTCGCGTTGAACCTCGAATCGGTCCGCACCGGGGCAGTCACCGCACCACTCTTCGGGAACTTGGCAAGCTGCACCGGAAGCGGAATGACGGCAACCTGCACCACGAAGACCGCCTGGGTGTCGTTCCCTGAAATTTTCTCAGGCCAGACCGGCGCAATAGCTGCCCCCGACCAGATCAAGAGGAAGGACCGCCAGCACCCAATTGGCACAGGTGCCTTTATGTGCAAGGGCGACTGCTGGGTGCCCAACCAGTCCATGAAGCTCGTGAAGAACCCTACGTACTGGAAAACCGGGCTGCCGAAGCTTGACGCCATCGAGTTCCGTCCGGTCCCAGACGAGGATCAGCGCCTCGCCCAGCTCCAAAGCGGTCAGATCCAGTTCATGCAGACAGGCAACTTCATTACCGGCCGTGATCTAGCGGGCCTCGCCAAAGAGGGCAAGGTCAAGCTGATGACAAGCGAAGACGGAAACTCCACCGCCTACGACATCGTCAACATGGTGAAGAAGGACAACCCGCTGCTCGACGCTCGTCTGCGACGCGCATGGGCTCACGCAATCGATCTGGACACCCTGATCAAGGTTCGGGCACCGGGTGCTACCGCTGCCAACGGTCCATTCGCCAAGGGTGTGACTGGTTACCTCGAAGAGTCAGGCTTCCCACAGTTCGACTTGGACAAGGCCAAAGCGCTTGTCGACCAGTACAAAAAGGACAAAGGTGTCGACACTGTCACTGTTGTGCTGGGAACGGACAACATCCCGGACAACCAACAAACCGTCGCAGTCATGAAGCAGATGGCAGACCGTGCTGGTTTCTCGGTGCGCATTGCCCCTGGCCAGGACACCTCAGCTTTCCAGAACACGGTCTTCACCGCTGGCGGGGGACTTGACCTTGCAACCTGGAACTGGTTGCCCTACTCCGACCCCGACACGTTCGGTGCCTTCCTCGGATCTTCTGGTTGCGGCGGACCCGCCGTGTGCCCACTCACACAGGGCCGCAACACACTCAACTGGGGCCGGGTCGTTGACGGTCAGGTTGACGCTGCCTTCGAGCAGATCCGTGGCAACAGCGATCCTGCAGTTCGTAAGCGCGCTGCCGAGTCCGTCAACCGCCAGTACGGCGAACAGGCCTACCACATGTGGCGCTGGCGCTCACGGCTGCACATCGCAGCCTGCGCCAAATGCGGCGGACTGGAAGACACCGTTGGGGTGAAGGGCGAAAAGCTTCCGCAGGGAACAACCGCTCACTTCCTTGGTGTCCCATACCTCACCATTGGTTGATCAGCCTCGGCTGATCTGATCTCACTCACGAATCGCAACAGGAACGGTTGGTTCTTACCGATGCGCTACGCAGTTCGACGGCTCGCAATGGTCGTCCCACTGATCATCGTGGTCACGCTCATCACCTTCAGCATGCTGAAGCTTCTGCCCGGCGATCCCGTCACAACGATCCTCGGCAACGGAGCTTCAGATCCCGTGAAGGTGGCGCAGCTCACGAAAGAACTCGGCTTGGACCGCCCGTTCCACATGCAGTACCTCTCGTGGGGGGCAAACTTTCTCCGCGGTGACATGGGTAGCCAGTACAACGGCGGCACAGGCGAAACCGTCCGTGACGTCGTTGGCCGCAACTACCCCGTCACCATCGAACTCACGATCATGGCGCTGGTGCTTGCACTTGCCCTGTCTATTCCGCTTGGCATGACCAGCGCGTATCGCTCGGGTACCCGGACCGACCGGGCCATCAGTATGGGAAACTACGCGACGCTGTCCTCGCCAGCATTCGTGGTCGGCCCGATTCTGGTGTTCATCTTCGGCCTGCAACTCCGCTGGCTACCTGTCGGTCAGTACGTACCGGTGGCCGATGGGTTGTGGCTGCACATCAAGTCAATGATCCTTCCCGCTGTCACGCTCGCAACAACCCAGGTGGCGAGCTTCACGCGCCTGCTGCGAACCGACATGGACTCCATGCTCAAGGAGGACTTCGTCACGATGGCGAAGTCCAAGGGCATGAGCGACCGTTACATCCTCTGGCGGCACGCGCTTCGCCCGTCCAGCCTCACACTCATCACCGTCGCGGGCGTCAACCTTGGCGCACTGCTCGGCGGTTCGGTGGTTGTCGAGCGGATATTCAATCTGCAGGGGCTTGGCGCTGCACTGCTGCAAGGAATTGGCAACCGCGAGTACCTCCAGGTACTCGGCATTGTCACCATCATCACTGTCACGATTCTGCTCACGGCCACAGTCATCGATCTGCTGTACGGCGTGATCGATCCGCGGGTCCGGGTAGCCCGATGAGCACGGCCACGGTCGGCCAGACCGTAGGAATGCATACGACCGCTGTGGATGCCGCCGCTACCGCGGCGGCCATTCCGGCCGTCAAGAAGAAGTTCGGCTTCTTCTTCTGGCTTGCCGTTTCCTGGCTGGGGTTCCTGTTGTTCTGCGCCGCAGCAGTGAACGTCTTGCCGATACGAAAGAAAGACGACACGGACTATTTGCTCTCGGCCTCTATCGGTGACGGATCCATCCATTGGGGCAAAACATTCAGCCGCGCCCATTACCTCGGAGTCGACAACAACGGCAACGACCTGCTCACCTACGCTCTGAACGGAGCTCGGATCTCGCTCATCGTCGGCGTGGCCACCATTGCACTTGGTGTCATCGGCGGCGGTATCCTCGGCATGTTGGGCGGGTTCTTCCGCGGCAAGCTCGAAACCTTGTTCACGTTTCTCACCAACGCCCTGCTCTCGATTCCCCCGTTGTTGTTCCTGCTGCTGCTCGTTGCCGTGATGTCTGCGCAGAGCGGGCGAGTGTCTCTCCCGCGGTTCATCGCAACACTTGGCGCCCTGACAGTGCCGACGTACTACCGCTTGGTGCGGGCCGCAACGCTCCAGCAGGCAGCGCGTGAATACGTGCTAGCCGCGAAAAGTCTCGGCGCGAAACGCACACGAATCTTGGTCCGCGAAATTCTGCCGAACGTCATCAAGCCGATCATGGCGCAAGCCCTCATCGGTGTCGGCACGGTCATCGTCGTCGAAGGCACGCTGAGCTACCTCGGTGCAGGCATGGGCGGCGACACCATCTCGTGGGGCCGCATGATGCAGGACGCGTCTGGTCTCTCCAAGATGCAGCAGGCGCCGCACGCGATGTTCGTGCCAGCCGGCTTCATCTTCCTCACGGTGCTCTCGCTCAACTTCGTCGGGGACAAGGTCCGCGAACGTCTCGAAGTCAAGCAGTCCAACATCTAGCGAGAGAGGTTGCCCCCAACCGTGGGGGCAATCCACCTCGTAGGCTCGTTGGGAGGTGTTCTGCCTCAGCAACCAACAACGAAGCAGGGTGACCATGTCGGACCGAACCGGTAGTTGGATCAGCGCAGAGATCGTCGGGTACGCGCAGGCGCGCTCACATGGCTCGACCGATCATGTTCTCGAGTGGATTACCGAACAGACCAACGCGCTGGGTTCGGTTGCAAGCATGCAGATCGGCTCAGACCAAGTTGCATTCATGACCATGATTGCTCAGCTCCTAGATGCGAAATCGGCGATCGAAATTGGCACGTTCACGGGGAGTTCGTCACTGGCCATTGCCCGCGGGCTGTCACCAGGCGGTCGTCTGCTGTGTTGCGACATGAGCGAGACCTGGACCGACATCGCTCGCGCTGCTTGGCAACGTGCCGGAGTGGCCGACCAGATTGACCTCCGCCTCGCTCCTGCTTTGGTCACGCTTCGGTCGCTTTCCTGATGATCCAACCGTCGACCTCGCGTTTGTCGATGCGGACAAAACCAACTACCAGAACTACATCGACGAGATCATCCCCCGGTTGCGTCCTGGCGGAGTACTCCTTGTCGACAACACCATCTGGTCTGGTCGAGTTGTTCAACCCACGGCTGCCGACGATGCAGACACTGGGGCCATCAAGGCGGTCAACGATGCCCTTGCCGTGGACCCCCGGGTCGACTCGGTTTTGCTCACAATCGGCGACGGCTTGACCATGGCACGCAAGCGCTGACGTTCGGAATCAAGCGGTTTCGAGTAGGAACCCGGGTGCTCGTTTTAGCGACGTGCCACCACCCGTGACACCGTCCCACCCTCGTAGTCGACCACCAGCAGCTCCCCCGCTGCGTCATGACCGAACGCCGAGACCATTTCGGCTGGGAGTTGGGAACTCCAGTCGCGCTGGTCAGCAGCAACGCCCGCATCGAAACGAAAGCTGCGGATCCAACCAAGGCACCAGTCCGCATAGAAGTAGTGGCCGACCAGTTCCGGGATGGCTTTGCCTCGGTACACTTCACCACCGACAATCGAACACGACCCGCTTTCGCCGCCGTGGCGAATGGCGATCACCGGTGCGACGGTATTTGTCGGCGCCGGACCCTTCAGGTAGCGCTTGTTGCCTTCGAACAACGGCCATCCGAAGTTCAGCCCGGGCTGGTCGTACGGAACCACGCTGACTTCTTCCCATGTCTCTTGGCCGACGTCGCCGATGTACGCGAGCTTGGTGACGGGGTCGATGCTGAACCGCCATGGGTTTCGGAACCCATACCAGAACACCTCAGGTGCTCCAGCTGTCCTATCGACAAACGGGTTGGTCGCAGGGATGAGCACTCGGGTTGGGTCAGACACGTCGAGCCGCAGCATCGAGCCGGGCAGTGTGCGCGGGTTCTGCCCGTTTTTGCTCGCTCGGGCGGCGTCACCAACCGACACGTACAGCAGTCCGTCCGGAGCGAACCGAAGCGCACCAGCGTTATGGCGCACCGCATCTGGTTCCTTGTCGATCGTCACCAGTTCGACGCGGCTGGACGGGTCGATCGACCGGCCGTCGACACTGACCCTGTACGACACAAGCACGTTGTCGTTGTTTTTCTTCGAGTGGAACAGAAACACTCGACGGTCTTGCGGATATGCCGGATGGAATGCCATACCGAGGAGACCTTGTTCGATACTGCTCGATTTAATCTGCGCGCGTAGGTTCGCGAAAGGGGTCTTGGCAGCGACGCCGTTTTGCGCCACCTTTATGGTTCCGGTGCGTTCGACGACGAACAGCACACCGTCGTTCAACGGGGCCAACACCTCGACCGGCTCGGACAGCCCTCGGGCGACGGTTTCGAAGCGCAACCCTTTCAGCGGAGCACTCGGCGGCGGTACGGGCGGCACAGATGGTACTGAAGAGGTCGACCCGGACGGCACGGTTGCGACCGAACCCGAGACTGCGTTCGCTGACGGCTGTGACAGCGACGCAAGCAGCCCAACCATCAGCGCACCGGTTGCAGCAAGGTACCGAAATCGACCGGTGCGCCGAATCGGAGGACGCGAGCGGTGACCCGGGCGATCGGTTCGACATGAAGTGGAGTCCATCCGGGGAGCATTTCACACCGCCACCCAACGGCGGAGGGACGCACCCGAATCCCCCGACCTATCAGTCTGCATGGCTGGTTGCGCTTGCGGCGTCCGGCTGGTCCGTAGAATCAGTCGGTGCAAGCCGACCTCTGCGACACCCCTTTCGGCCAATTCGCCCTTGCCCGTATTCCAGTCGACCGCACCGGAACGTTACGAGCATGGGACGGGGCCGACCTGCTGCTCCTCGACGCCGTCGCGGCGTTGCCGAAAGACGACACCCGACGTGTGCTTATCATCGGCGACAACTTCGGAGCGTTGAGCGTCGCACTTGCCGGACCTTCCACCGGGCTGCTCTCGGACTCGATCGTCGCAGAGCACGCGATATCCCGCAATCGCCGCACTTCAGGATCGACGCAGCCCCTCCCTGTGCTCTCGTCTGCCATTACGGGTCCGGAGTTGGCTCAGGAGCTCGGCGGTCCCGTCGACCTCGTGGTGTGGAATGTTGGTAAGTCCACAGACATGCTTACGCACCTCGCCGGTTTGCTCTCGGCCGTCAGCCATGCCGGCACCATTGTGTTCGCCGCCGGTATGGACAAACACTTGCCACCACGCACCGGCGATGTGCTTCGCGCCCATGGCGACCTCACCACCCACCCAGGCCGCAAGAAGGCTCACCTGTTCGAGCTGCGGGTTCGCCCTGGCGCGTCGGCTTTCGATGGCGTCGCGCGTGCCCACCTCCTGCCCGTGCACCTTCCGGAACACAATCTCGATGTGGCGGCGTGGCCCGGCGTCTTCTCGGCCGACCGGTTCGATCTTGGTACACGCCTGCTCGCCGATGAGGCAGCGGCGCTTGAAGAGATCCTCCCCGACGCCCGCGAGATCGTTGACCTTGGGTGCGGCACCGGTATCCTTGGCATGCTTGCCCTTCGCGCCTTGCCTACGGCCACAGTGACATTCTTGGACGAGTCATCCCACGCAGTGGCCTCGGCGCGGCACAACGTCGAGCTGAACCTCGCGACCCTCGGCACCAACGCAATCGAGCGGTCACGGTTCATACGTTCACATGTCTTCGACGATGCAGAACTGCCCGAGATCGATCTTGTCTTGTGCAACCCGCCGTTCCATCACGCAAACGCAATGAGCGATGCCGTGGCATGGCAGATGTTCGTGGAGAGTCAACGAGTGCTGCGCCCCGGCGGCGAAATCTGGGTCGTCGCCAACCGCCATCTCGGGTACCACGAGAAGTTGTCCCGCATCTTCGAAGCAACCGCGCTAGTGGCCTCGCATCCGAAGTTCGTGATTATTGCCGGGCGCAGCTGATACAGCTTGTCTGCGGGGTTGCGCTGGGCGCAACACAGCCCACAACTCGGGCTGCGTCAACCCGGTTTACGACCAACCACAGTCCTCGACACAATGCCGATCAACACCGGCGCTTCTTGAACGTCAACCAAACCGGCAGATCGCAGAAGACCTTCGATCTCGGTTGTGGTGAGAACGGGGCCGCCGCTGCGAAGGGTTCGCAGGTCTCCCAACGCGTTGGTCAGAGCGTCGCCGCCACCGAAGGCGCCGTACACCAGCCACGCTCCCGGCCGCATCGCATTGACGCAGCGGCGGATTCCGATGGGCTGAACAGCACCTGGGATAAAGGGGCCGGCGAACCACACCAGGTCAAAGCCATCAGCGTCTTCGAACGTTGCGACGTCTTGGTCTCGGATCTCCACCCGGTTCCCGAGCGAAGCAGCATCCACATTTGCTCGGGCCAGTTCGATTGCTGGGTGCCAGACGTCCAACCCCACCACGTGCGCAGACGGAAGATGCCGAGCGAACTCGATGGCGAGCGCACCAACTCCAACACCGACGTCGAGCACCCGCGCCCCTTCGTCAGTGATCGCTTCGGCGAAGCCCGGGATCGCCGGCGCAATGTGATGCACGATCTGTGAGGCGAACGCTGAGGATCCGCGTCCCAACGTTTGCAGCACGAGCGGGTCGGTGATGGCCCAAGCCCCAGGCTCACCCGGCATCGCTGCGAATGCCTTGGCCTGGGCGAGCATGGCCCGCCCCATGGCTCCGTGGGTTCGAAGGATTGCGGGGTCAACCCCGTCGAGATCGACCACAGTGTCGGCCAGTGCAGCCACGCGTCGAGCCGTCTCTGGCTCGAGCTCCAGTTCGCCGGTCAACCCGCCGAGATGCACCGTGAGTGCAGCGAGCGTCTCGGTCGATGCAACTAAACGGTTGATCACGGCAGCGAGCTGCCGGCTGGGGTCTGCGTGAGAGTCCGACGTCATCTGCTGATCATGCATCGTTGGCGCAGGTCTTGTGTGCAGGGTTGCGCCGAGCGCAACACAGCCCACAACTATTCGCCGAAGTGGCGGCTACCCAACCCGAATTGGGTTGAGCACCTGTGTGGCCACACGATGAACATCGTCGGTGGTTTGCGGGTGGCCGAAATCCATCACGAAATGGCTCACCCCAAGCGCACGAAGCGTCGCCAGGTCGTTCAGCATTTCGGCAGACTCAACGTCGGTCGTCGGGAGGGGACGCTCGATGGTCAAGACCAACTCGATGTCGTCAGGGTTGCGGCCGGCGGTCTCTGCAGACGCTCGCACGATGTTTCGCTTGTGCGTCCACTTTGCTTCGTCACCTGACCAGAAACTGTTCCACGCGTCGGCCATACGGCCCACCAACGGCAGACCGATCTGTTCGCCCGAGGCCCCAATACAGATCGGCGGCACCACAGTTGGCAATGGAGGTGCGGCTGCCTCTGTGATGGAAAAGTACTTCCCCTCGTAAGTTGGTAGATCTTGCGTCCACATGGCACGGCAGATGTTGATCACATCTTCGAGTTGCCCGAACCGCACAGCCGGCCGAGGAAAGTCGTAGCCGTAGGCCACATACTCGGGCTCCCGCCAGCCCGCACCGATACCGAGCATGAACCGACCCTCGCTGAGCGTTTGTAAGGTCGCCGCCATCTTTGCCGTGAGCGCCGGTGGCCGATATCCATGGCCAAGCACGTGGTGACACAACAGCACGTTGGGGAACTTCGCGGCGAGCCAGGTCAGAGTGGTCCACGCCTCGAGGAACGGGTCGGTCTTCGCGTCGAACCCGTAGAAATGATCCGCCACCCACAACGAATCGAAGTGTTCCAGCGCCGTCGGCAAGATGTTGCGCTCTTGAAACATCACGATGGGCTGGTGGTCACTCCACTGGTTCCCGATCACGGGCGAGAGCCACCCAAATTTCACATCACGGTTAGGAACGGGGTTAGTCATACCTTCAGTCTGGCGGCAACGTCGTGGGCTGTGTTGCGCTGGGCGCAACACAGCCCACAATTCAAGCCGGATTCACCGCCAATAGGCCGCGCAGGACCGCGATGGTTGGGTGAAACGAGCGAGCGTTCCGCAGGTCGGCATCGGTCACCTCGAGAATGCGCCACCCAGCTTCCAGCAGAAGCCGACGCCGCAACATGTCCCGGGCCTGCGCCACCTTCGAGCCATGCGTGAAGAAAGGGCTGACTTCTAGGGCGACCCTCCATCTGGGCCACGCAAAGTCCACCTCGATCAGCTCACCTGTACCAACCTGCACCTTGTAGTTTCGCCGGTACTTGGCAACGCGGGCTTCCCGCAGCCACCCGCCGACGTGTTGTTCCTTCATGCTTCGATGTCCGCTCTCGCCGATCCTGCTCGCCACAAGTTCCAATAGCATCTGTCGGCGATGAACCGCTGGGGCTGGAAGGGCCGCAATGAGGCTCGCCAAACTGCGAGCAGTCACGAGGCGGTTCACAATGCAGTGATCGAGGCACCGCTCGACGACCTGCTCATCTGCAAATCTAGGCAACAGGAGCAGAGTTGCCACCGGAGTAGCGATACGCACCGTCGCCCACGGCTGACTTGGAAGCGGCACTTTCTGCCGAACAGCGGTGACTCCAGAGAGTAGAACTGACCGTGTGCTGCCGACGCTGAGAACAACTGGGCACCGGTCTCCCGAAAATCTGCTGGGTACAGGAAAGCCGTGAACCACTGCGGCCGATGAAGCAGCGACAACCCCGCCCGGAACAGCCAACGCTCCGGCGAAAATTCGCTGCTGAGTTGACATAGGCGCTGAAGCGAGCCGCAAGACGTGGCCCATCACGGGGACAAGTGCGCCGGCCCGGCGTCTTCGGTCGATAGCGAAGCGGTCTACACCCGCTCGATGTGCTTGGGTCACAGTCAGCAGTCCAAGCTGACGAATGGCGGTTTGACGCAATCGTGCGTCGATTTCAAAGGTTGACAGGTTGTGCCGCATCGACACCCTCCACGTGAGAGGAGACAAGAACGCGGAGGAAGTCCGGCCATTGTGCAGAAGCGGTGTGACAGTTTCCCCGCCGAACCGCTCAAAAGGTGGGCCAGTTGGAGCGCCCCGCAGAGTGTGCGCGGGCAGTTTGCGGGTAAGAGCAGCGACTGTTCCCCGCGCATCGGCAACGGTTTAGGTGTGCGAGGTGTCACGTGGCCGACGTCGCAGATCGGGGTCTGCCAGGCTTATAAGCGCGCAAGCAGACGAGTTGCTTGGACCTTCGGGTCTGAACGCGAAGAAAGGACGAGCTGTGCTCAAGATCCAACCCGCTGGTAACACCACAACGGCCAAGGTGACCTTCGCCCTCCCTTCCGAAGAGGCTGCTGGCCAGGTATCGGTACTTGGCGATTTCAACGGCTGGGACCCGCTTGCCCACCCGCTCAGGAAGCGCAGCAACGGCACGCGCAGCGTGAGCGTGGAGTTGCCAGTTGGCGAGTACCGGTTCAAGTACCTCGCCGAAGACGGCAACTGGTTTTGCGACCCCAACCTCGACGAGGTCGAACTGAACGAATATCAGGCTGCGAATTCGGTGTTGCGCGTCTAGTCGCGCACCACGTTGGTCCCATCGTCTGACCACAATCCACAAACAAGATCGACAAGGCCCGGGCCGATGAAGAACACACTGCCGGTGGTCGACCTTGCGCCGTTCGCTGATGCAAGTTGCGAGGGCTCGGCCGTGGCACACCGGGTAGCGCAAGAGCTCGACGCTGCGCTGTGCTCTACCGGGTTTGTGCTGTTGGCGAACCATGGCGTGCTGCCGGACGCGAAACTGGGGCTCCTTCAATCCATGCGCCTGTTCTTCGCGCAACCCGCCGACGTGAAGAATCGCCTCAGCATCGCTCATTCATCTGCACACCGAGGATATGTGGGCATAGCAGCGGAGTCGCTCGACGGCGCCAACACGATGGCTGGCGATCTCAAAGAGACGCTCGACACCGGCCCGGACCACTTGCCCGACCATCCCGATGTGCTGGCCGGCACGCCGTTGCACGGACCCAACCAGATACCCGACCTCCCCGGGTTTCGCGATGCGTTCGACCGATACCGAACGCAGGTCATTGAAGCTGCCGAACGAGCCCAACGAGCGATGGCAATGGCTCTCGGTTGCGCTCCCGACGCCATGCTCACCCTGGGTGACACGTTCTACAACCTCCGCATGGTCCACTACCCGGCGCAAGACCGGATTACCCCGATCATCCCTCCATTGACCACTCGGCCGCGCCCGGGCCCAGGCCAACTCGGCTGTGGCGCGCATACCGACTACGGGTCGCTCACACTGTTGGCCGACGACGGCGTTGGCGGGCTCCAGGTGATGCAACGCAGCGGTGAGTGGATCGACATCGTCGTGCCCGATGAGCTGTTGGTCATGAACCTCGGCGACCTGATGGCCATCTGGACGAACGACCGCTGGGTCTCCAACCCGCACCGCGTCATCAACCCGCCGACACAGGACCGGTACTCCGTTCCGCTGTTCGTCACACCGCCGTATCACGCCACCGTCGAGTGTCTACCCTCGTGCGTTGGGCCCGGGCCGAAGTACGAGCCCATGCAAGCTGGCACATATCTCTTGTCGCGCTTCGACGCAACGCACAGCTACCGCAACGAACTGTTGGCTGCATACAACGAACCGTCGAGCAACGGTCAGGGCGGGTCGAGTGCGTAGATTGATCGAATGCCAAGCAACAACCAACCGACTGCGCCTGCCACCACACCTGCCACGGCGCTTGCCACATCCGTAACAAGCACCCGAACCATCAACGGCCAGCCTGTGAACCCAGTCGGGCTTGGGTGCATGTCACTCAGCTGGGCCTACGGCAAACCACCGTCGGAAGAAGACGGCGCCAAGCTCCTGCACCGAGCACTCGACCTTGGCTACAACCACCTCGACACTGCACGCATCTACGGTGTGGGCAAGAACGAAACCCTGATCGGCAACACCCTCAGCAGTCGCCGAGATGAATTCTTCCTCGCGTCCAAGACTGGCATATTCGTTGACGGAGACACCCGCCGTATCGACTGCCGACCTGAAGTCATCAAGGCCGCGTGCGACGAGAGTCTGAGCAAACTCCAGACCGATCACATTGACCTGTATTACCTGCATCGCCGAGACTTCACAATCCCCATTGAAGAGTCAGTCGGCGCGCTTGGCGAGTTGGTCACCGCAGGCAAGATTCGCTCCATCGGACTATCGGAAATGTCAGCTGCAACAATTCGCGCCGCGCACGCGGCACACCCCATCGCGGCGTTGCAGACCGAGTACTCGGCGGCCACTCGTAACCCCGAGATCGCAGTCCTCGATGCGTGCCGTGAACTCGGCATCACATTCGTTGCGTTCTCACCCGTCGGGCGCGGCATCTTGGCCGACGGTTTGCGTGACCCCGCCTCGCTTCCCGACACTGACCTGCGCAAGACCTGGCCCCGGTTCGTCGGTGACAACTGGACGCACAATCTCGAACTCATCGACACGTTCAACAGCATTGCGGCCCAAGCAGGGGTCACACCGGCGCAGCTTGCGCTCGGCTGGGTACTAGCTCAGGCCGAGCACATCGTGGTGATCCCGGGAACCTCGAACATCGATCACGTCGAGGAGAACATCGCCCGTTCAGACTGGCGTCCTTCTGCCGAGGTCATTGAAGCGGTGAACAACCTCATGAACCAGAACACCGTCGCCGGTCCTCGGTATCCCGCCGCGCAGCAGGGCACCATCGACACCGAAGAGTTCGCTTAACTGCACTGACCCGCGCCCGCCGTGGTCTGGCACACCTAGCGCGGCAGACCAGGTCGGCCGGGCTGGGAACGGACACGGCTCACCTTTCATACTGGACCGGTGAAATCCCTTTTCGATCCAGTCGGCTTCGAGCGCGGTCCGAGCATGAAGAACCGCTTCATGCTCGCCCCGCTGACCAACATGCAGAGCCATCCAGATGGCACGCTCAGCCACGAAGAGCATCATTGGTTGGCGCTGCGAGCCGAAGGTGGGTTCGGCCTCACCATGACCTGCGCAAGCTACGTGCAGCCGGTCGGGAAAGGTTTCGCAGGGCAGCTCGGCTGCTTCGATGATGTACACATCGAAGGTCTCAAGCGGCTGGCCAATTCGTTAAAGGCACACGGGTCCGTCGCCGTTGTGCAGTTGCATCACGCGGGCAGGCGGTCACCTACCGACCTGGTTGGCGAGGCCCCGGTGTGCCCGTCGGACGATGCGAGCACCGGTGCCCGTGCGTTGAGAACCGAAGAGGTCGAACAACTCGCCGAAGACTTCATTACCGCGGCGGTTCGTTGCGAACGCGCCGGGTTCGACGGGGTCGAACTACACGGGGCGCACGACTACGTCATCTGCCAATTCCTGTCGGCAGAGACCAACCGTCGTACAGACCAATACGGCGGTTCCCTTGAAAACCGCAGCCGGTTGCTGTTCGACATCATCGCCGGCATCAGATCCCGTTGCCGTGCGGATTTCAACTTATCTGTGCGCTTATCACCCGAGCGGTTCGGCCTTGCGACCACCGACATTGTCCAAGTGTTCGAACGCCTCGTCGATTCCGGACAGGTCGACTTCATCGACATGTCGCTGTGGGACGTCTTCAAGAAAGCGATTGATGCCGGCTATGAAACCAAGCGGCTGATCGACGTCTTCGGGGCGTTACCCCGTGGCGGAACCCGCTTGGCCGTTGCCGGCAAGCTATA
>JAYSSK010000021.1:0-5351 GCA_043720595.1 Acidimicrobiia bacterium
CGCCTGCTTCGTTGTCAGCCACCGATGCGAACCGGACGAAAAAGTCTTGCTTCACAGTGACCAACACTTCCGAAGACACGTGTTTCGCGAACCGTTGGACCATCCAGAAAGGCGAATCAACACCCCAGCCGTCGAGGTTTGCGAAGATGGGACCGTTCCAGCCTCCCAACCCGGAGATTTGCGCCTCGAACAGTTCATCACAGCGGCCCTGAGCCATTCCGACCGACATGTTCGAGGGTCGACCCGATGCGGGGAACTTACGCTCGACAAGCGCGCTGAGATGGTCGAAGCGGCGCCGGTCTTCTTCGATGAACAAGAGTCGAACCGCAATGCAGTCCGACAGTTCGGAGCGCTGCGACTGGTTGCACGCGATGGCCGGGGAGCTGATCTCTGAATTGGAATACTCGCCTGGACCAGCGAACGCGTCGAAGAAGGTGATGCCCTGGTGCCGGAACCGCTTCGCCATGATTGGGAACCACGCCATGAGATAGCGCTGAAGCAGCGCATGTTTTGCCGCCGTATGAGGGTCGCGTTCCCACAAGACCCCGGTAGGTGTTGCCAATTGTCAACTCGCCTTTCGTTGTGGGAGTTGGTCCCACACCTCGCCGTCCAGGGCTCGCCCGCCAGACTTTGGTGTTCGTCCACCCCATTGTTTAAAGAAGAACGCAACACGCGCAGACGTGCACGCGTCACGCAGTTCTGTAACCCAATCGTGCTCCACCGCTCGTGCGCTCGGCCCAGACTCACCACCGGCGATCACCCACTGAATGCCAGTCAAGTCGATCGGCCCGATGGGACCGATCAGCGGCTCAGCGCTGATGAATCGCACAACAGCGGGAACGGTTCGGAGATGGTCAATTCGGAACCTGTACCGAGCGGACTCGACGCTTACACCCATCCACACGTTCGAAGGCCAGTCGAGTTCCGGTGCCACGGCGCTGAGCCGCTTGGCGCGCTTCGTAAGCACCTGATAGGTGTGGTGTGGGGTTTCACGCATCACATCGAAGACCGAAGCAATGAACGCCACGGGGACCTTTTCGTGGAAAAGGTCACTCATTGAGTTGACGAAAATCAGGCGCGGTGTCGTCCAGTGCCGAGGCACATCCAACGAGTCGGGATGGACGGTGAGACCGAACCCCGGGCCGCTGGTACGGGGGTCACCGTCGTTCTGGTACTTCGGCGAACCCATCGCACGGAGCCGACGTGACAACGTCAGCGCATAACAGTGATCACACCCCGGCGACACACGATCGCATCCAGTCGTCGGGTTCCAAGTTGCTTCTGTCCATTCGATAGCAGATCCGTCAGCCACGTTCGCTCCTCTCAGCCACCATGTTGCAGATGGACCCATCGTAGAGGGGAGGTATGACAGAACTCCGGCGGCAGCACTGACTTTCGTTGCACACGATGCAGATGCATCGTCCCGGCGCTTCACGCGGCGCCGGTGCGTATATCGTATCGGAGGACACCGCCCTCGGGAGGCGGAGGTCCTGCGACCAACCTTCCGAGTGGTTATAGGTCTCGCTCTCCGGCGAAGAAATCCACACAGGACACAGAGTCAAGTTGACAGGACTTGTCCGAAAATGGTCGATGTCAAAAGTCGACTTGCAATGCTGTGCAGGGCGTTTGAGGGTTGAAACAAACCCCAATCCAAGGCAATCAGCCGATAACCAGCGATAGCTATGGTTCCCAGCATCGGAATCAGAGAAGAATCTGATTTGACCTGGAACGAACCGAAAGCTTGCGACTTTTCCCGAGTCCAATTTCTCGTAATGACAAGTAAATTGGCGTGGGTATGGCAACACGCCATCGCATATACCGCGGCGCCAGGAACACCGCCTACATTCGGGGTATGGATTCCCATGTCACTGCGCTCCAGGAATTCGGTCACCCGGCTCGTCGTTCCTGGTGGAACCCGTCTCTTGATGTTCCATTTGGTCTCGGCGTCAGAGATCTCATTCAGTTGTAGATCTGTTGTGTTCTGAAAATCTCCCGAGTCGACGACAGAACTAACCCCCGAGACTTTTTTTTGAGTTGGCTTGGAGAAAGCCCATTGTTCGTGCCACGAACAACGTGAAGTCGGGCCGGTCGGCACGCAAGGGTGTTGCTAGCCACGAAGCAGTTGCCATTGCCTCCAGGGCACAACGCATCAAGGCAGCCGTTGGGGTCTCAATCTGACTGAGCGATCCGCTGCTCAACAGTATTTCGCAGCTAGGAGGTGTTCCTCTGCAAGGAATATCAACTGAGACGCAAACTGAATGCCCTCAGCAATAACCGGGTGCAAATCGATCGAAACCCTCGCAAGGGCGGTGCCCAGAGCACCGGAAGAAGCGACAAATGCCGCCTCTACAGAACTCGATGAAATTCCTCGTTCACGACGAAAGGACCTCACCAGGTCGTCGATGCTCATGCGTGCTCCGGCTTACGAAGCGAGGAGGCAGCGCGGGTCATTTCTTGTTCGCGGTTGGGTTGGATGAAGGGCGGGGTGATGTGACGCGGGAGCGGTTCGGATGTGTCGCTGTGCCAGGCGACGATGGCTTCGTAGTCGCCCTTCTGTTGACGCACTCCTGCAGTCTGGTGATGCTTCGCGTACTTACGACCTGCGGCATCGAAGAACATTGCGTACTCGTACTTGCGGAGAACTGAGAATTGGGTTCGGTACATTGCGCACAGCTGCTCGGCCGTCAGACCGACCATCAGCGCCGCCAAGGCATCGATCTCTACCAATGCTTGGCGACGGTCGAAGTCAGTGCGCAGCGGCGTGGCCATCGACCACGTTGGTCCGACTTCGCCAAGGGGCACCTTCGACCACGGCTCGCACGTCCACTGGTCCGAGGTCCAAGCTGGGTCGAACAACTCTTCCCACAGTGGCGCGTACTCCTGGGTCAAGCAGTTGAGCCGGAGAATCCGGAGCGCCAACGCTGCGTCATGGGTGCTCGATTTTGGTAGCGCGACTCGATCCAGCTGATTGGCTGCAACATGGCCGGACCCTGAAGCCTTAAACGTGTAGTCATATGGGATCGATGCCATCAATCCGGCGAATCGCACGAGGTCGGAGTTCCGGTCGAACGAGAACCCGTTAACGGTGTGGACGTGCGTCGGCCCAGGAGGGACGATGCTCCCCTGCAACGTCCGCTCAAGGCCGGGTTGGGTCATCTCTCGATGGACGTGGCGGTAGCGGGTGTTGTAAGGCTCGCCGTTCCAGCGGTCTAGGCGGGACTGATAGGTGGGCGGATTGCATGCGCGCTGGTAATTCGTACGGGGGATCACCGACCGGGGCAACGACTCCAGGTCCCAGGATGAGTAGTCCTGGTTGTGCTTGCAATTCTCGTTGGGTTGCTTCGCAAACGGGTTGGCCACCGTGAAGTGTGGACCTTGCAGGATGACTTCGTCCCAACTGGCTGGCACCTCGGTCCGCCAGACCATGGTGCCGTCTTTCTTGGCGTTCGTTTCGTTCCAACCAGGCGTCCACTCATACGACAGGTCGGCAAGGCGTACCGGCTGCCGGGCCAACTGGTCAAGGGCAGCGAGATCAAGCCGCGTGAGCGGTCGGAGCAAACGAGCCTGCTCGGGTGGGGTGCCTGGTTCGTCGAAGAGCTTCGCCCACGACGCGAGCACATCCAGATCGACTGTCACTACCCGTTCGGCGTGCGGTCGGAGGTCCCATCCGCCTTCCTGATATTGAACGGCAGGCACAGGCCCTGACCCGTCGTGTTCGAGCGACCCGTCGACCTGCGCGGGACTTTGCAAGTACGACAACTGCATGAAGGATGGGGGCTGCCGAACTCCGTACACGTGGAGACCGAACACCGTCTTGTGGTTCACGTCCTCAAAAAGGAACAGACCATTCAAAAACTGGAAGTGCCGCCGTAAGTGCGCATAGGTAGCTGCACGCAGAGGACCAGCCTTCGGGTCCGTGAAATGGCTCTCGGGGTGAAGCAAACCAACGACTCCCGTGGTGCCCATCGAACGCCATGTGCGTTCCATAAACAGCAGATACAAGTTCGTCCGAACGCCTTTCAGCACCGGGTGTTCGACCGCAGACCCATTTGAGACGACCAGTCCATAAGCTGCAGATACCTCGGCGAGGTATTGAGCTGCGTTGTCTGGGTCCACTAAGACCGATGCCCGCCGTTCTTGGAACACCTCCACTGTCGGCTTTGAGGTCACCCCAAACCAGGGGTCCATCTCGCCCAACACAACGTCTTCTTCCCAGTCGAGCCGCACCCATGGCGGGTTGCCGACTTGCAGATCAAAGCCGCCCTTCTGGAAAACCTGGGCCATTTCCAGTTCCCAGTGCCAGAAGCCCTCGCGCTCGGCAATCGCCTGTGTGCGGGCAAGCCATGGATGGTCGGCCAACACGTCATCGACAGCGCGCATATCAAAGTCGAGCAGTACCCGCTGGTTAGCTGCAGCAAGACGCTCGGCCGCGTCGGTGGCATCGGCAATGGCTTCGCCCATGCCGCTGAACAGCGAGATCTGGCCCAGCTCGGGCACATCCTCGGCCCGGCCCAGCAACCCTTCCAGCGCTTCCAGCCAGGCATCCCACGTTGGCAGCTCGGCAGTGTTACTGACCGGCCAGAACCACAGCGCACACCATGCATTCATCACCATGCGCAACCGCAGCAACGCAGCATCGGTATGTAGCGCGGCATCGGCCTCGGCACGGCTGATGGTGGGCGGGCGATCCATCGCATCGGTGCCATACAGCGGGAACTGGTGACGCAGGCCGGCATCGAGCGAACTCAACCGACTTGCCGCACGCGCCCACAACGCTTCAACCCGCACCGCCAAACCTTGCAGCCGCTTGGCCGAGCGCTCGCCAGGGTCCTTCAGCATTCCGTTGCGCCACACCTTGAGCGCAGCCGTTTCGGCGGGCCGCAGTTCCTTGGCTTCCTTCCGGTCCGCCACCGCAGCCCATCCGTGCGCAGGCAGCAGGAAGTGGTGAATGGCGCCGGGAGCAACCGTGCCAAGCGGATGGTCGATCATCGCCACATCGGTTGGAGGCGTGGTCTTCCACGCGGCCTTCTTCAGCATTGACACGCCATACGTAGCGCGCCGTGCGCCAATCAGCGAATTGCCGCGCCGAAGGCGCATGCCAAACCACGGCGCTGCCAACCCAGGGTGCATCACGTTCAGCCAGATGCTCACCTCGGCCAGCTCCACAGCCGTTGGGTTGAGGTCAACCCCGTATGCATTGTTCAGCGCCAGGTGCGCCTTCACCCGCTGCAGCTCCAGGTGATACCGGTCTGGGTCCAGTGAGTCGCCCCGCTGCGCCTGTGCACGGCGCAGGTACTCGGCTGCCAACTGGCTGACCGCCTCGTTGAGGAACGCACCACTACCAAGTGCCG
>JAYSSK010000022.1:0-2186 GCA_043720595.1 Acidimicrobiia bacterium
GTGGAGCCGTCAGTATGCGCGCTTGCTATCAAGGTGGTGGAGTATCCCAGCCCGTGTCCGAACGGGAACAGTGGTTCGCGGCCCACCGTGTCGTACCAGCGATAGCCGACCAGGCGGCCTTCTCGGTACTGGGCGATTCCGTTGCGGCCGGGGTGATGCTCGCCAGCAGGCGTGTCCTCCAAGCGGCGGGGGATGGTGACTGGCAGACGCCCACCTGGTTCAACGGTGCCAGTGAGAACATCGACCAGCGCGTCGCCGAACTCTTGGCCCGGGAACCACGTGTACAGGACCGCATCGACCTGGTGCAGCCACGGCATGGTGACGGGCGAACCTGCGTTGATGACAACGATCGTGCGTTTGCTGACCGATGCGACCTCGCTGATGAGGTGGTCTTGTTCCCCCGGGAGGTCCATCACCGCACGGTCGTAGCCCTCGGACTCCCAATCGTCGTTGGTGCCAACGATGATGATTGCGGTGTCGCTGCGGGCTGCGAGGTCGACTGCTTCCAGAAGGATGTTGCCCGTGACCGGTGGGAGCAAGCCGATGGTGAAACCTGCCAGCACAACCTCGCCCTTGCGCTCGTACTCGACCACCAACTGGTAGCTGCGGCCGGCTTCGAGGTGACGCGTTGCCTTGTGCTCGGCCTTTCCCATCCCGAAGAAGCTGGCGCCGGTGGGGGAGTTTGCATCGTTGATGATCTCTTCACCGTCGAGCAGAATCCGCGAGTCGCCGACGCCGGAGCAGCCGATTGTCCAGTCGCCGGTGTGATCTGGGGTGATGGTTGTGCGTGTGACACAGCCGATTGTCTGCAGCGGGATGTGGGCAGATGGCGGGCTCATCCACATCAGCTTGAGACCGCGGCCAGGTTCGGTGAACAGCGGTGCGGCCCCGGTGCGGTAGCTGGCCAGACCGTCAGCCCAGTAGTCCAGCGTGATCGGCCCCAGCACGTCTCTGGCCGGAGCGGGCAGGGTGCGGTGTGTGAGGCAACCCTTTGCGAACGAGATGGTGTCGCCCAGCGCAGTGCGAAGCGCATGTAGCGGAGAGCTCCAGTGCACAGCGTTGACGAACGCGGAACCACCTCCCATGATCTGCCCGGGGTCTGCGTTGGGGCCAATGACCGCGATGCGGCCGAGACCACCTTGTAGCGGCAATGCGCCCTTGCTGTTCTTCAGCAGCGTCATCGACGCGGCCGCTGCCTCGCGAAGCAGCACGCGGTCGCCAGGTTCGTCTCTTGTGGTCTCGGGTGAAGGCTGACCGTCTTCCCATGCACCCATATCATCGAGGAACCGCAGCATGCGCTTTGCTGGCGCCTCGAGTTCGCCGCGGGTGAGGGCTCCGGATTCAACGGCGGTCACGAGCTGTGCACCGCGGTGGATGGGCGGCCCGGGCATTTCGAGATCGAGGCCGGCCTTGATTCCTTCCACAGTTGAATGCAGCCCGAACCAGTCGCTCATGACGATGCCATCGAAGCCCCACTCGTTACGCAGGATGTCGGTGATGAGTTCAGTGGAGTCTGCGGCGTGGGGACCGTTGACGCGGTTGTACGCAGTCATGATGGATTTGCATCCCCCCTCGCGGACCACTGCTTCGAACGGAACGAGGTACAGCTCTCGCATCGCGGATTCGCTGATCTGCGAGTCGATTGTCATACGCTCGAACTCGGTGTCGTTGCCCACAAAATGCTTGGCGCATGCGGCAACCCCCTCGGCCTGCAGGCCTCGCACGTATCCCACGGCAATGCGTGCGGTGAGATGGGGGTCTTCGCTCATGCATTCGAAGTTGCGGCCGCCGATGGGTGTGCGGTGCAGGTTGATGGTTGGTGCCAGCAACACCCGCGCGCCCTTGGCCCTGGTTTCGAGACCCAGCAGCCGCCCGACCCGCTCCACCAGACTGGGGTCGAACGTTGCGGCGAGTGCCGTTCCGCAAGGGGTGTTCACCGACGCAAGGCCCGTGAAAGACGTGCCGCGTGCGCCTGCGGGGCCGTCGGTGACGCGGATCATCGGAATCCCTAGTCGTTCGACGGGCGTGGTGTGCCAGACGTCTGAACCGCCGAGCAGGCCGGCGAGTTCGTGAAGGGTGAGCTGGGCGATGAGCGAGTCGAGTTCAGAATCGGAACGAGGCATGGCAACGAAAGGTAGTGGGCGAAACAGGTCCCGCGCTTCAGTAGGGTCGTCGGCCATGACTGA
>JAYSSK010000023.1:0-5307 GCA_043720595.1 Acidimicrobiia bacterium
GGCACAGTGAGTGGTTCCGACCTCGTGCGCTCACACCGCTGCGATGAACTCGCAGCCACTCGTTGACGATGTGGCTAGATATAGTACGAAAAAAGCGCCATACTGGGTCGATGGAAGCTGGCATTAAAGAACTCCGAGACCACCTCAGTCGATACCTTGACGTTGTCCGGGACGGCCGCGAAGTAACCGTCACAGACCACGGAACAGCCGTTGCACGGCTAGTCCCAGTGAACGGGCCCCGTCCGTTGGACCGGCTCGTCGCCGAAGGGCTGGTAACCCCGGCCCAAACCCGCAAGCGTGCTCGCCGAGGTGGAGGCGGGATCACCGCGAAAGGTACCGTGAGTGATCTCGTTGCTGATCAACGACAATGATCGCCTATTTCGACACTTCCGCGATCATCCCTCTGATCATCAATGAACCCTCGTCCGACCGGTGCAATCGCGTGTGGAACGATTCTTCGCGTGTTGTCAGCGTCCGGCTTCTCTACCCGGAGGCACGAGCCGCACTTGCAATGGCCGAGCGCATGGGAAGGCTCACCGCCAAGCAACGCGACGCTGCAGTCATCGAACTCGAATCGACTATCAGCGAGGTCGACCACATCGAGGTTACCGAAGCACTCGCCCGCCATGCCGGTGAACTCGCCCAGGCCCACGGTTTGCGCGGCTACGACGCTGTGCACCTTGCGGCAGCTTCAGCGGTCGCTGATTCCGATGTCGTCGTGGTGACCGGCGACGCTGATCTCGCGAAAGCCGCAAACTCGATCGGCATAGCCGTATCCATCACCAACGCATGACGCACAACGTGCCAACAAGGGCCAACTGGGTAAGCGGACAATCGTATTTGCCACCGCCGATGTGCCCGATTCGCTAGCTCGCTCGCCAGACGAGCCATTACGGACGCCAAAACATCCGCTTGTAGGTGTTCTCGTTGCGGTTTCGACTGTGCGATAGCATAATGCAAGCATGCCGAATGTTCTGGTCCGAGATGTACCCGAAGACGTCCATGCCGACTTACAGCGACGCGCCGAAGAGTCTGGGCAGTCACTGCAGCAGTACCTCGCGTCTGAACTCACCCGGCTTGCCCGCACGCCCACGATGGCGCAGGTGCTGGCCCGCATCGCCAGTCGTCGAGGCGGTCGCGTCGGATTCGACGTCGCCGTGACGGATCTTGACAGGGATCGTCAGCGTTGATCGTTGTCGATGCGTCGGTACTTGCGAATGTGGTCGGCGACGACGGCCCGGCGGGCGTGGCCGCTCGAGCCCGACTAACCATCGACGGCGACGTCTCGGTCCCTGATCTCGTCGACGTCGAGACCGTCTCGGTGCTTCGCAAGCGCTGGATCGCTGGGTCGTTGACCGCTCGACGGTTCCGAGATGCAGTTGATGACCTGCAAGCGTTGCCGCTGACTCGATACCCAACAGGCCCATTGATGAACAGGGCCTACGAGCTACGAGCCAACGTCACCGCCTATGACGCAAGCTATGTTGCGGTCGCTGAGATCCTGGGCTGTGTACTCGTGACGGGTGACGGTCGTTTAGCTCGGGCGAGCGGTCCGCGTTGTCGCATCGAAGTACTCACTATCTAACGCCCCGACCATCGTCCACCACGACTGCGCGTCGCGCGACAGCGGAACGCAAGCCGACCCGTGCAACAGCCGCTTTGGGATGCGCTACGCCATCCGTGCCGATGTGGTGACCTTCCTTGGGATTGCAAGAGTGCTTGCGAGGTGGCCGAACAACCGGTGGCCGCAACCATCCCGCAGTCCTTTACTGAGCGGTCCTGCTGTGGGAAGTTGGCGTTCGTGTTCGCTCGGCGAGCTCAGTGGCAGTGGTTTCGTCACAGTGACGAAACCACCGCAACTGAGGAGGCTCCGGGGGGCTACCGCTGAAACCCCACTGGAAAACCCCACGGCGAGCTCGAACCGGACGCAGTCAAGGCACAACGGCTCACCCAACGACGGTCAGAGCGGCCAACGGGCGGTCAGACCAACGTTGTTGTTCGCTCGAAGCGTTGGAGGAACCGGACGCGCCCAAGTCGAATCGGTCCAACAGCATGAGTTGGAGTGAACGACGCACCGAAGCCGAATCGGTCGACCAACATGCCAACGCGGTGACCCCTAGTTTCCAGCCCCTCTCGGATTCATCGCCGATAATGCTAGTTATGTCAAGTGAGATGGCTGGCCGAGGTCGAGTTGGACCGATACGGATCGATTCGCCTGGTCGCAATCGTGCGTCAAACTGGAAGTCACCGAGTCCTTGCCTGTGAGGGTCGTCAGACACTGACGTTTGCGTTTCACGACCGCGCAACAGTGCCCAGCGGTCTGGTTCGTCGCATCCTCATAACCGAGGTCGGCCTGACCGTTGATGAAGCGCTCGCGTTGCTCTAGGGTTGATATATGGAAACTCGGATTGAGATCTTCGTCGAGGACGTCGAAGATGAGACCCTTTTCTGGGCCACATCGCCTGACCTTGCAGGGTTTGCTGCGGCTGCTGATTCGATCGAAGCAATTAGAAATCTCGCTCAGGAACATATGGCCTTCCTCGGGCAGCCTTTCCGTCAGCTTCGATTCGAAGTTCTGCGCAACCCAGACGTCACGCAGCCGTTAGCTGTGTCGTCGAGCTGTTTCTCCGCTGCCATGAGCAACGTATTGTCTTCCCCACGTGCAGAGGTTCTCACTGCTCGCTGATGTCGCTCGCGCTGTTTGGAACCGCGTTGGCGAGAGGCGAGGTGGATGGCAGATTTGACAGGTCGGTTGTCGTCGGGCCCGAGATCTCGGGAGTTACTTCGTCGGTGCTGGGCTCCACCGTGGTGGCTCCCCCTGCGGACGGAAACTCAAATGGCGGCAGCGGCGAAACCGTCGCTGGAGCGACACTGGTCGGTGCTGAACGCGTTGGCCCCGCCACATGGTTGTTGGCGTCGAGGTCGACGGTTCCGCAATGATTCGCCCTTCGTCTCTGCTGTAGCCCTCAAGACTCTCGTTGAACGAACCGAAGATACGGCCGTGCAACGCCGCCGAAAATGGAGACCCCGGTACGTTCTGGCCGGAACCATGGCTATTTCTTTGACGATTTGGATTTCGTTGTCAGCTGCTGCAGTCGCCACTGGGCGCGATGCGCCCGGGTTCCAGGTCCTGCTCGCGTGTACCGGTGTACTCCTCACCCTCGCAGTCGCGGCGATTCAGATTCGTACCGGCGAGACGCTCAGTGCCACGTTGAACCAAGCGAGAACCGACGACCTCACCGGACTCGGAAACCGTCGCATGCTCACTGAAACCTTGAGTAGGCGAGTTGGTAACGGTGTCGCGCTGCCTACTGCGCTCCTCGTGATGGACCTCGACAGGTTCAAAGAAGTGAACGACTCGCTCGGCCACGAAATGGGCGATGAACTCCTGAAGCAAATGCGTCCCCGGCTCGAAAGCGTGCTCTCCGGGGACCAGGTCGCGTGTCGGCTAGGCGGTGACGAGTTCGCCGTGGTGATGGATCTCTCGAAGCATGCGACTCCCGACGCGATGATTACTGCTGCCGGCGAAGTTGCCGAATCTATCCGCCGTGCGATGCAAAGCCCTTTCGTGCTCGGCCAAACCGACATTTTCATTGATGCCTCGCTTGGCGTTGCTCTCTCCCCGATCCACACCGTTACACCGGACGGCCTCCTCCGGCTGGCCGACGTTGCGATGTACGAAGCGAAGCGCAACCGGTATGGAGTCAGCGTGTACCGGCCAGGCCTCGAAAACGTTAACAACCATCGGCTGGCGATCGCGTCCGACCTTCGAACGGCGCTTAGGCATGGGTCGGAAATCCAGACCTACTTCCAACCGAAGATGGATCTGCGTACTGGCACCATCGTGGGCGTCGAGGCGCTGGTGCGTTGGTACCACCCGACCCGTGGCGTGATCCCTCCTGACGAGTTCGTGCACATTGCCGAGGACACCGGGCAATCAGCTCTACTCACTGCGACCGTGTTGGAACGAGCGCTCGCGCAGGCATCGGAATGGAAGGCCGATGGGGTTGAACTCCCGATCGCAGTCAACCTCTACGGTTCGGATCTTCGCTCTGGCGCCATCGTCGATCGCATTTCCGACGTGCTTGAACGCCATGTCCTGCCAGCCCATTTGCTGCAGGTGGAAATCACCGAAGCGTCGCTGGTCTCCGACCCTGCAGGCGCTCGCCGGATCTTGAACCAGCTCCATGGTCTGGGTGTTCGGGTGGCGCTTGACGACTACGGGACCGGCTACTCGTCGCTGGCGTATCTGCGGGAGTTCCCGATTGACGAGCTGAAGCTGGACAAGACGTTCGCGATGGGGATGTTGCGGGACCAGACTAGTTGGATCATCGTCCGATCGACCATCGAACTGGCACACGCACTCGAGATGACGATTGTTGCTGAAGGCGTCGAGGACGAAGTTGTTTGCGAAGAGCTGTTGACCCTGGGCTGCGATATCGGCCAGGGCTACTACTGGTCACGGCCGCTGGCCGCGACCGAGTTGAATCGATGGATGCGCGAGCACCGCGTGTTGTCGACACACCACTACTGAGCCAGGCCACTCCCCCATCAGAGCCCGCGAGATCCGTCGGTTCGGGTTACTACCCGGTCGAAGTCCACTGTTGCAGCCCGGCCAAGTGACGGGCGTTGATGATTCGATCGGGTTCGATACCCGTCTCCGCAGCACGGTCGCAACCAAAGGGTTGCCACTCGAGCTGACCTGGCGCGTGCGCGTCAGAGTCGATGGCGAAATGGCACCCCAACTCGTATGCGCGCCTCATAAGTGATCGAGGGGGATCGAGGCGTTCTGGCCTGCAGTTGATCTCGACCGCCGTACCGAATTGGGCACACGCAGCGAAGACCAGATCCCAATTTGCTGTCGAGCCGTTACGCCCTCGGCCCACCACTTTGCGGCCGGTGCAATGGCCGAGCACATTGACCTGAGGATGGGTGACGGCTGCCAACAGCCGACGTGTCATTTCTGGTTCCGGCATTGCAAGACGCGAATGCACGCTGGCAACAACTACGTCGAGTTCGGCCAGGCTGTCCGGGTCGGCGTCCAGCGAACCGTCTTCGTTGATATCGACCTCGACACCGGTCAGAACCTGGATCCCGTGGCGTTCGAAGATCGCTTCGCGCACCGTTGCGATGGTCTCAAGCTGCCGACGCAAGCGAGACTGATCGAGTCCTTTAGCGACCGTCAGCCGACCGCTGTGATCGGTGACGGCAACGTATTCGTGACCCAATCTGGCAGCAGCGGCCGCCATCGCTTCGATGGTCGCTCCACCGTCAGACCAGTCTGTATGCGTATGAAGGTCGCCCTTC
>JAYSSK010000024.1:0-2176 GCA_043720595.1 Acidimicrobiia bacterium
GCGCAGGCACACGCAGCCGAGCTCGGCGAGAAAGAGGGCTTCACCGCAGTTCACCCGTTCGACGACCCAGACGTGATCGCCGGCCAGGGAACCGTCGGCATGGAGATCCTTCGACAGCACCCTGGCCGTTTGGACGCCATTTTTGTTGCCATCGGCGGCGGCGGTCTTGCTGCCGGTGTAGCGAGCTTTGTGAAAGCCGTTCGCCCCGAAGTCAAAGTGATCGGTGTACAGATGAACGACTCCGACGCGATGTCGCAGAGCATCGCGTTGGGCCGACGAGTCTCGCTGAGCGAAGTTGGTCTGTTCTCAGATGGAACTGCGGTCAAACAGGTCGGCAAGGAAACGTTCAGAATCTGTCGGGAACTGCTGGACGAGATCGTGATCGTCGACACCGACGAAGTATGTGCGGCCATCAAAGACGTGTTCCTCGATACACGCAGCGTCACCGAGCCTGCAGGCGCCCTTGCAATCGCAGGGCTCAAGGCACACGCAACGCGCAACGCCATCCGAGACGCAACGTTTGCCGCAGTTGCGTGCGGGGCAAACATGAACTTCGACCGGCTCCGCTTCGTCGCAGAACGCACCAACGTGGGCGAGTCAACCGAGGCACTGTTCGCGGTAACCATCCCCGAACGGCCGGGCAGCCTCAAACGGTTCTGCGAGACCATGGGGAAGCGCAGCCTCACCGAGTTCAACTACCGGATCAACGATTCGACACGCGCGCATATCTTTGTCGGCGTCGGTGTCAGCGGTCCCGAAGACAGCGAAAAGGTTGCGACGCATTTTCGCAAGGCCGGTTTCGACCTGGTGGATCTGACCCACAACCATCTGGCCACGCAGCACATCAGGCACATGGTGGGTGGCAGTAGCGGCCTCGCCGACGGCGAGCTGGTCTTCGATGTCGAGTTCCCCGAGCGCCCTGGTGCACTCATGAAGTTCTTGCTGGCTATGCCCGGCGACTGGAACGTGTCGATGTTCCATTACCGCAACCAGGGCGGCGACGCCTCGCGGGTACTGGTTGGACTTCAGGTCCCGAAGGCTGACCGTCGCCGAGTGACGCCGTTCTTCGCCGACCTCGGCTATCCGGCCGACGAGGTCACCGCGGACCCCGCCTACCAGCTGTTCCTTGGCTAACCGACAACGAGTCGAGTTAGTCAGGGTTCGGCAGCATCGCTTCGCGAGCAATCGCCACGAAATCGTGCCAGGCAGCCACGAACGAACGAAGCGTGCGAAGCGTGGGACCGAAGGTATTGAACTCTTCGGGGGTCATCCCGCTGGGTTCGTAGGCCCGCACGAACTCTGGCATCGCCAGCAGCTGTGCCATCACATCGGCCGGTACAGGCACACCGATCGTGTTGGAAGGAGTCTCTCCGGAGTTGTTGGCCTTGACCTGCCACTCGTGCGGCATGGTGTGCACCAGATCCCCGCCGACCAATTCTTTCCAGTGGCCAAGGTGACGGTATGCAGCAACGAGGAACTTCGTCGTGAATCCGCGCTCCTGGAAGATGGAGTAGCCGCGCTTGGCGCACGCGATGCCGGCCCAGTCCAGAAACGCCACATCGGTGGTCCCCTCGCGTTGGGCGACAACCTTCAGCCAGTCGTCAAGACGCCCAACCATCATCGTTGCGACGGGGGCCATGTGTTCGGTGTCCAAACCCTCTGCGCGCCTACGATCTAGACCGCGTTCGATTGCTTCAGCGATTGCCAGAACCTGTGGAACCGAGAAGCTGACCGTGACGTTGAGGCTGACGCCGCAGTAGGTAGCGTCTTCGATCATTGCTACGCCCGAGCTGGTGCACGGCATCTTGACCTGCATGTTGGGAGCAAGCGCGCTGAGTTCTTGGGATTGGCCCAACATCGCTGCGGCGTTGTTGTACAACGTCGGGTCGGTCTGAATCGAGAGCCGACCCCACTTGTTTCCGTTCGCTGCGAAAACCGGATCGAGCAGCCTCGCCCCGGCCACCCCCATGCGTCGGTACAGCTCCCACGCGACCTGCGTCTCACTCCAACCAGGGTTGTTGGACACCAAGGAATGGAGCACCGGCTGCCATGCTGCCCATTCCTGCTTCAGCACGGTGAGGCAGATCACCGGGTTACTCGTCGCGCCCGTTGCCCCGTGATCGATGGCATATTTCAGCTCGGAGGTATTGCACGAATCGTTGAACAACCTGGTCGG
>JAYSSK010000025.1:0-49485 GCA_043720595.1 Acidimicrobiia bacterium
GGCGCGCCGCCACGACTTGATGAGAGTGGCCTGACGGTGCTTCGCGTTTCCCCTGGTCACGACGCTACCCCGTCCTATTCTCCTTACAGGTTGCCCCCAGGTCTGGGGGTAATCCACCTCGGAGTGCGGTTTCGAGGTGGATTCCCGCACGCGGGGTGGGCAGAGGCGCGAGCTGAGAGCGTTTTCATAGTTCATGGCGGACCCCCATCTGTACGAGCGATGAAAACACATTTCACTAGCTGTGAAATTGATATTCACACGGCCGACACCACAGAATGGGACGAGTGAAGGTTTGAGTAGCCTCAGAGGCAGTCATGTGAAGCGGAGCTGTTCCGCCCACACCTGTCGCGCCGTCTGGCGCAGGGCTCCACAACCCGGACCTACGGAGGTTTTCCATGCAGGGTGTCGTCAAGTCATACGACCCAACGTCCCGCCAGGGCGTTGTGTTACGAGACGACCCGGCTCGCACCGAATATGACCTGGCTGAAAATGCCTTGGCCGGATCGGTGTTCCGCATGTTGCGTCAAGGTCAGCGAGTGATCTTCGACGTAACGGCTGATGGACTCGCGACGACAATTCGTCTCGGTTCAGAGATCGACATGGGGACTCCCGACTTTACGGAGTAGCAACAACGCACAAGGGAGTGCGCCCATGACGATGGTGATCGGAACCGAAACCAAACCGCCCACCAGCAACAGCCGGCTGATCAAGTGGGTCGAGGACATCGCCTCACTCACCAAGCCCGACCGCATCCATTGGTGCGACGGGTCGGCCGAGGAATACGACTCGCTGTGCCAAATGCTGGTTGACAATGGCACGTTTACCAAGCTCAGCGAGGCGAAGCGTCCCAACAGCTACGTAGCTTTCTCCGACCCAACCGATGTGGCCCGCGTCGAAGACCGCACCTACATCTGCTCGCAAGATCGTGCCGACGCAGGCCCAACCAATAACTGGGCCGACTCTGTAGAGATGCGTGCCACGCTCCAGCCGTTGTTCGACGGTTGTATGCGCGGCCGCACCATGTACGTGGTGCCGTTCTCCATGGGACCGCTCGGTTCGCATATCGCACACATCGGTGTCGAGCTCACCGATTCGCCCTATGTAGCTGTCTCGATGCGCATCATGACCCGCATGGGCCGCAAGGTGCTCGATGTATTGGCCGACGGGGACTGGGTCCCAGCAGTGCATTCCGTCGGCGCACCGCTTGTCCCAGGAGCGGCGGATGTTTCTTGGCCGTGTAACGAGACCAAGTACATCGTGCATTACCCGGCTACCCGAGAAATCTGGAGCTTCGGGTCCGGTTACGGCGGCAACGCGTTGTTGGGCAAGAAGTGTTTCGCCCTTCGCATTGCGTCGGTGATGGCTCGAGACGAAGGTTGGCTGGCCGAGCACATGCTCATCCTGGGCATCACTCCGCCGGCATCCGTCGGTGGCGGCAAGAAGCAATACCTTGCAGCGGCTTTCCCAAGCGCCTGCGGCAAGACCAACCTGGCGATGCTCATCCCCACCATTCCCGGCTGGAAGGTCGAGACGGTCGGCGACGACATCTGCTGGATGAAGTACAGCGAAGACGGCCGCTTGCGCGCCATCAACCCCGAAGCTGGTTTCTTCGGTGTTGCGCCTGGCACCGGCGAAGAGACAAACCCCAACGCGATGGCATCGCTGTATGGCAACTCCATCTTCACCAACGTCGGGCTCACCGAAGATGGCGACGTGTGGTGGGAAGGCATGACCCCCACTCCCCCGGCGCGCCTCACGGACTGGAAGCGAAACACCTGGACGTCGGAAACCGGCACACCGGCTGCGCATCCAAACGCTCGGTTCACCGTGCCAGCTGCACAGTGCCCTTCGATTGCACCGGAATGGGAAGACCCAGCCGGTGTGCCCATCTCCGCCATCTTGTTCGGCGGGCGCCGCGCCTCAACCATCCCATTGGTCACCGAGTCCTTCTCGTGGAACCACGGTGTGTTCATGGGCTCGACCGTAGCTAGCGAAACTACCGCTGCCGCTGCCGGCGCAGTCGGAAACCTGCGCTTCGATCCATTCGCGATGTTGCCGTTCTGCGGCTACAACATGGCCGACTACATCAGTCATTGGCTGTCGGTCGGCGAAAAGACCGACGCGTCGAAACTACCCCGCATCTTCTACGTGAACTGGTTCCGTAAGTCAGCCGGGGGCAAGTTCCTCTGGCCCGGCTATGGCGAGAACTCTCGGGTTCTCAAGTGGGTCATCCAGCGTGTGGCCGGAGACCCCGCGGGTGCCGCAGTAGAAACTCCTGTTGGCTTTATTCCAGCACCTGGCGCACTCGATGTCGCCGGGCTCGACCTCACACCGGAAGCGTTGGAAGCGGTCACGAGTGTCGACGCTGACGAGTGGTCCGCAGAGATTCCGAAGATCGCAGCGCACTTCGACAACTTGGGCGAACGTTTGCCGGCGGAGATGCGCACCCAGTTGGCTGCGCTTGCGGCTCGTTTCGGTGCGTCTTGATCGACTCCTGAGGGATTACCTCCCTTCGTTGACCGCAGCGCAGCGTTCTGCTGCGCTGCGTTCGCGTCGCGTCGCGGTTGATGGTCGGCCAGTTTGGTTGGCCTCGTGGGAAGTCGACGACGGTGCCGAGGTCTCGCTCGATGGCGTGGTGCTCCTTGGCCCGCCCGAAGTGGTCTTCAACCCTGCTTGGGTGTTGTTCACCGACGAGCGGTTCGTGGTGGTGAACAAACCCGCTGGCATGCGCCCTGAGCCGCGTGGCCCGTCTGACCGCACCGATCTGCTGACCGCGGCAAGATCTGTCTACGGAAAGTCGCTGGTTGCGGCTAACCGCTTGGACCGCGACACGAGCGGCGTGATGATTCTCACGCTTCCTGGCGATCATCGGCGGCTACTCGACCAAGCCATGCGTGACCGCGCTGTTGGGAAACGCTACGAAGCCTTGGTAGAACCGTGTGCCTTGCAGCCGAACGCGAACACCGGAACGTTTTCCTGGCGTCTCGACCGAGATCCGCAACGGCGCGACGCAATGACGGTTGTCGAAACTGGGGGTCAGGCGGCGGCGACCGCCTGGACCGTGGTGGACCGTGCGGCCGGAAGGATGCATCTGCATCCGCACACGGGTCGAACCCACCAACTGCGTGTTCACCTGGCGCATGCCGGTGCACCGATTCGAGGCGACGTCCTGTACGGGGGGGCACCGGCCGACCGCCTGATGCTGCACGCAGTCAGTTACGAAGTGCCCTCGCTCGGTCTGAGCGTTACCTCGCCGCCTCCGTTCTGACTCCCTGCTCTAACGCCTGCTCTGACCCTCTGCTCTAACCCTCTGCTCTAACCCTCTGCCGTTCCGCCGGCTCACCCACCACCACCACCACCCCAGTCTCAAATACGCGCAACTTGCCCCACTCATACGCGCAACTCGGCCAAAACGGGCTGGCGAGTTGCCGGTTTTCGCCGAGTTGTGTCAGAAAACTGGTCGAGTTGCGCGTATGTGCAGGGGTGTGTGGAGGGTTCAGGCTGGCAAACGGCCAGGTGGTGTGAATCGGTGGTCGGCGTGATGGCGGGGCACACGGTGAGGCAAGATGGAGCAATGGCCCGCTATGACTTCCGCTGCCGCACGTGTGATTCGACCTTCGAAGTGGAGCGTCCAATGGCGCAGTCCAACGAAACGGCTTCCTGTCCAGGCGGGCACACCGACACGGTGAAGCTTCTGTCTCGGATCTCGGTGTTGGCCGGAGCGACACCGGGCCGCGTGAGTGCTGGCACCAACCCCACCCCCTCCCCAATGGGTGGCGGCTGTGGCGGTGGATGCGCCTGCGCCCACTGAGCGCGGCTCAGCACGTTCAGGGCAGACGGGTGTAAAAGGGACCGATGACACTCGAACTTGGAAACATCACGTTTGACTGCGCCGACCCCATTCGGGTCGGTTCCTTCTGGGCAGCAGCCCTTGGCTACCCACTCGCTGACGGCGCGAACGAATGGTTCGCCAAGATTGACGGCGAAGCCGGTCGGCCCAGCTGGTTCTTCTCGCGAGTACCGGAACCGAAATCAGCCAAGAACCGCATGCACATCGATATGCACGCAGACGATCGTGAAGCCGAAGCGACCCGGTTGGAGGCACTTGGTGCAACCCGCCTGGCCGAAAAAGACGAGTGGGGAATTCGTTGGAGCGTGTTGCACGACCCTGAAGGAAACGAGTTCTGCGTCTCATCGCCTCACTAGCGCGTCGTGACACATAAACGCGTTTGTCTGCGCGCTTAGCGACCCAGTGCCTCCGAAAGTGCAGCGAGGCAGCGGTCGTTCTCAGCCGGAAGCCCGATGGAGATACGCAGCCAGCCGGTGAGGCCATACATGCCCATGGGTCGGACGATCACGCCCTGGTGCAGCATTGCGGTGTTGACCGCTGCTGCATCGCCGACGTCGAGCAGAACGAAGTTGGCCATCGACGGCACGTACGGCACGCCCATCGTGTCAAGCGCAGCCTGCACCCGGGCTAGCTCGGTGCGGTTCAGTTGGTAGCTGCGCTCGATGAACTCGGTGTCGTTGAGCGCCGCCGCAGCAGCAACCTGGGCCATCTCGTTGACGCCGAAAGTGAGCCGAACCCGGTTCATGTAGTCGGCGAGCTCGGGACTGCTGATCGCATAGCCAACCCGCAACCCCGCAAGCCCGTACACTTTCGAAAACGTGCGAGTGACGATCACATTCGAAAATCTGCGCGCATACTGAGTGCCGTCGAAGCGGAACTTGGGCGGCAGGTACTCGTTGTATGCCTCGTCCAACAACACAATCACATGGTGGGGCACGCGGGCAAGGAACGCTTCCATATCTGCCTGGGTGATGAACGTACCCGTGGGGTTGTTCGGGTTGGCGATGTAGAGCGCTCGGGTCTGCGGATCAATAGCGGCCAGCAACGCTTCGAGGTCGTTACCTAAGTCTTTGGCCGGCACCACCACGTTGGTGGCACCAGCATTGTGCACTGCTTGCTGGAACACGATGAACGAGTACTGGCTGGACACGCCGTTGGTGCCCGGCTCCATGAAGGCCTTGCCAATGAGCTCGATGAGATTCTCGCTGCCGGTTCCAACGGTGATGCAGCTGGGGTCAACGTCGTGATGCGCGGAGATGACCGCTTTCAGCGCTGTTGCGTTGGCATCGGGGTAGCGGGCAGCATCGACCTGGCGAATGGCCTCGGCTGCCTTCGGCGACATTCCTAGCGGGTTCTCGTTCGACGCTAGCTTCACAATGCTGGCGGGGTTAAGGCCCAGTTCACGGGCCACATCTTCAATGGGCCGCCCAGCGATGTAGGGCGAGGCAGTCTTGGTGCGCGCCGGAATGACTATTGGGTCGCCCGGTTCGGCAGTGCCCGCGTCGGCTGCAGGGACAGCGCCGGTCATGGACGAGTCGCCGGAGACACGGTGCGAGCTGGATCGCGTTCAACAATGTCGCCCAACGCTGCATCGATCGCGGCAAGAGTGTCGGCGTCGAGCGTCTTGCCAAGGCCTGCCACCGAGTCGTCGAGCTGTTCCGGCCGCGACGCGCCGACAATGGCCGACGCAACGTTGCGGTTGGTCAGCACCCACGCGACGGCCATCTGTGCCATGGAGATCCCAGCCTGCTGGGCGATAGGCACGAGGTTCTGAACCGCGGTCAGCACGTCGTCTTTCATCCACCGGGCGATCATGTCTTTGCCGCCCGTCTCGTCGAGCGCACGAGAGCCGGCCGGCGGCGGACTACCGGGCATGTATTTGCCCGTGAGCACCCCTTGCCCAAGCGGGGACCACACGATCTGGCCGAGCCCGTTCTCGATGGAGGCTGGAACCACTTCGGCTTCGATCACCCGCCAGAGCATTGAGTACTGCGGCTGGTTCGAGATGAACGGAACGTGGAGCTCTCGGGCCAGCGCTGCGGCTGCGGTGATTTGCGTTGCGGTCCACTCGCTGACACCGATGTAGAGGGCCTTTCCGCTGCGGACCACATCTGCGAACGCCAGCATGGTTTCTTCCAACGGCGTCTCGACGTCGTACCGGTGTGCTTGATACAGGTCCACATAGTCCACCCCGAGGCGGCTCAACGAACCGTTGATGCCTTCGATGATGTGCTTACGAGAGAGGCCACGGTTGTTCGGCCCTTTTCCGGTCGGCCAATAAACCTTGGTTGCCAGCTCGTAGTCGGTGCGCCGAATTCCTTGTAAAGCCCGTCCCAGCACCGATTCAGCGCGGGTGCCCGCGTAGGCGTCGGCGGTGTCGAACGTGGTGACGCCCAGCTCGAATGCACGCTTCACACAGGCCAGCGCGGCGTCTTCTTCAACCTGGCTTCCGTGCGTAAGCCAATTGCCGTAACTGATTGCCGAGACCTTGAAACCGCTGTTGCCGAGGTACCTGAAGTCCATGCGCTGCACCTTATCCGCAGGTCCCAAACTGACCCACCCACCTGCCACCTACCTGCTATTCACCTGCCACGATTCAATCGTCGACGGGCCTGGTTCGAGACCGAATACGATCTCCACCATGCCTGTACACGCGTTCATCCTCGTTCAGACCGAAGTCGGCCGTGCGGCAGGTGTCACCGAGGAAGCCAGGACGCTGCCCGGCGTGACCGAAGCCCACGAGCTGATGGGGTCTTACGACGTCATCATCAAGGCGACGGTTGCCGAGTTGGACCAGCTTGGGCCAACCGTGGTGCACAAGATTCAGGCCATTCCTGGAATTACGCGCACGATTACGTGCCCCGTCACCCGCACCTGACCGGGTCCGATGGGTTGCTCAACCGAAATTTCGACTCCGATCCCTCCGTTCACCGTTCGGCCCGCGCCCGGCTATTCGATCCCGGCGCTGCGCAGCACCTCGAGGAGTTCCTCGCCGTAATTGTCGAGCTTGGTGGGGCCGATGCCAGGCACCCGTGTCATGGCGACAAGCGACGTGGGCTTCTTGGCACAGATGGATCGCAAGGTCTGATCCGAAAGCACGATGTAGGGCGGCACCTTGTCAGCTTTGGCACGGCTTGAGCGCCAGGTTCGCAGCGCATCGAACAGCGGCTGATCCTCTGGCGCCAGTGTCGCTTGCGCAGCGCTGCTTGCACCAAACCCCGCCGTCTGCCGAGACGCCCCGGGGCGGCCTGAAGCACCCGATGCACCGGTTCCCCCAACGCTGCCCGACGATGCAGCTGGGCGGCTGGGAGCAGACCCGTCCAGTTCTGGGACCATCATGGACGGACGCGACGCATCGGCTAGGACCACCACCTGCTGGCGCCCGCGGGTAATCGCGACGTGCAGCACACGGCGTTCCTCTTCGTCGTCCTCAGACAATCGGTGCGGGTAGACGCCGGCATTGACGCCGAACACAATCACGCAGTTCCATTCAAGCCCCTTGACGCGATGCACCGTGGACAGGGTGACGACGGGTGGCGCAGCACCATTGGGGCCAGGTTCGGCATTGGGGCGCTTGGCCAGACTCTCGCGGAGCCAGGGTTCGAAGCGGGCCGGGTCGGGTTCCAACGTGGCCACCTGGAGCAGCGCGTCGAGATCGTCGAGGTGGCTGGACCCCTCGGACCCTGCGGAACGGTCGAGCAGTTCCATTGCTCCATCGAGGCCGATGTCGGCCCGCACAGCACGAAGGATGTTGACAGTGTTGCTGCCGCGTGCGACCTTTCGCAACGATTCGAGGTCATCGACAAAGGCGTCGAGCTTGTCAGACTCTCGGTCTGTCATGGTTGAACCGATGTTGCGGATCTCCTGGGCAGACCACGCCTTCTTACGCCGTAGACGATCTGGGAACCATTGCGGTAAACCACGGCTGGGTCGGCGAAGAATCTCGACCATATCGGCCGACGCATAACCAGCGCCGGGGCCAGTTCCGACTGCCAGGCGAAGGTACGCCAGCGCGGCGCGAAGCCCGGTGCGTTCCAGGATCCGTTCGTCGAGTGCACCGTTTACCGGCACGCCGCGTTGCGTGAGCGCAACCTGCGGCGCGAGAAGTTGTGCGTTGACACGGGTGAGCAAGGCAATTTGGGCTGGTGGCGTGCCAGAGGCAATCCACGCCTGGATTTGCTCCACCGCTTTGCCCGTAAGCAACTCGGTTGGAACAAGCGAGACGCGAAATGTTGCCGGGTCCGAAACGGCGTCGTCAGCAGGACGGATTTCTTTCGTGATGCGGCGGTGGTTGTAACCAAGCAGCGTTCGCGCTGCGGTGACAACCGGTGAGGCCGACCGGTAGTTCACTTCCAACGCGTACGCAGATGCCCCTGGAAACAGCGAGTCGAACTGGATGAGGAATTGCGGGTCTGCGCCGACGTGGCCATAGATGACCTGGTCGTCGTCGCCCACGCCAAAACAGTCGAGGGTGGGGATGGACAGGAGCCGCAACATGAGCACGTGCGCAGGAGTGAGGTCTTGGAACTCGTCGACCAGAAGGTGGCGGCAGGATCGCTGCGCCTCTGCCCGGAACGCCCCGTCTGACAGGAGGAGTTCGATGGTCCGGTAGATCTGCTCGTCGAAGTCGACGGCGCACCGTTGGGCAAGCGCATCGCGGTAGCGGACGAACACCCCGGCAAACCCTGGCACGTCGTCTCGTGATGCCTCTGTGTCTCGTGGGTCGTGCAGGCCAAGTCGGCAGAGCGAAAGCGCTTCGAGGTAGGCAGCAAGGGGATCTGTGTTGGCCCGCCGCCGAGACACCGGTATTTCCACCAGCCCCTCGACGATGCGACGCACTTCTCGTTCGTCGAGAACGCTGACACGCCCGATGGCTTTGCCCAACAGCGACTGGCCGTAGGCGTTGAGCGTCTTGACCTGAGGTCGGAAGTCGGCGCATCTCGTTTCCATCTCGGCGCGCGCCTTTACGTTGTACGCCACAGCCAGGGTGTTCTCGCGTTCGTACGCGCGCTTTGTATGGAGCAGGCGAAGACGTTCTGTGAGGACTCGGGTCTTACCAGACCCGGCTGGAGCAATGACCCGCGCTGCCCCGCTGCCGTGCCCGACTGCTTCGCGCTGGTCGGCGGCGAGGTCGGCTTCAAGTGGGCGCTCGGGTGGAGTAACCGTGAGGCGAAGCAGGTCGACCGAATCGCTGTGCACTACTAGGCCGACCTCGGGTGGCAAGGGGCCGCGTGGCCCACCATCGACCCAGACGGGACGACCGTCGGGCAGCACCACATCGCCAGACCCGTCAGCACAGGGTGCGGCCCCAAGGCGCTCTGCCTTGCGGCCCCACCACCAGATGGGATCTGCGCCGCGAGCATCGACGTTGTTGGCCCAGACGAGGAAGTGCAGCCGGTCGTGAATTGGCTCGAACCGAGCGCCTGCCTCCCACGGGTCAAGCCGGTAGGAGCGAGGCTCCCTGAACGATGCCGCATCGGCTACCAACTCGACAACGACCGGTTGACGAGACGCCCATGCGGTGTGCAGTTGAGCCACAACCGCTCCAGGTGCAACGACCGCAGCCTCGTCGATGACCACCCGCGGTGCACCCTGCCAGGCCTGAGGCACCTCCGCGCCAGCGTTGACAATGAGGCCCCTACCCAGGGCAACCGGATAGGTCACCGAGACAGTGTAGCGAACATTCGTTCGCACTCGTCACGCCCGCCCGGCTCGGTTGGCCGCCCGCGTGCCAGGTCAGCGTTTTCGGCCGCGGCGCTTGGAACTGTCCACCCCCCGCACCTTCACCGTCACGTCGCCGAACATGACCATCACGTTGACGTTGATTCGGGGCATGCCTGGAAGCACGTCGACGTCATCGTCGTCTTCGCGTCGAGAACCGAATATGACGAGGCTGTTCACATCGACGTCTGCTCCCGGCGGGACAATGATCTGCAGGCTGCCGAACATCACCATCCCTGTGATAGCCAGCTCGTCTTCCGACAAGATGGCCTGACGGAGATCGATCGTCGCACCACCGAACAACGACAAGACGGACACGCTGTTACCACCACGCCATCGACCCTTTAACTTTGCCTCTGAGAACAAGCCCAAGACGGTGCGAGATTTGGCTGCGCGGGATGAGTCCACCCGGAGGCCAGAGCCTGATTGGGAAGCCGTCGCCATCCCACGCGCCGCGTCAGCAGGGAGTGGCATCACCTGCGGCGCACCGGTCTGGGTGATGGCGCTGGTGACCGGATCGCGTAGCGTCGGCAAGCCCTCGACCGCGAGCAGGATCTCGGTCGGCGAGGTCGCAAGCAACGCGCGTTCTACCCTGATGCCGTACTCCTCGAGCGTGAGGTCACCGTCGTGAACGTGGCGGCGCAGGTACGCCAGAGCGTCCTGCCGACGCGGTTCAAGGTCGACAGACGCCACCCTATTGCCACTGGTTGCCGGCTGCGGTGGCTGGCTCATCGCCTGATCTGCCATGGCACCATGTTGCCAGACCACAAGCCTGTGGGAGGCGGTCGGACAGTTGATCGCGCAAATTGTTGGTGCTGCGTCATTTCAATCGTTGTCAGCTTGGCTCCCGTCGCCGGTACCGGCCTCACCATGGCAGCTGTGTTGCCGGCCGAACGCTCGGAGATCTCAGCGCTCAGCAGAACGCAGCCACGCAATGGCGCGGTCAGCAACCGACGTGAGCGATTTATACGCGCGCACATCATCTGGCATCGCGGCCAACGCATCGGCCAGCCGCTGCCGATCTGCAGCGTGAACCACGGCATGGGGAAGATTCTGCACGTAGGTCCTGATGGTGAACAGGATCGCTCCCGTCTCCGGAAGCCTCCGGAGCGTCTGCCGTTCGACGCGGACGTAGAGGTCTTCCGGCCGGACCGAAGGAGCATCTACCCTTCCGTGCCCACCTGGTTGGAACAGCGCACCGTCGTCCACCACGCTCCAGTTCAGACGCCACACGGGCCGATCCACAGTCAACCGGGCCAATAGATCATCTGTTGGCTTACCAATGTCATACGCGTATCGAGCGACTGGTTCGTGGATGGCCATCATCGGCAGGCCAATCTTGTCGGCCAGGCGCCACCTGCCAGGGAAGCACAGCGACGCAGCTGCGAGCCTCAACGCACCGTCGTGATGCACCATGAGGCAAAGGTCCTCTTGCACTTGTCGGCCAGCAGCGTCCAGCGGATGCAATCCAGGAGCAACATCGATAGCCAAATCTGGAAAATATGTGCGCATATGGGACTCGATGAGCTGCCGTACTTCCACTGACGCATCTCCGGCAAACGGCAAGGCGGCGAACACCGCCGCATGACGATCCGCGACTAGCCGTTGCTTCTCGGCAAGCTCCAGTGCGAAGTTGTCGTCCGGTTCGATCCACGTGGCGAGATCCAACGGCCGCACGCCGATGCGCTGACGGAACGGGCGGCCGTCAAAGGGTTGATACCGCAGCCCTCGCGCTGGCTCGGTAGGGCTCATGGTTCCAGGCTAGGAAAGTCCATCGCGTCCGTTGCGTCGATGCGCTCAAGCCACACATCGCGCACAGCGGTGGCAGCGTCGGTTCGCACAAGCAGCACAGCCATCTGGGCGAGGATGCACGCTCGCACCGGATCAGCAGACCACCCCAGTGCACGCAAAGCCCACGGCCCGTACGTCTCGACAAAGGCTGGCCACGCTGCTGTGACTAAGCCACGGAACCAGAGGGTCCAGTAGAACCACGACAGGTCAGCCAACGCGTTGCCCCAGCCGCCCAACTCCCAATCCACCAGTGCCGCAATACGAAACCGATCACCCGATCGATCGCTTTCCACTTCCAGCATCACATTGTGCAGCCCAGGGTCACCGTGTAGGAACGCGACTCCTGTGGCATGGACCGGGTGCTCTATCGCCGTAGTCAACCGTGCAATCGTCTGCTCCGGCACATCGAGCGCAGCGACGCGCTTTTGCGCGTCTGCCAACAGGTTGACTCGTTCGAACAGTGCGCCGGTTGGCGGGCAAGGCGCGCAGCCGTGGACCGTACGCAACAGGCGTCCCATCAACGTGCCAAAGACCGCAGCCGCGGCCACATCGCTTTGCAACTGGGCAAGGTGCACCATGCCGGGGGTCCCAGCGGACTTGATGGTGGCCAGCACGGCCCAATCAGCGTCGACGCTGGCACCGATGAGCGACGGGGCCGAACACCCAAGCCCGTCAACGCAGCGAAGCAACTCGATCTCACGTGCCACGTCGGCGCGTTTGATCACAGAACTGGCGGCCTTGATGACCGAATCGTCGACCACAAACACAAAGTTCGAATGTCCACCGATTGTTGCGGTTGCCGAACGTATGGGGTGCCCAAGAATGGACTCGACGCGGTGCGCAAGCGACGTGGGAACCATCACTGACGTGCCGGTCATGCCAGAACTCCACATCTGGCTCCGATTGCCAACGGGCCGAAGGTCATGGCATCAGCGCTCAACGAAGGCGAGCACGGCCGTGGTAGACGGTCCGACGGGCGTGGCGTTGCAGAGCCAGTTGCACAAGCCGGTCGACTAGTTCGACGTACGGAACACCCGATGCTTCCCACAACTTCGGATACATCGAAATGGGCGTGAACCCTGGAATGGTGTTGATCTCGTTCACCAACCAGCCACGGCCACCGGTCTCGAAGAAGAAGTCGACCCGTGCCATGCCTTCGCAACGCAGCGCCGAGTAGGCCCGACGGGCGATGTCTTGGCCTGCAGCCGTATCGGCTTCGGAGAATGACGCCGGAATCTGGAACGTTGCGTTTCCATTGATGTACTTATCATCGAAGTCGTAGAACTCCTTCGCTGGAAACACCTCACCTGGCAGCGACACTTCGGGGTGCTCGTTGCCCAGCACGGCGAATTCGACCTCGCGTCCGGTGATGGATTCCTCGATGACGATGGTGTCGTCGTACTGCATTGCCTCGTGCAGGGCGATAAGGAACTCGGGAAGGTCGTGAGCCTTTGTAACACCGACCGACGAGCCCATGTTGGCCGGTTTCACGAACACCGGCCAGCCGAGCGTCGCTTCGACCTGTTGGGCAGCGCTGAGCCGTGCATCATCGGTGGCTAGGTCCCAACTGCGCCACGCCATCCACTTGGCCTGCGGGATGCCAGCGGCGTCGAACACCAACTTGGCAACGGCCTTGTCCATCGACACCGCTGAACCCAGGACGCCCGACCCGACGTAAGGGATCCCCGCCAGTTCCAGCATTCCCTGCACGGTGCCGTCTTCGCCCAGCGGCCCATGCAGCACGGGCAGCACCACTACCTGCCCGCCGTTGAGCGTGTCCGAACGCTGCAGGACGGCACTCGCCTCAACCCGTTCCCCTGATGCGGCTAGCGCCCGCGGGACCTCGGCCACGCCACGCAAGAGTTCCAACGCCGAGTCACTGTGCGCCCACTGCCCGTCTTGTGAGATGCCAATCGGCACGACGTGGTAACGGGTCTTGTCGAGCGCATTGAGCACGTGCACAGCCGAGATGCAAGACACCTCATGCTCGGCTGATTGTCCGCCGAACAGCACGATCACCGTGGTGCGCGGCAAGGGGTAAATCGGCTCCGCCGCTGTCATGGCGCAAGAACCACCTTGCCGACCAGCAGAGCACGGATGCCGAGGCCCATGATGAACAACCCGCCGAACCCGTACAGAAGGTACAGGCGATGGCGCATTGACTGGCGGTAGGAGTACAGGATGCCAACGGCGATGATGCCGACGAACCCGTAGAACATGTGGAACTGGGGAACGGTGCGTTTCTCATTGCTGAACATCCAGACGCCAAGTCCGACCTGGATGAACATCGCCACTTCGACAAACCCGATGAACCACCAGAGCGCCCGCATCCGCAGCTGCTCGAACCGGTGCGCCCCAAGCGACCAGACGCCGGCCAACCCGTTGCCGATGATGACGACCCACGCCCAAGCCGTATGGATACCGAGCACAGTTGCAAGCACGGCCTCCGACGCTACTCGGGACGGATCACCCCACAGAGTGAAGGTTTCTGCGAGTCGCCTGACACGACCCCGTGTCTAGCGGCTGGAGTCAGCGCCACCAACGCGAGCCTAAGCCTGGAGCCGCCACGTCAACTTGTTCCAATTCGCAGCCAGCGGCGAGACGCCGGTCGTAGGTGACCACCGCCGAGAGATCGTCTGCGAGTTCCATTGCCGATGCAAGGTGCAGAGCGTCCAACGTTCGCAGTTCACGCACCCCCACCTTTCGCGCGGAGTTATAGGTCGCCTCGAGCGGAACCACCATCGTGACGACTTTGAGTGCTTCGTCGATGACCAGCGGATCGATGTCCAACCGGGGCCCAGCTCGGTGCGATTCCACCGCGAGGAGCGTTGAAGACCACAGCTCATGTTCTTCGGCGTATCGCCGCATCAAGCCGGAATGTTTCTCATCAACGAGCAGCTTCAGAAACGCAGAGGTGTCGATGTAACTCACCGGCATATGGACCTCAGGAGTCTGCGCGAAGGCCGTCGAGGACTTCCGAAACCGTCGACGGAGCCTTTTGGGCTGGCGGCAGGTCAGCGGGCGCCACGGTGGCAGGACGAACCCGGCCCGCAGCCACTAGCGCACCGGTGCCACCCACTGACGTCGGTGGCACGAGAACGGCAACCAGAGTGCCTCGGTCAGTGATCCCGACCTGCTCACCTGCCCGCACGCGCCTCAAGACTGCAGATGAATGCTGCTGTAACTCCCGGATCGGCACCGTCTCCATGTGCGTCGAACGTAGCACAACACTCCGCCGAGTGGACGGGCTCGTGTCACGCAGCCGAACGCGTGCCCAACGCGAAATGCGCCCACGGGCCCGGGGCTACCATCCGGGTTGTGCTGCACATTGCCTGGGACCAAGGGCAGTTGGCGGCTGTTGGCTGGCACAACCGGGCGCTCACGGCCGAAAGCACCATGTCGCTGGCAAATCGGTTGTTTGCGCACGACCTGCAGCACGCGGTGCGAACCATTTCGATCCCCGGTCGTAAGGAACCTGTGGGGCTGCACTGCGCACTCATCTCCATCAATGTGGCCGCCGATGCATTCGCGCACCACTCGTGGGTGCCGTGGAAGACCCTCAGCCCGTCGCTTGGATGGGCACACTCCGTGGCCGCCGCTGGTGCTGCAATGTCCCGGAACGGGCAAGTCGTTCCGCACGTGGACGTCGAGCAATCGTATGCACGCTGGCAACCGACCCTCAGCGAAGCTGGGGCACGCACCCTCCGGTCGCTGACCACGATGATGCCGCCTGTTGTGGCGGCGCTGAACCCGGAAGCAGAACCATGGCAACTCGCCTCGGTGCTCCTCGGGCAATTTGTCGACGAAGCCGTGCGGGCTCAACTGTGGGATGCGCGCGCCGGCGGGCCCGAGCCGCGTGACCGCCGGCCTCATGCGGTCGTCATGCGCCGTGTGCTGGGTTCGCTGATCGGTGAGCCGCAGGTCTCCGTCAACGGCGCTGCCGAAGTGCAGGCACTGGCCGAGATCGCCGATGAGTTGGACCGCTGGTCAGGGCCGCTCACCGGCCGCTCGCCGCTCAGCTCCCTGGTGGTGATGGCCCGGTTGAGCCCGGTTGAGATCGACCCTCCGCCCGGATCCCAGGCCGCAGACGGATTCGATTCTGACCCCGATCGCTGGACGTTTGACCTGCTGGTCGCGGCGGCAGCAGACCCAACGCTCTGTGTACCTGCCGCCACCCTCTGGGAATCGAACGGCCGCTCCACTGCTGCCTCGGGCATCGGCCGCAGCGACGGCATCGGCCGCAGCGACGGCATCCACGGCATCCACGGCATAGATAGCGGGGACGCCCAGGCTGCGCTGCGGCTGATTCGGCAACGGTTGCTGGTGGCGTCGCCGACGGTTGGCGAGTGCCTCCATCGAACACAACCGGCAACAGCGCCCTTGAACACACAGCAGGTTGTCCACCTGTTGCACCACGAGCTTGATTCCATCACGGCAGCCGGCATCCAGGTCCAGTTGCCGGCCTGGTTCACCAACCCACCGCGGGTGAAGGTTGTTGGTCGGGCGACCCCCAACGATCAGGCGGTTACCCCGACCGGGCTCACCGCAAAGAACATCGTTGCTGTCGATTGGAGCATCGCGCTGGGCGATCAGCGGTTGGACGAAGCCGACCTGGCCCGCCTGGCTGCCGCGAAGCACGACCTCATCCACCTGGCTGGCCGGTGGGCGATTGTCGACCGTTCGGTGGCGGCCGAGGCGCTGACGGCCCTCACGCGTGTGCGACGGGAACGGCCCGTTGTCGACGCGCTCTCTTTGCTGGGCCTGGCCGCCGAATCGCAGCCGAACGGCAGCACACCGATCGAGCTCTCCGCCGATGGATGGGCGAACGATCTGTTGGCAGGACTTCCGGAGGATCGGGTCACGCCGATCGAACAGCCAGACGGCTTCGAGGGTACTCTGCGCCCATATCAACAGCGCGGCGTGGGCTGGCTGGCATTCTTGGACCGCCTTGGCCTGGGTGGCGTCCTTGCCGACGACATGGGGCTCGGCAAGACAGCGCAGGTCCTTGCGCTGATCGCGCACAGCGTCCCCTCGACGTCGAAACCAACCCTCGTGATATGTCCACTTACGGTAGTGCGCAACTGGGAGACGGAGGCTGCCCGGTTCGTGCCGGGGCTTGTCGTCGGCGTGCATCATGGCCCAAGTCGGGAGACCCATGACTTCATTTCGTGGCAGCGGCGCCATCACCTCACTATCACCACCTTTGCCACCGCAGCCAGAGATGCCGAGTTGCTCGCCGGTGTGGACTGGTCTCGCGTGGTGATTGACGAAGCGCAGCACCTGAAGAACCGCCACACGCTCGCCGCCAAGTCGATTCGCACCATCGCCGGCGGGCAGCGGATTGCGCTCACTGGCACCCCGGTGGAGAACCGACTCGCTGACCTGTGGGCGATCATGGACCTGGTGAACCCGGGAGTGTTGGGCAGCGCCGATTCGTTCCGTCGAACTGTGGCTGTTCCAATCGAACGACATCACGACCAGCAGGCCACCAATCACCTGCGAACGATCGTCAGCCCCTTCCTCTTGCGACGATCCAAGTCCGACAAATCGTTGGTGCCGGAGCTTCCGCCCAAGATCGAGTCGACTGCCTGGGCAACCCTCACCCATGAGCAGGCCAGCCTGTATCGGGCGGTGACCGACTCATTGTTGCAACGGTTGGACACCCTTGGCGGCTTCGAACGGCGCGGTGCCATCGTCGCAGCAATCACCAAGCTCAAACAGATCTGCAATCACCCGGTGCATTTGCTGGGCGATAACGGTCGCCTAGACGGCCGCAGCGGCAAATTGTCGCGGTTCGACGAACTGATCGATGATGCGTTCGACGCTGATGAGCAGGTGATCGCTTTTACGCAGTACGTCGAAATGGGCAAGCTGGTGCAACGCCACCTGTCTGAACGGCTGTCGCTGTCAGCACCGTTCCTGCACGGTGGCCTTGCTCGGACACGTCGAGACCGTCTGGTGACTGACTTTCAAGAGGGCGCAACGCCGCTGCTGTTGGTCAGCCTGAAAGCAGGCGGGAGCGGGCTCAACCTCACGGCCGCTACACGGGTGGTTCACATCGACCGATGGTGGAACCCGGCGGTGGAAGACCAGGCGAGCGATCGCGCATGGCGCATCGGTCAAACTGCAACGGTGCTGGTACATCGCCTGGCTACTCGCGGGACCATCGAGGAACGCATCGACACGATCATCGCCGAGAAGCGCGACCTTGCGGACCGGGTGCTCTCCGACAACGCAGTGGCTTCGAGCAGTGGCGAGGGATGGATCACCGAGTTGTCGACGGACGAACTGCGACGGTTGATTTCGTTGGAGCGAACATGAGCACGTCTCGTTCTCAATCAGGACGTTCCGACGGCCCGGCAACCGCAGCGTTCGGTGCCATTGCAGCGCGCAGCGATCCCATTCGATTCATGCGCGGCGCCGAGCTTGCCGAGCGGGGAATGGTGACGCTATTGCGTGTGGAGCCAGGGCGCTGTTCTGGCCAGGTGCGCGGAAGCCGCAGTGTTCCCTACGCCGTGGAGATGCGAACTCCGGTCCAGGGCGCCATGCCGGATCGTGATGCGTCCGTCTCGTTCAGCTGCACATGTCCAGACTGGGGAAACCCGTGCAAGCATGCCGTGGCCGTTGCGTTGGTGCTTGGTGAGCAACTCGATGACGACGCCGAGATGCTCACCACGTTTATCGGATTGCGGCACTGCAAGGGGCCCCGCCGCACGATCGAAGTCAGCTTCGGCGTCGATCAGGTTGCGCTAACGCTGACCCGTTCCGAAGCGCGACCGACGTGGGCAGAGGGGCTTGTCCCGCCCGCGCCACCAGCTAGCGCCGATGAGTTCTTCGGGACATCACCGGTGTCGGTACCTACCCCAGACGAACCGGTCGTCGAGGTCCACGCCGCGACGCTAGGCCCGCTTGTGATCGCCGGGTTCGACCTCGCCCCCGACGTGATCCGCCTCCTCACCAGCCGCTGAAAACGCTCCGACGTGGCTGCTGGTAAAGGTCAACAGGAAGCGGCATCAGCCAATTCTCCGCCTGACCATTGCTAGCGCCGTCGTCAACTGGGTCCGCGCCCATCCTTCGAAATTGTCAATTGCGGACTGGCCATCGAGGTAGTTAACAAGGAACGGTTCGTTGCCCGTCACTTCGAGATCGATGGTTTGTTTGTGGCCGTCATCGTCCGACACCTTTTCATACACCGCAATTCCAACGGCGCAAATACCCTTGAATGACGGACCGACCGCAGAAATCATCGCCAGAACTTCGAATTGTCTAGCCTCTCGTGTGATGCGCATCAACGACCACTCGTCGTGCCTACCAAAGTCGGCGAAGAACTCCAGGGAGCGAGCGACCTGCATCTTTTGGTATCGGTTAAACCGCCGCTTGTCGGTTTGACCGCGCGACGACTGGACCGAAACCTGAATTCCAGTCCCTCCGACCTCGGCTAGCTGGGCCTTGATCGACGACAATGCGCCATCCAACCGTTCATGAATTTGGTTCGCCAGTTCGAAGACCTGCTGAAAGTCAGCCTTTGCAGGCCTCGAGAGGTTGCCAAATGCACCGATGACTTCTTCGATTCGTGTCGTTTCACGGTAAACGCCGTCGGCGATAGCAATCGCCCGCCTCAAACGGGCACGTTCGAGAGCTGCAACCGTGTCCACGAGCGGTGCCAGGTTTCCACTGTCTGCCTGCTCGAGGGCGTCGATGTACCCCGAGCGAGAATCCCGATCCACCACCAACGGGAACAAGTCACCCTGGATGAGAACCAAGCTCGCCAGGCAACGGGCAACCCGACCATTTCCATCCTGGAAGGGGTGAATTTGGGTAAACCGGTGGTGGAGCCACGCTGCCTCTATTTCAGGCGCAATCTGCGCTGTAACGTGTTCGGCATGCAGCGCAACGAGACGCTCCATCTCGGGCTGCACCTGCTCAACGGGGCAGTACTCATGAGTCTTCCCATCCCGCCGCTCCGGGTTGTTCGACTGAACCTTCCAATCACCACGCCGAAGTTCGACCTCACGATAGTTCCCGAACTGGTCAACGGCCGTTGTTGTTGGCTGATGACGTGTCAGCAAAGCGTGCAGTTCCTTAATGAAGCTGAGAGTTAGCTCACGACCGTTTGAGACAATGTCAAAGACTAAATCGAGCGCTCCAAGTTGATCCTTCAGCAGTGAGAACGTTTTCGCATCAATTGGCGCTTCTGAGTGAGGCAGCGAGGCCGCATCCAGGCCAACCTCAATCAGAGTGTTTGTCGTTCCACGGTCAATGGCGTACAAACCTTCGATAAGCCCGGTTTCGATCGCCCACTCATTCGCAAGCTTCTGATTGAAGGTTTTCACAGCGTGCTTATCAAGGTCGTTCCTCACCTCCATCCAGATTTGCCGCAGACTAGCGACCTCAGGACACGCAAGGTCAGCCCAGTTGGCAGGAAGATCTTCGATCGGTTCCCAAGCTAAACCCGTTGCCATGAAGGACATCCTAAAGCCAACCTTTGAAGGGACCAGGTCCGTTCGGAGCAACAACGCTCCGTGCAGCCGAAGGTCTCCTCTACCCGAACGGATTTCGTATCGAACAAGGCGTCGAGCCGGGGCCAGGCTTAGCGGACAGAGCCGTCGGATCGCAGCGTGCTGATTGCGTCGGCGTCGTAACCGGCCCATGCCAGAACCGAGTCGGTGTCGGCGCCCACCGCTGGTGATGGGTGTGGCAACTCGGCCTGCGTCCGAGAGAACCTCGGCGCTGGTGCGGGCTGCGTGAGTCCGTCTCGGGTGATGAACGTCGAGCGGGCAACGTTGTGCGGGTGTTGCGGGGCTTCCGCAAGCGACAGCACCGGAGCAAAGCACACGTCGGTGTGCTCCATGAGGTCGCACCACTCGGCACGCGTACGCTGCATGAACACCTCGGCCATCTTCATCTTCAACTCAGCCCACCGCGACTGGTCCAACTGCTTGCCCCAGGTTGCATCGTCCTCCAACCCGCCAAGGCGGCGCAGCTCGGCATAGAACTGCGGCTCGATGGAACCGACGGAGATGTACTTGCCGTCGCTGCACTCGTACACGTCGTAGAACGGCGCACCGGTATCGAGCATGTTGGTGCCACGCTCCGGCTTGTGCACCCCCATTGCGTTCATCGAATGGAACATCGTCATCAGCACCGCTGCACCGTCGACCATCGCGGCATCGACCACCTGCCCCTTGCCAGACCGTGCCGCCTCCAGCAGACCGCACACCATGCCGAACGCAAGGAACATACCGCCACCGCCGAAGTCGCCTACCAGGTTGAGCGGCGGAACGGGCTTGGCACCGGCGCGACCGATGGGCTCCAGTGCCCCAGCCAGCGCGATGTAGTTGATGTCGTGGCCGGCAGCCATCGCATATGGACCTTCCTGGCCCCACCCGGTCATGCGTCCGTAGACAAGGCGCGAATTGCGAGCGAGGCAGTCATCAGGACCGAGGCCAAGCCGCTCGGTGACGCCCGGGCGGAACCCTTCGAACATGCCGTCGGCCTTGTCGACCAGTCGCAAGACCACTTCACGGCCGGCCGCAGTCTTGAGGTCAATCCCGATCGAACGACGTCCGCGCTCGGAAATAGAAAGGTTGGGACGGCCAGTCGGTTGCGCAGGTACGGCCTGTGCCCGCTCGACGCGGATCACGTCGGCACCCATATCGGCGAACAGCATTCCGGCAAAGGGACCAGGTCCGATGCCCGCGAGTTCAACAATGGTCAGGCCTGAAAGTGGTCCACTCATGGCGCCATGATGTTGGCCCTTGGCCCTCGGCGACAAATCGGCTCGCGAAGATCAAGCCGAAGATCCAATGAAATGGGTTCAGAAGCTGCCAGGCTGGAGGGATGTCTTGGCAGTCAACCGACGCCGCTCAGGGCGACCGCACAGGCGACTCGGCCTCGCTTCCCGCAGCGATCGAGATCAAGGCCGGTAACGCGTCCGGCGAAGCACCGCTCATCGTCGGAGCGCGTCGCGTCGGTGGACTCTTCGTGTCGATCGGCCTATCCGAGAGCGGTTCCGGGATCAGGATCGACTGGACGCTCCACAACCAAGGCCGAACCACCGTCGTGCTCACCGAAGCCCGAATCCGCTTTTCCGAACTGCGCCCCCATCGGGTGCTTGCTCCCGGCTGGACCACATCGTCAACCGTGCGACGCTGTGCGCCCGATCATGTGGTGCCGGCGAACGAAGTTTCCGCGCAACGTCGTCAGCAGGACCACGCGGACCTTGCTCGCGCCAATCAGTCCGTCGCTGCGCATCAAGTGATGGGACACGACGCAGGGGTTGTCGGCTTCCTGCACGGAGCGGTGCATTTCGGCATCATCGAAGGCCCTGCCCCACGCTCCAGCGGCGAGGGCACGGCGGCGATCGCTCTTCTCGACGGGATCAACCTGCATCCGGGTGAACAGATCACCCTCGACCCGGTCTGGATCGCCGCCGGCGACCCATCGGCATTGCTGGCCGAGTTCCACGAACTGTGGGCCACCGAAAGCGACGCAGCGCAACGTGCAGCGGTCCGCACCGGCATCGGCTGGTGGACCGGCCCAGAAGTTCACGGTGATGTGGGCCTGCTCGCCGTCTCGGTGGATGCAGCAGCAGACTTCGGGCTCTCTCACGTTGTGCTTGGTTCAGGAGCGCCGGTGATCGACGACATGGTCCGCGGTGGCGGTGGCGCTTCGAGCGCGTATCGCAGCGCCTCAGCACGCGCCGTGCTGGACCCGTTGGCCGCGCGCATCCGACAGCGCGGGCTCCGACCCGGCTTGCGGTGCCGCCCGTTCGCGATTGAGAGCGATTCGTCGTTCGTGCAGCACAGTGTTGAACAGGCCGCCGGCAAGGTCCGCTTCGTGCACGGTTACCCGGTTGCAGATCTGACCGACGAAGCGGTACTTGATGCACTTATTACTGCGTTTTCCGCTCGGCGGGCTGCTGGCTGGGACGTGTTCTACCTGGAAGACGTGTGGGCTGGTGCGGTTCCCGGCCATCGGCTGGGCAGCGCGGTTGCCACCCGTGCCGAGGCATTGCGGGTTGCGTTGGGCGCCATCCGTGAAGGTGCAGGAGACGATGCCATCCTCATCGCCGACGGGGTTCCTCCAGGGCAGGCTGCTGGAATCGTCGACCGTGTTGTCACCGGAGACCTTGGCCGCTCGTCGTGGGTGCATCACGCGCTCGGGCATCGGAAGTTGTGGAGTGCCGGGCCGGCGGCAATTGATCTGCGCGCACAGTTTCCTGAAGAGCGCCGGGGGATTCTCGACATGGCTCTGGCCGGAGGCGGCTGCGCTGCGCTCACGGGCGTTCCGCTGACCGACGATCTCGGACGCGCGCTCGCTGCCTATCTACTGGATCTCAGTCCCGCTGCAGACGGGCCGGTGAAGGTGGATGACGCTGTGACGGGTCAGCGCCGCATGACTGCCGGGCCATTCTCCGTGGGTCCTGGGCCGAGTGAATACACCACCCAGATCAGTTCGGGCGAGATGCTCACGTCGCAGTAGCGCAGCGAACCGCCGGGCCGCAACCGAATCCGCAAGCGGGCACACGGCCGAACACAGCCGGTCTACATTTGACCGGCTATGTCTGAGACCATCACCGCCATTGCTCCCGGCCGGGTCAACATCATCGGTGACCACACCGATTACACCGGCGGTTTGGTGCTTCCGATGGCGATTCATCTGGCCACCACCATCACCGGCGTGCGCGGTGGGGGGTTCGTCAGCCTGACCTCCGCCGACGAGACCCAGCCCGCAATCGTGCCGGTTGACGTAGCGGACCCAACCGCCTGCGAACCAATGTGGGCGCGATACGTGGCGGGTGTAGTGAAAGCACTCGGACCGGGTGAAGGTTTCACCGGGTCCGTGAGGACGACAGTTCCAATCGGCGCCGGCCTGTCGTCATCTGCTGCGTTCGAGGTTGCGCTGGCGTTGGCGCTCGGTGCGGACGGGTCCCCGCTTGAACTTGCGCAGCTGTGCCAGCGTGCCGAAAACGAAGCTACCGGGGTGCCTACCGGGATCATGGATCAGCTCGCCTCGGCAGCGGGAGTTGCTGGGAGCGCGTTACTGATCGACTGCCACGACCTGACCGTGGAACCAGTGACACTGCCGGCCGAGCTTGACGTGGTGGTAGTCCACTCAGGGCAGGCACGCACGCTCGCGACGTCTGCCTACACAGAGCGTGCACTGCAACTGCGTGAGGCCGAAGAAATCGTTGGCCCGCTGCGTTTGCTCACCTCTGCGGCGCAACTCACTTCGATCCCGGACCCTACCGTGTTGCGTCGCGCCCGACACGTGGTCACGGAGAATCAACGCGTTCGCGATTTCGTCGACGCACTCCGCAGCATGTCTGGTTCAGTATTACATGCGCGCATAGCATCACTGATGGCAGACGGGCAACGGAGTTTGCGCGACGATTTCGAGAACTCCACCCCCGTCGTCGATGCGTGCATCGAGCGGCTGACGTCGATGCCTGGCGTGATTGCGGCCCGTATGACCGGTGGTGGCTGGGGAGGCTGTGTCGTGGCGTTGGCGCACGCCGGAACCTTCAACGAAGGTTGGCTGGTGCGGCCCTCAGCGGGCGCCCACCTGAGTGCGTAGACGCTGGATAGCCGTCGGCGTGCGAACGCCCCACCAAAACAGGTCTTTCCCGTCGACGTATAAAACGGGGGCAACCGTTGACAGCTCAGCTTCGTGCCGTTCGGTGAAGTGGTAGGGCTCGGTGGGGGCGATCACCACATCGGGAGCCAGCGAGCGCACAGCTTTCAGTTCAATCTCTGGGTAACGCACGTCCATATGTGCACACACGTTTGTGATGCCAGCCGCTTGCAGCAGGGTCGATGCGTACGTATCGCCGTTGATGGTCATCCACGGCCGGCGCCAGATTGGCACCCACGCGCTCACCCGAGCGGGTTCCGGCGGGGAATTGTGGGCAAGCGCGTCGGCCAAATCGTCGGGCGCCAAGTTCAACGCCGACCGCAGGCGGTTCATCTCGGCGGCGACATGGCTCAGCGAGGTGATGGTGAACACGAACACCGGCACACCGGCGGCGCGCAACGCGTCGTGGTCTGCCAGCCGGTTCTCCTGATCGCACAGCACCACAAGGTCTGGCTGCAGCGCTGAAATCGCAGCGACGTCCGGGTTCTTGGTACCGCCAACATGCGGCAGGTCGTCGCGCTCGCAGAACCGGCTCACTGCGATGGGAGTGACACCCCATTCGCTCAGCGTTTCGGTAGCCGAGGGGACCAGGCTGACGACTCGTGGCACGGCTCCCGGACGCACGACTGCTGGAATGACAGCAGCCGAACTTACATTTGCCGGATTCACATTTGATCGAGCAGTTGTTGCTTCTTGGCGTCGAACTCGGCCTGGCTGACCACGCCACGCTGGCGAAGATCGTCAAGCTTTTCGATTTGCTCCGGGATGCTGAGCGGGCGGGTTCCGGCCATGCGGTCCATGTCTCGGGCCTGGTTGCGCTCGATCTGGCGGTAGACCTCGCGCTGGATCTCGGCCGGGCGGCTCATGTCGGAGAACACTGCCCTGCCGTCTTCGCCACCGGACTCCACGATCAGGTCTCCGCTGCCGGTCACGCGCTCGCCCACGCTCTGCGAACAGGAGATGTTGTTGATGCGGTCAAGCGGGATCTCCATCGAGTTCTTCGCAATGAAACCTTTGCGGCTGATGAGCCGTTGAGATGTGAGCACCAGCGAGTCGGATCGCCACAACAGCCACTTGCGCAAGGCGTTCAGCGCGGCGAGGGTTGGCACGACGACTGCGGCCCAAGTGATCCAGCCGTTTTGCTGGCCGTTACCGGGGTTGAGCAGCTGCGCAGCGGCTGCGCCCACTGCCAAGCAGACCACCAACAATGACGCGACGCCGAACAATGCCTTGATGTGCGGACGTCTGACGAGGACCAACTCTTCGCCGTCATGAAGGAACCGAGGTTTTGCAGCCATGGGGGGAGCCTAACGGCCGGTTGACCTGCCGCGACGAACTCCTTGCAGGCGCTACCACAGGGAAAGCGAGGAGTTCTCCTTGATCAGCTGGTCCTTGGTGATGAGGCGTGTGTTGGCAGCGATTGCATCGCCAACGATGACTCGGTCAAATGGATCGCGCGTCCACGAGAGCGCACCGGCCCGCTGAATTGCCGCAGCCATAGAAACCTCTGATTGAGTAAGCCCAATTCGTTCGCGAAGGTCAGCGGTTATCGCTGGTCCAGCAACGGTCAGCCGTCCAATCTCGAAGAGGTAGGTGAGCTCGAGTTCCACCATCGGAGAAATGACGATGTCGTTGTTGTTGATGGCGTCCGCCGCAAGTCTGCTCAACCGGTCCGCCATTCCGGCATAGAGCCACACGACCACATGTGTATCGAGGCGAACTACGGCTTCCATTCACCAGACCAATCGGCGTGCACAAGACTTTCTGAGTCCCCAACGACTGTCTCTGGCCGAGGAACCAGCCGATCGAGGCGAGTTCGCGAGCCGTCTGGAACAATCCGCAGCTTTCGTCCATTGCGTTCAATTTCGATCACCTCACCCGTTTCCAGGGCGTGATCGAGCAATCGATAGATGTTTTCCCGAAGCTTCGAAGCAGTAAGAACCATGGCAAAGGTTAACACGTACGTGCTAATGGTTTGAATACGTACGTGCGAGACATTTCGAACCCGTCCAGAGCAGAACGAATCACACGCGTGTCGTTCTGTCACACCCCCTCCCGTAGGGTGTGTGCATGGCAGCGGACACCCGTGCCCTCCTCGAGGGGCTCAACCAGGCGCAAGAACGTGCAGTGGTTGCCACGCACGCGCCCCTGTGCATCCTGGCGGGTGCGGGATCAGGCAAAACACGGGTACTCACACGTCGCATCGCCTATCGCATCGCCCAAGGTTCTGCCGAACCACAACACACGCTTGCCATCACGTTCACCCGCAAAGCGGCAGGCGAACTCACCAAACGGTTGTCGGCGCTCGGCGTCCGTGACCGGGTAGCCACCGGCACATTCCACTCAGTGGCGTTCAACCAGTTACGGCAGTATTGGACCGAGCATGGCATCGCGGCACCAAAGCTCACCCAGTCCAAGCTGCGTATCCTCATGCCGCTGGTGTCACAGAAGCTGCTTGCCGGGCCGGGGGCTGTTGCGCAACCTGGCGATCTTGCGTCAGAAATCGAGTGGGCCAAGGCAAGGCTCATCACTCCGCAGACCTACGTTGCTGCGGTCAACCGTGCCGGACGAAAGCCGCCGCTAGGCGCCGAGGCCATGGCTGAGCTGTTTGCTCGGTACGAAGCAGACAAGCGCAGGCGAGGCCTTGTCGATTTCGACGACCTCCTGGTGTTGACCGTTCAGGCCATGGAGGCCGACCGGGAATTCGCTGCGCGGCAGCGCTGGCGGTTCCGGCATCTGTTCGTCGACGAGTTCCAAGACGTCAACCCGGCACAGGCGCGCTTGCTCGATGGTTGGCTCGGCCTGCTCGACCACCCAGTCGACCTCGACGATCTCGATGGTTCGTCGTCGCATCCAGCGCTCTCGCAGCGGCCCGAGCCCTCCGGGCCGGAGGGCTCCACCACACTTCCGTTTGGCGATTTCGTCGATCGCTCCGGCGACTTCGGTGACGACGACGGTTACTTAGGTGACGGCGGATACTTAGGTGACGGCGGATACAGCCGTGACGGCGGATCCGACAGCTACACCGATTACGACCACTCCGACCCGACCGCGCATGGGTTGGGCGCCTCACAACTTCGCGTCCATGGCAGCGCCGTCAATGCCCCAATGGCACGGTGGGCTGTTCCAGACACTGTCGACCTATGCGTCGTCGGTGACCCCAACCAGGCCATCTACGGCTGGAACGGCGCCGATCCTCGCTTCCTTGGGGCGTTCCGCCGTCGCTTTCCCAACGGCGGGTTCGTCCGCCTCGAAGACAACTACCGGTCGTCGCCTCAGGTGCTCACGGTCGCCGACGCTGTGCTTGGGCTCGGTGCTCGTCAAAGCCGCGCCCTTCGGCCCAACAAGACCGACGGCCCTGTCCCCACGGTCACCGCCTACCCGTCAGACATCGAAGAAGCCCGAAGCATTGCGCGGCTCGCCCGGGAACATCACAACGCTCGGGTCCCTTGGAAGCACATGGCCGTGCTCACCCGTACCAACGCGCAACTGCTGCTCTTTGAAGAAGCGTTCCGCGCCGTTGGCATCCCTCACCGGGTACGCGGCGGCCAAGCGTTCCTGCAACAACCTCAAGTGCTCCGCACGTTGTCGATGCTCAACGACGGCCCACCGCGCATCCCGCTTGCGTCGCGCCTCAACGACTTGGAAGAGCTGGTCGCAGAGCTCCGAGACGACGCGTTGTCGCCAGACGCAGCGTCGCCAGACGGTGCCGACGATCGCATCGCGCAGATCGAAGGTGTCATCCGTATGGCACACGAATACCTGGGCATCGAAGCGCAGGGCAGCGTCGCCGGGTTCCTCACCTGGTTGCACGGCGCCATCACCTCGTCGAACGACGAACCCCAACGCCAAGCCGACGTGGTCGAGCTCTCAACCTTCCACCGGGCAAAGGGCTTGGAGTGGCCGGTCGTCTTCGTTGCAGGGCTCGAGCGCGGCTATGTCCCGATGGGAAGCGCAGACACGCCAGAGGCCCGCGCCGAAGAACAACGCCTGCTCTATGTCGCCGTCACCCGGGCCGAGTTCGTGCTTGCCTGCTCGTGGGCAAAGTCCAGAACGTTCGGTTCCCGAACCACAGGCCGGTCTCCCTCGTACTGGCTAGAGAACGTGGAAGCCGCGATTCGCTCGATGGAACCCGGCAACACAGCTGACTGGCAGAGCATTCTGCGAGAGATGAAAGAACGCGTCGCGGCTGCACGTGCTGCGGGGCTGCCTGGTGTTTCGGGCACCAAAAAGGCAGCAATCGACGTGGGTTCCAAAGCAGACCCGGTGCTCTACCAGCGGCTCAAAGCTTGGCGAACTGCCGAGTCTCGGCTGTCTGGCATCGCGGCCTTTGCCATCCTCCACGACACGTCGTTGGCGGCTATCGCTGAAGCACGTCCCACCACCGACCAGGCCTTACTGGCAGTTCCCGGAGTTGGGCCTGTGAAAGTCAGCCGCTACGGCCCAGCATTACTTGCCGTGGTGCGCGAAGCTACGGCCTTACCTGCCGGGTCCGCCGCTTCACGGCGCCTGGCCTAGTCCGTCCCCAAGCCCTTTTCTGCGGCTGCGGGAACACCCGTTGGGGGCAACGCCAGTGAAGTTCACCATTCAGCAGGTGTTCGAGGGGCCGGCCGCCGAATTGTGCAACGCGCTGACCAACGCCGACTATCTGCGTCGCATGGGCAAGTTGGCCGATCTGGGCACTCCCGACTTGGTCAGCCAGAAGCGGCTCAAAGGCACCGTCAGTCAGCAAATCCGAACCTCGTTCACCGGGAAGCTGCCGTCTCTCGCGCTCAAAGTGATCGACCCTGCCAAGCTCAGCTGGGACGAGTTCACAGAGATCGACACCAAGTTCCACACTGCAACGTTCAAGATGATTCCGGTCCACTACCAGTCCTATTTCCGGTGCGGCGGCACATGGGAGTTGCAGGAACTTGGTGACGGGTCCTCCACCACCCGGGTCATCGCAGGCGATCTCAAGGTCTCCTCCCCCATCCCGTTCGTCAACGGCCAGGTCGAGCGAGCCATCATCAGCGGCCTCCGCCAACGCCTGGCTCAGGAACCTGCGATCTACAGCAGCTATCGGCGCTAACACCCCCACAACTCGGGCTGCACAGACGCAACTCGTAACAAAACAGGCAACTCGCCAGCCAGTTTTCCCCGAGTGGTGTAAAAGAAGGTAGCAAGTTGTGTGGCTACGGTTGGGTTATGACCTCTCCGACGGCTGTCGCCGATCGCACCGCCCTCTCTGTCGAGATTGTCGATGTCGGCCCACGTGACGGCCTGCAAAATGATCCCGTCATCCTCCCCACCGCAACGAAAGTCGAACTGGTCCAACGCCTGATAGCCAGCGGGATGCGCCGTATTGAGGTCACGTCGTTCGTCAACCCGGCTCGGGTGCCAGCCATGGCTGACGCAGCTGAACTCATGGCAGCGCTCCCCCGCCCAGCGGGAGTCACTTACGTCGGGTTGATGCTGAACGAAAAAGGCCTCGACCGAGCTGTAGCTGCTGGCGTACACGAAGCCAATTGTGTGGCCGTCACGACAGACGCGTTCTCGTTGCGAAACCAGGGCGTTGACGCCTTGGGTTCTATCGCCGTGTGGGGGCGAATCGCTGCAGCCGCCGCTGCCAACGCCATGCCGGCATCGGTCATCATCAGTGCGGCCTTCGGCTGCCCGTTCGATGGTGACGTGTCGCTCGCACGCCTTGTCGAGATCGTCGACCGGTCGCTGCAGGCAGCAGCCGATGCCGGATGCAAGCCAGTTCGCCTGGTTTTGGCAGACACGATCGGAGCCGCCGCCCCCGGCATGGTCACAGAACGAATCGATGCCGTACGCGTACTTACCGACGCAGCAGATGTGCCACTCGGCTGTCATTTTCACGACACCCGAAACACCGGAGTTGCCAACGCATGGGCTGCAATCACCGCCGGGGTGCGCATGCTCGAAGCGTCGATCGGCGGCATTGGCGGGTGCCCGTTCGCACCCAATGCAACGGGAAACGTCGCCACCGAAGACGTCGTGTTCGCTCTCGAACGTTCCGGTGTCAGCACCGGCCTCGACCTCGATCAGCTGCGGTCCACCACCCTCTGGCTCGGCGAGCAACTGGGCCGCCAGCTCCCGTCCGGGTATTCGGCTGCCGGGCCGGTTCCGCAATGGCCAGCCACATGACCCACGAACCGTCGTCTAGACCCACCATTGAAGCGGGTCCGCTGGCTGGCGTGACGCTCATCGAAATGGGCCAGCTCATTGCTGGGCCGTTCTGCGGTCAGCTGATGGCTGACTACGGGGCCGACGTGATCAAGGTCGAAGACCCCGCCAGGGGCGATCCGATCCGAGAGTGGGGTTTAGACAAGTTCGCGCCCGGCGACCCGAATGCGCAACCGCTCTGGTGGCCCATCCTCGCCCGCAACAAACGCTGCATTACCGCCAACCTGCGCGACGCCCGCGGCCAGAATCTCATCCGGGAACTGGTCGCAGGTGCCGACGCGTTGCTCGAGAACTTTCGCCCAGGCACACTCGAGCGGTGGGGTATGTCGCCCGAAGAACTGTGGAAGGTCAACCCGCGCCTGGTGATCATCCGGGTGTCGGGATACGGCCAGGACGGCCCCTATTCCGAGCGACCCGGGTACGCCAGCGTCGGCGAAGCCATGGGCGGCATCCGGTACCTCATGGGTGACCCCGGATCGCCTCCGTCGCGCGCTGGCATCTCGTTGGGTGACTCGCTGGCCGCGATGTTTGCATGCCTGGGTGGTTTGGCAGGAATCATCAGCGCACGTACGACCGGCCGCGGCCAGGTGGTGGACGCATCCATCTACGAGTCCGTATTGGCGATTATGGAGTCCCTCATCCCCGACTACGTCGTTGCTGGCCACACCAGGGAACGCAGCGGGGCCAAGCTCACCGGCATCGCCCCGTCAAATGTTTACCCAACAGCAGATGGACGAATGGTGATCATTGCGGCCAATCAAGACACACTGTTCGCGCGCCTCTGTACCGCAATGGGTACACCCGAACTGGCCACCGACCCACGGTACGCAACCCATGCGGCCCGCGGAGTCAATCAGGACGAGCTTGACCACAGCATCGCTCGCTGGTCAGTGACTGTGCCAGCAGTTGAACTTCTCGATCTTCTTCGGTCTCACGATGTTGTGTGCGGAGACATCTTCCGAGCGGTCGACATGCTCGGTGATCGCCATTTCGCTGCGCGCGAGTCCATCGTGTCTGTGCCCACAGATCGCGGCGATTTTCCTATGCACAATGTGTTCCCCCGGTTCACAGGAACACCCACAGCTGTCCGCTGGGCCGGCCCATCTCATGGTCAGCACACAGACGAAGTACTGGCGCAACGCCTCGGGCTGACCGCTGACGCCATCGCTGCGTTGCGTGCCGATGGCGTGATCTGACCAGCGTACGTCCAACGGGGAATTGTGGCCGCGTACACTATTCGGCCGACGTCGTCATCGTTGGATCCGGCATGGGTGGTTCGACAACGGCCCTCGCACTGGCCCGCCGCGGCGCCGACGTACTGGTCATCGAACGGGGTCATCGTTTGCCTCGCGAGCCGCAGAATTGGTCGCCCCGGGCGGTATTCATCGAACGGAGGTACAAACCGGCTGACACGTGATCATCGTGGGCGCCCATTTCATCCTGGCGTGCACTACGTGGTTGGTGGCAATACCAAGGTCTATGGCGCGAGCCTGCCGCGGTTCCGAGAACGAGACTTCGAAGCGACGGAACACGCCGAAAGGGGTCGACTTCGGCACTCACCCGCACGTTGGTACCTGCGTCCGGTGTGCCACGTGCGATGGTTTCCCGTGCCGGTTGGGGGCCAAGCGATGCCGAGACCTGCGCGCTAGACCCAGCAATAGCCACCGGCAACGTCCGACTACTTGATGAACCCAGCTCTGACAATCGCAGCCCAGGCCCTTCGCTGCGTCACCGAAAGCGACCTCGGACGTTGAGAACTGACGTCTAGTCCGGCAGCATCGGAACCTCGGTGAATCGCCGGCCCAGATTGGTGGCGCGGGTGACCGAGGACTTGCCGAAGCGTTGGTGAATCGCGTCGAGCGTTGTGTCGAACGCAAGGGACTCGCCCACGTTGAACGGCAGCGCTAGTTGCACAGTGCCGTCAGAGCTGAGCCCGGTGACCGACAGCCCGATGCGGGTCAACCCGCGCTGCCGCGCTTCGGGCCAGACCCCGTTGAACAGATCCTGTACCGGGGCGAGGATGGTTGAAGTGGTGTTAGTGGCCTCGACCATGGTGTGAGACCGGGTTGCGTTGGTGAAGTCGCCGTAGCGAAGCCGCAGCACAACCGTGCGGGCGACTCGATCCGCTCGCCGTAGGCGGGAGCACACCCGGTCGACGATGCTGAGCAGCAGGGCATCGCAATCGTCTCGGTTGAGCCCGCCGCGGGGAAAGGAACTCTGTGAACCAATCGAGCGGCGTCGGCGACCGGTGTCGACCCGACGAGGGTCTTGGTTGTGGGCGAGTGCGAACAGGTGCCGCGCCGCAGCTTTGCCAACAGAGTCGATCAGACGGTCTTCCTCCAAAGCCGCAATGTCTGCCACAAAGCGGAGACCACGTGCGTGCAGTTTGGCTGCAGTCACCGGCCCAACTCCCCACAACACTTCAACGGGCAGCGGATGGAGAAACTCGGCCTCTTTGCCTGGCTCCACAACGACTAGACCATCGGGTTTCGCGGCGGCGCTGGCGACTTTTGCCAAATGCTTGGTGGTGGCCACACCGACACTGACCGGTAGGCCGACCTCGGCAGCAACCCGTGCACGTAACGTGCGCGCGATGCTTGGGCCGTCTCCGACCAGCCGCCGGAGGCCCGTTACGTCGATGAAGGCCTCGTCGATGGACAGCCCTTCGACCTCCGGCGACGTCTCTCGAAAGATTCGAAACACTGCTTCGCTTGCTGCGCTGTACGCGCGCATCCGGGCCCGCACCACGATGGCATCAGGGCACAGGCGCATTGCCTCGCGGACGCTCGTTGGGCATCGCACGCCGGCGCGTTTGGCTTCGTAACTTGCGGCTGTAACGACGCCCATACCGACCAGCACGGGCTTCCCTCGAAGCGCCGGGTTGTCCCGCTGCTCAACGGACGCATAGAACGCGTCAAGGTCTGCGTGCAGGATTGTGCGCACTGCTGGGTCGGTCGCATTCATCGTGTCTCATCGTAACGAACACGTGTTCGTTCGTCTAGTGGTCGCAGCATCGGTGCAACGCATTGGCATCGTCCGCCCGCCAGCCGGTAGGCACTTCGAATGAGCACACTCGCTGGAATGTCCATGTTGATCACCGGGGGTGGAAGCGGCATCGGCCTCGGAGCCGCCAAACGACTGGCCGCTGACGGCGCGCACGTCACCATCTGCGGCCGCACAGAAGCGCGCCTCAGCGCAGCAGCCGACGACATCAGAGATGTCGCCGCCGATGGCGCAACCGTTTCGACCGTGGCTGCCGATATGTCCGTCGAGGAAGACGTGGCGCGAGTGATGGAGGCAGCGGCGAGCGTCACGGGTCATATTCACGGCGTGTTGGCATCGGCCGGCGGGTCCGCGGGTCTTGGTCCGGTGTCCACCATGGACCTCAAAGTATTTCGGGCCACCATCGACATGAACCTCATCAGCACGCTGCTGACCATCAAGCACGTTGCCCCTGTGATGGCGCGCAATGGAGGCGGATCCATCGTCGCGGTCTCGTCGATTGCAGGAATCAAAACGCACAGGCTGATGGCCGCGTACTGCGTGGCCAAAGCTGGCATCGACATGTTGGTCCAGGTCTCTGCTGACGAACTCGGCGCATCGCAGATTCGGGTCAACTCCATCCTTCCGGGGTTGGTTGACACGGACCTCGTCGGCAGCATTACCAGCGGAGGTCCACTGTTAGCCGACTACCAACAAAAGATGCCGCTGGGCCGAGTCGGCACCGTGGAGGACACTGCTGGGTTAGCCCGCTTTCTGCTGGGCCCGGACTCGACGTGGATCACCGGCCAGAACATCAGCGTGGACGGTGGACATCACCTCCGCGGGGGTCCGAACTATGGCCTGATGCTCGACGCTTTCATCCCACCCGACATCCAGCGCGGCCTCATCCCGTCGCCGTGATCGTTGCTAATCGTGGACGAAATCACTCTGAGCGTGAGTGAGTCCACGATAAGCCGCCTAAGGACCGGCTGCGTCAGTCGTCGGCGGCGAGTTCCAGCCACTGCTCTTCAGCGGCGGCAATTGCCGTGGTGACGACGCCAAGGTCGGCGCCTATGGAGGCGAGCTTCACGTGATCGCTGCCGGCAGCAACAAGGTTGGCCTCCAGCGAGGCGCGGCGGCGGTCGAGCTTGGTCATTTCCTTTTCCAACTCGCGCAGTTTGAACCCAGAAGTGGACTTCGATTTGCGCTTCGGTGCGTCGGCGCCCGCACCGTCTTCGGCCAACGATGGGTCAACATCTGCCACCGCAGCCGGTTTCGGAGCAACGGCCTTGGCAACTCGATTGACGCCTGCACCATTGGTGCGGTTGGCTCGCCATCCGCCGTAGCCACCGGGAACCAACGCTGCCTTTTCATCTTCGACAAGCAGCACTTCTTCAACAACCCGATCGAGGAACGCTCGGTCGTGGCTGATAACCACCACCGTGCCAGGCCAGTCTTCGAGAAAGTCTTCGATGGCACGAAGCGTGTCAAGGTCGAGGTCGTTGGTGGGTTCGTCGAGCAGCAAGACGTTGGGCCGCTCAGCAAGCACCAGCAGCAATTGAAGCCGCCGGCGCTCGCCACCGGACAGCAGGCCGATAGGAGCGAACTGCGCGTCGCTAGCGAACCAGAACTGCTCCATCAGCTTCTTGTCCTCGGGCGAACCGACTGGCCGCGCCTTTCCGGCTACCGCTTCGCGCACCCGCTGCTTGGAATCGAGTTCTTGGCCCAACTGGCTGTAGTACCCGATGCGAACGGTGGGACCAACTTCGACAGTGCCTTCGGCGGGAGCGAGGCGCCCGGCGATGACGTCGAGCAGCGTGGTCTTGCCCGACCCGTTTGCGCCGGCAATGCCGTAACGGCCACCAGGTTCGAGAATCAGGCTTGAATTCCGAAACAGCCACGGAGCATCGGCCGCGTATCGGTGCCCCACCCCGTGCAGCTCGACGACTTTGTTGCCCAGTCGAGGTGCAAGCGTTGCATCGTATGCGTTGCGATAGCTGCCCTGCAGCGAGCCGGCCGATGGGCCTTGGCCTTCGCCAGAACGACCGGTTGCAGCGCCGAAACCAATGGTGGCGGATCGTGCTGCCTCTTGCGGTCGGCTTTCGATGAGGGTCGTAGCAGAAGCTATGCGCGCTTTGGACTTGCTGGTGCGCGCCGGCGCGCCTCGGCGTAGCCATTCCAGTTCCCGGCGCGCCAGGTTTCGACGTGTCGACTCTTCGGCGACGCTGCGCTCTTCGCGTGCCGCACGTCCATCGAGGAAAGCCTGATATCCGCCCGTATGCACGAAGACAGTTCCACGGTCGAGTTCGAGCATGCGGCCGCACACGCGGTCCAGCAAATGACGGTCGTGGCTGACCAGCACCACAGCACCCTTTTGCATGGACAGGCGTTGTTCAAGCCACTCGATACCGTCGAGGTCCAGATGGTTGGTGGGCTCGTCGAGGATGAGCAGGTCGTCATCGTGATCGCCAGGAACCAGTACCAAACTACGCGCCAGCGCGGCACGTTTAGCTTGGCCACCTGACAGCCGGTTGACCGGAACATCGCCCAACGAACCAATGCCGAGGCGCTCCAGCACCGATGCCGCTTCCCATGAGTCACCCAGGGCATCGAGAACAGTTCCCTTGCCGAGGTCTGGGTTCTGATCCAGCACGCCAACGCGAATGCCGCGGGCTCTGCGGAGGACTCCCGAGTCCGGCTCCTGAGTTCCGGCCAGCACACGCAGCAAGGTTGTCTTGCCAGTTCCATTAATGCCGACGACACCCCAACGCTCACCCCCGGAGATGGTGACGGAGAGGTCGTCGAACAGCGCACGGTCCGGGCGTTTGACGGTGATGCCTGCGGCGTCAATCAGTACACCCATGTCAGAACCGCTCTTCGCCGGAAAGGGTCTTGAACCCGTTGGGCATGGAGATAAACAGTCCGTCGCATTCGGCAGTAACGACCCACTCACCCTTGAAGAGCACACGACTCTCGCCCGTAGCCACGATCTTGCGGCCGCTGATGGACTGGATGCGGCCGCTGAAACGGACCTCGACTCCGATCGGGGTTGGGCGTCGGTAGTGGATGGTGAGCCGCCCAGTCATGCCCGTCAGCCCACTTGCGGTTTGCGCGAGGCCAAGCACTTCGTCGAACGCCGCTGACAAGACACCACCGTGCACATGCGCAGGTGGTCCTTCGAACGCTTCGGAAAAGACGGCGGCTCCCGAGACGCTGCCGTCGGGTTGCTGCAGCATCGTGAGCGGCGGACTGACTGGGTTGGCCAAGCCACCTACGGGCGAAAAGTCGGCAAAGCCGCTGGAGTGGTAGGTATCCGATGCGTAGTCACGGAGCGGCGCCGCCGAGACGTGTTCCGTCAGTACGCGTAGTACTGATGCTGCATGGTTGGCTACGTCGATGGGTACGTCACGATCGACCAAGGCTGCCGCGAGACCACGAATCTCGTTGGCCACCGCATGCAGAGCAGTGCGTTCCGTGCCTTCCGTGGGCGGGCGGCGGGTGGCATGGCCATTGCGGAGGTGATTGTTCATGCGGTCTGACCGGCGGCGGCAATCTGCACCATTAGAGGAGCGTGGTCTGAAGGCAGTTTTCCTTTGCGCGCGTTGCGGTCGACGATTGCCCACTCCAACGAATTGCGTACCGACGCGCTACCGAGTGCGAGGTCGATGCGCATGCCGCGATGCATGTGAAAGTCGCCAGCACGGTAGTCCCAGTATGTGTACAGACGATCTTGGGGGTACAGTGCACGGAACAGGTCCGTGAGGCCCCAATCTTCAACATGCGCAAGGCGTTCACGCTCCTGCGGAGTGACGTGGGTGGAGTTGACAAACTTCTTGACATCCCATACGTCTCGGTCTTCGGGGGCGATGTTGAAGTCTCCGAGCACCATCACCCGGTCGGCCGAAGTGGTGAGCGCTTCGAGGTGGCGGCGTAGGTGAGTGAGCCACACCAACTTGGCGTGCCAGTGCGGGTCATCAAGGTTGCGGCCGTTCGGCACGTAGACGCTGGAGACCAACACCCCAGCACAGCGTGCCGTCACAATGCGAGCTTCGTTCAATACGCCAGCGCGGTACTCGTCGATTTCGTCTGCTGGCTGCGCAAGGTCGGGGACGAACCCGTGGGTGACATCGGTGAGCCCCACCTTGGAGAGAATCGCCACACCGTTCCACTGGCCTTGGCCGTAGTGCACGGTTTCGTATCCCAGCGCTTGGAAGCTGAGAGCCGGGAAGGCCGCATCAGCGAGCTTCGTCTCTTGGAGGCACAGTACATCAGGCTGGATCTCGGCTAACCACTCTTCAACCCGCGGCATGCGGGCCTTGAGTGAGTTGACGTTCCAGGTGGCTATACGCACCCGTCTACCTTACGGGCCCTGGCGATGACGCCTCGAAGGCCTCGGCGGGGGTGAAGACGTCGCCCCCCGATTCGAAGTCCAAGAGCACTGGCCGCGTAGGCCCGGTCGGCGTGTCACGCCGACCGGATTCGCCAGTGTTGAACAGCGGCTACCTCGCCGCTTTCTTGGCTGCGGCCTTTTTGGCCACTACCTTCTTTGCGACTGCCTTGGTTGCCGCAGCAGCCTTCTTGGCCGGAGCGGTGGCCTTGGCCACTACCTTTTTGGCCGGCGAGACCGCTTTGACTGCGGCCGCCTTGGCCGGTGCAGCGGTCTTCGGAGCGACAACTTTCGGCGCGACAACTTTTGCGGCAGCCTTCACTGGAGCCTTTGCCGGAGCAGCAGCCTTTGCAGGTGCTACGGCCTTGGCGGGTGCTGTCTTCACCGGTGCTGTCTTCACCGGTGCCGCTTTGGCAGGTGCGGCTGTTGCAGGTGCCTTCTTGACTGGCCCAGCGGCCTTTGTAGGAGCCACCTTCTTCGACGGAACGACTTTGGCAGAAGCCGGTGCAGCCTTCGCAGCAGCAGCTTTCGACGGAGCCTTCTTGGCCGGCGATGCCGCCTTCGAGGAAGCGGGAGCAGCAGCCTTGACAGCCGCAGCCTTCTTCGCTGGTGCGGCTTTGGCACCCCTTGGAACCTTTGCGTCGGACACCTTCGCCGCCACAACCTGCTCGGCAGCAGTTGCCTTGCGGGCGCTGTTGCGTCGAGGAGCTGATGACTTCGAACCGGCGGAGGACTCTGCATCGGAATCGATCGAAGTAGATGACTGTTCCGACTGGTTCTCGCCACGACCGCGTCCACGGCGACGGCGTCCCCGACGCGATCCACCGTCACGACCGTCACGACCGTCACGACCGGACTCACGGCCTCCGTCACGATCGCGATTGGATTCGCGGGGTGAGCGTTCACGTGGGCTCGACGACACGTCGGCCGGGGAATCCGATCCGATGGTCTGGGCGGCCGGCGAGCCAGGCATTGCCAGCTCGATGCCACGACGCTCGGCGTCGAAAGCTCGCACGACGAACGTGTATTCCTCGCCCTTGCGTGCAACGTCGCGTGCGGAACGAGGCATCGGATCTGATGCGCCACGCAACGGCACATAGCCGCGTGCTTCGCCGACGGAGACGTAGAAACCGTGGCTGGCGTAGGACTCGACAACGCCATTGACTTCGGTGCCGGGCAGGTGCTCGGACACGAAGCTGACGAACGGCAGGCTTTCGTTGACGAACGAGTTGTCGCCGGTCGGCGCCGAACGCTCTGGACGAGGGGATGCCGCCGATGCCGCCGATGCCGAAGACGACCCAACCGACGTAGCCGATGACTCTGAGCCACGCTGACGCGGTGCCTTTGAAGCACGAGCCTCGACCGGAGCAGTTGCAGCGACAATTTCGCCGCCACGCTTCTTGCCGCGGTCACGATCGCGACCGCGACCACGACCGCGACCTGCTTTTGCCTCTGCCTCGGCTTCCGCTTCTTCTTTCGCTGTCATGAATGCAGGCGGAGCCTTTGGCACCGGCATCGGCCGGCTGGCTTCCTTGGACCCGAGGCGGACCTGCGAACGCTTGGCGTCGCGAACGGCCTCGCGGCTGCGTGGGCCACGGACCGGGGTGCGGTCAGTAAAGACCCAACCGAGACCCGGAATTGGCTTACCGCCGAGGAGGCGGCCACGGTCGAACAACCAGTCGTAGGTTCCGTGGAACTCTTGGAACGAGTCGTTCGAGAAGACCGTGGCACCGAGTTTGTCGGCGACCTTGAGAATGAAACTGTCGCCACGGCCGATGGTGCCGGCTGGCGGGGTAATGATCTCGCCCGCGTTGTACGCGGCTTCAAAGATCTCGGATTCGGTTGGATCGATCCGGTGTGCGAATGACGTGTCGACAATGACCAGAACATCTGCGCCAGGGTGCTCCTCGATAAAGCACTGAACCGCTTCATCGAGCTGGTTCAAGCTTGGGAGGGAGCGACCCTCGGTGGCGATGTTCGATCCGTCGACGACGACCTTGTAGGTGGTCATGTGGTCTGGACCTGCTTATGTGGGTTGAATTGGGAAGTGTAAATAACGTCGCCTGGGCGTCTGAGGAGGCCCGGCCAACATGGCCTGGACTGATCCCGAGGCCGACGTGTTGCACCAGTATCGGCACATCGACGCCGCACCTTGAACGACCCCTCCAGTCAAGCAGGGGTTTGGAGGGTTGCTGCGCATTCTGCGATTCTCTAGGGGTGAAACCTGGATTTAGGGCCGTATTGTGGGATTTTGGCGGGGTCATTCTGACCAGCCCGTTCGAGGCTTTTGCCCGTTACGAAGCGGCTAACGGGCTCCCGAAGGACCTCATCCGGTCCATCAACGCCACCAACCCCAACACCAACGCGTGGGCTAAGTTCGAGCGTTCCGAAGTGGACATCGACGGGTTTTGCATATTGTTCGAGGCCGAAGCGTCGGAACGGGGTCACACCGTTGATGCACGGGCGATCATGGGACTGCTGCACGGGGACCTGCGTCCACAGATGGTGGCGGCGCTCCACCAGTTGAAGGCCGATGGTTATCTGCTGGCACTCCTCACCAACAACGTGGTGGTTGGCAACCAGCGGGTTGGCACCGTGCCCGGTCATTCAGACGGCCGAGCCGAAGTCATTTCGATCTTCGATCACGTGATCGAATCAGCCGTTGTCGGCTACCGCAAGCCAGAGCCGCAGTTCTACACAGCAGCCTGTGAAGCGCTCGACGTGCAGCCGCACGAGTGCGTGTTCCTCGACGACCTCGGCATCAACCTCAAGCCCGCGGCAGCCATGGGTATGCATACGATCAAAGTCACCGACCCCGATGTCGCGCTGAAGGCGCTGTGGTCCGCCCTGGAAGCAACGAACGACTAGCCCTCGGGTTTTGAGTTCGAATCTCAGAGGTGACCGTGCTCACATCGTGGTTAGTTGCTGGGCAATCTCGTGCACCACACGGTCGAGTTGAAGACCGGTGTCGACCACCAACGCCGAGTACACCGGAACCGCAGAGCCCCGACTGGGCGCTTTTGCCTGACTGACTTTGTTGAAGACTGAATCCGGCCTTCAGATCGATCGTCTTGAACGCCGCCTCGCGCAACCGCTTCGGCAAATCGGCACTGCCTCGTCGCCCTTCGGCCATTTCCTCCGCACTCCCCGGGTGCTTCGGCGTGCCCATGACCTTCGCCTCGACGAGCAACTCTGCAACTCCTTCAGCCGGGTAAGTCACATCAAGGTTGTAGTTCTTGACGATGAGGCCATTTACGCCACGCCTGACGTTGAGTTGACGGCCGCTGGCCTCCTGCAGGATCGCAACAATGAGGTCGTTGAAGTAGTCGCCCTTGCCGTTCTGACGCTCACCTTCGCTCGCTCGCCCAGCGATCACTTCGGCGTCGAACTTCTCCATAGCTCGGAGGAAGCCATCCTGCACCTGCGCCCAGGAACGAGGTTTGGCCGCGGCAACCACCGCAAGGTGGTCCCGAAATGGTTTGCACGCAGATCCCTCGAGGACTGCTGATACTTTCCGCTTTGATGCCACGGGTCGAGTCTCGTAGCGCTTGGTGCTTCGAGTGCGGATGCTCGAATTACGCTTCGATCCCATATACGGCTGCCGCGACCGCCGAGGCCCTCTCTACGTCGCGTTCGGCGAAGGCCTTCGTTAACTGCAAGCGATGTTGTCGACCGATCGAATTCAGAGCAGGTACACGAATGCGACGGATGTATTGAGCCTGGAACCGGTAGGTACCGCCGCGCATCTTCACGCAGTAGGTGCCAACAAACAGGCCAGCTATGTCGGACAGTAGTAGGCCCCCGAGTACTTCGAGGTCCCAGCCAGTCGACGTCACGGAGTACAGGTTGTGGTGGGGGTAGTACCTGCCGTCATCGAGGACCGGGTGAGGGTGCGCTTTGATGTCGGGGAGCAGGAGCTTTGGTCGTTCCGCAAGGCCCGGCTCGACTCGATCAATCGTGCCGATACCAACCCTTCTCGTTCCGCTGTGCGACGTGCCTGGCGCGAACTATTGCCTCGTTGTGCAAGAAGTGCGACTTGAGGCGTGGGTACTCGTCGAGATCCACAAGACGGCCATCGGCCCACGGGTTCACGAGATAGGTACCGGACCAGACAGCGGAACCGTCTGCCGTGTCCTTCGCGAGGAGCATCGGGAGTAGACGATCCTCCTCGACGAGGTCGGCGTCTTTGGTGAGAAAGACGTTGTCCGCACCGGTCGCGAGTCCGATTCCGACACGAGTCCCGGTGCGCGGGTCTTCAAGCGGTGCATGACGTCGTTCAAGGTCCGCAACGAGTGCGAGTTGTGTCGGGTTCGCCGACGGCCACGACGCCCGACCTGCGAACCACGAATCGAGACGAGCCGCGTCGAAGTCCTTTCGCTTCGTCGTGCGTCGTCCGTTGGTCGCGAACCTCAGGAACGGCTCAACCGACTGCCTGCCGAACGACGCTGTAGTCGATGCAATGACAGCCTGAGCTTGCGGTTGCCGGCGGATAACCGTCACGGCCGGGTAGGCAGAGACCGGTGCCTCGAAGGCGTCAACGTCGTGCATCGCAATGACCGTCTCGACAGCGAAGCTTGTGGAGATCATCTGCCGAAGATCGGCTCCGTACTGGTTGTGCATCCAGCGATCAGCAACGATGAAGGCAAGGGTTCCACCGTCCGCCAGCATCCGGAGTCCGGCTTCGATGAAGCCAACGTAGATGTCGCTGCGACCGCGCATCGTTGAACAGCGATCACGGTAGAGCGCTGATCGGGCAGCCGGCACGTCTTCGAGCCGGATGTATGGAGGGTTCCCAACGACGAGGTCGATCAGGTTCTCGAAGTCATCGGCGTTGTGAAGCAGAAATCAGCCTGCGAAATCCACGATGTCGCAGTCGATGCGGCGTCATTTGCTTCCAGGCCAGACTCTTCGAGAAGAAAGGCTACGGCCTTTCGTGAGAGCTCTACGTTGGGGGCCAACAAGTCGAACGCCCGAATTGCGGCCCGGTGGTCGGCGAGATTGCGACCATGCGCTTCGGCGGACGCGATCAGCCGCTCGACCATGGGCACGAGGAAGGCACCCACTCCACACGATGGTTCCACGACTCTGAGTACTGCCAGATCGACATCCGTCGTGTACCCGGCGAGATCGAGGATCATCTCGACCACCCACCGGCGAGTGAAGACCTCACCGTGATCACCAGCAACGTCGATGACCAGATCCGTCTCGTTCGGCGCGATCAGGCTCAGCTGACGCGGGGCCATCATCGTCCTCCTTCCGTGCCGGTTGCGCTCATCAGGAATGATCGTACGGGACCGGTATGACAACGAGCTTCCGTCTGGCTCGAAATCGACGGGTTGCCTACTCAGTGGCGTCCCTGCCGGACTACACCAGCAGGGAAGTGCCAGCCGCTCAGGCCGGTTGGCGCGGTCAACCTAAAAGGTATGGGTCGTGCAGGAACGAGCAAGTGGTTGTGCCTCAAGGCGCTCGGCCGCGATTGGTTGGCCGCAGTGCTCACATAAACCGTATGTGCCCATACGTACCCGTTCGCGGGCTTCGCCGACCTCGGCAATCTGAGCTTCGACTGATTCGAGAAGGCCTAGCTGCAGCGTGCGTTCGGCCAGCTCGGCACCGCCGCTTTGCGTGCGATCTTCAAGCGGCACCAAGTGCTCGTCGGTGCCGGAATGGTCGATCACTCCGCCTGTCTCCATTTGGCCGATCAGCCCATGCAGTCGCTTCTCTTCGGCATCCAGCACCTGCAGGATCCTGTCGTCGTCCTCGGCAGACGACACCCGCGTCGGGACGGCACCTGTCTTGGCCTGCACTGGCTGAGAGAACGGCTGCGAGCTCATAGCGAGAGTCTCGCTGATTTTCAGCGCTACGGGGAGGGCCGAATGTCCCGGCCGGTCGCTCTCCAATAGTCCGGTCGCCAGCGCGTTGACACGGACCGCAGCGCGTCCATCGGTTGCGATACCAATAGGGTGTGCCCGTGACCAAGATTGCGCCGGAGAACGAAGCTCAGCAGCAGTATTGGAACGAGCCAGGCGGCGCAGTGTGGACCGAATGGCAAGAACGGATGGATACGCAGCTCGCACCGCTGGGCGATGCAGCAATCCAGGCAGTCGCACCGCAGACCGGCGAACGCGTGCTCGACATCGGTTGCGGATGCGGTCACACCACATTGCAGGTAGCAGAGCTGGTTGGTGCCAATGGAGCGGCGATCGGTCTGGACATCAGCCTGCCAATGCTGGGGCGCGGAACAGAACGCGCAACTCGTGCCGGGGTGAACAACGCCACGTTTAGGGCAGCCGACGCGCAGGTCGTCTCCGCCGACGAGATCGGTGGCCTGGCCGATGCAATCGTCAGCCGGTTCGGAGTGATGTTCTTCGCCGACCCGCAGGCAGCGTTCACCAACCTTGCAACGCTGGTCCGCCCTGGTGGGCGCCTGGCATTCGTGTGCTGGCAGTCCCCCGGCAGCAACGCTTGGATGTCGGGGTTGGGTCGCGAATTGGCGGGATTGTTCCCCGATCAACCGCCGATAGACCCCACAGCACCAGGCCCGTTTGCCTTCGCCGACCCTGACCGGGTTCGCTCGATCTTGTCGGCGGGCGGCTGGAGCAACGTGCACGTGGCATCGTGTGTTCGCACGATGCAGTTGTTCGGAGCCACGGACTTCGAGACTGCAGTGGACGGGTCGCTTCGCATTGGCGGCGCGAGCCGGTTGCTGATTGGAGCCTCCGCTGACGTGAAGGCGCAGGCCAGAGTTGCCGCCGAGCGCGTGATGCGCGGGATGTGGGCAGAAGGCGGTGCCTTCGTAGACGGGGTGTGCTGGCTGGTGACCGCTACCCGCTAGCCAAGTTGTGGACTGCGGTGGCCACAGACCACTTGAGTCCACAATTTGCCGGACCAACTCTGCCGAGTCTTACACCGGGCGGGTGCCGGTGACGGTGGCCCGGGCCATCTTGCGCGGGCTGGGCCAGTAGTCGTGCACAGCGTAGTGCTGGCACACACGGTTGTCCCAGACTGCCACCGTGCCAGGCCGCCACCGTATGCGCACTTGGTATTCAGGGATAGCCGCTTGGCTTAACAGGTAGTTCATCAGGTGATTTGCTTCAAGCGTGAAATCCTGCCCCACCCTGATGCGGTCGAACCGCTGAAAGTTCACGAAGTGAGTGGTGAAACCTTGGTTGACGTACAAGATCTTCTCGCCGGTTTCCGGGTGAGTTCGAACCACCGGATGATTGGCCACCGGGTTTTCCGCCACGAGCACCGCTCGCTTCTCTACTGACATGGCACCGCCAAAAGAATGCTCGATGCTGTGCTGCGCCACCAGATCGCCGATGCGTTCCTTGATGCGGTCTGGCAGCCGGTCGTAAGCCACAGCCATGTTGGCCCACATCGTGTCTCCGCCAACTGCGGGGCACTCATCGCACTTCAAAACGGCCCCCATCGGCGGCTCGGCCCGAAACGATGCATCGCTGTGCCACACATTTTCGTAAGTGCTCCGCTCTGCCTGGCGATGAATCAGCAGCAGGGTTGGAAAATCGGGATGCGCCGGCTGGATGGGATGGCCCTCCAGCGCACCGAACTTCCCTGCGAACGCAACCTGCTCTGCAGGCGGCAAGGCTTGATCGCGGAAGAACAACACCTTGTGCTTGAGCAGCAGTTGATGGATCTCCCCGAACAGATCATCGTTTCGACCCGCCTCACCCAGATCGATGTTGCTCACTTCTGCCCCGATAGCTGGGACGAGTTGATCAACGCTCAACATGCGGCGGGTGGGAGTAGTCGTCATTGGGTAGCTCCTACAGGGTCAGGTGAGCGACAGATCGAAGATGGATGAGCCCGTTGTGACACGGGACTCCAGGTCGGTATGCGCGCGTATGGCGTCGGCCAGGGGGTAGCGCTGGTTGATCTCCACGTGAATGCGCCCCGCCGACACGTGGCCGAACAGCTCCTCCACGAGCGCTGACCGTTCCGCTGGGTCCGCGATGTAGTCGGCCAATGCCGGCCGAGTGACGTATGCCGAACGGCGCCGAACCAGGTCCGGAGTCTCGATCGGTGGGATTGGCCCTGAGGCGGTACCGAGACATACCAGCAATGCCCGGCGGCCGAGGCACTTCATGGACGAATCGAACGTGTCACGGCCGACGCCGTCGTACACAACACGCACGCCCTCGCCTCCGGTGAGCTCTCTGACACGAGACACCACATCGCTTGCTGAGGTGTCGATGACTTCAGCACAACCGTGGGCACGGGCCACCGCTGCCTTCTCCGCATTGGAAACCGTACCGATAACCCTGATCCCGAGGTGCGCTGCCCACTGGCAGAAGATCAGACCCACTCCGCCAGCTGCCGCGTGGAACAGCACCGTGTCGCCCGACACGAGGGGCCAAATTCGCCTCAGTAAGTATGCGGACGTGAGACCGCGCATGGTCATTGCAGCTGCGGTGTCGAACCCAATAGCACCGGGCAACACGATGAGCGAAGCAACCGGCATCGTCCGTTTTGTACTGTACGCACCGAGTGGGCTGCCCGTGTAAGTGACACGATCACCGACGCAGAAGCCGGAAACGTCGGGACCCACTTCGACGATGGTCCCCGCTGCTTCAACGCCGAGACCGCTGGGTAGCTTGGCCGGATACAACCCCGACCGGAAATAGGTGTCAGCAAAGTTGAGACCCACAGCCTCATGGGTAACGGTGACCTGACCCGGGCCGGGCTCGGGCACGTCGACAGTTTCGAGACTGAGCACCTGCGGCCCACCGTGCTGATGCATGAAGATGGCCTCGGCCCGGTTCATGAACGCTTCTTTCGTGTCGAAGCAGCATTTGGCACCCTCACGGGCGCAACAGCAACTGCTACCTGGGTGACCAACAGCGATTCGAGTATGGCCGCTGAAGAATTTGCCACCGATCCCGGGTCTCGGCCGAAATCCTCGATCATCGAATGACTGGCGAAAGACGAGATGGTTAGCGCGCATACATCCACGACGACCTGCGGACAGGGGCCCATCCCGCCAGCGCGCGCCCATGCGGCGACGGCGATCGCTTCCGTGGCGCTCCGCCTGGCCAAACGCCGACGCTGGTTAACTTTGGCAATGGCATCGGCAAGGTCGACGTCGTCCGCCGCTGCCAACTGCCACAACGCCCGACCCGCAAATTGGTGGATTGCATGCACCCGCGACGTGAGAACGACCAACCATTCGTGAAGTGGTTGGTCCGCAATGGTGACTTCGGAAATCTGCGCGTCGTACCAGTCCAACGACGAATTGAGCGCTTCGGCAATGAGACTCTCGTGGGTGTCGAAATACCGGAACAGCGTGCGGCGGCCTATACCGGCTGCCACTGCCACCGCTTCCATCGAGACGCCTAGACCCTGAGCCGCAAGCACCTGCCTGGCTGCCCGAAGTATCCGCCGCCGAGCAAGCGACCGTGCATCCTCGGCCACCGGCTCGGGCAAGGCCAGAAAAGCAGCACCACCGACCGGAGATAACCCACGAGGGGCAGCAGGGCTCGACAAGTCCACGGTGACACTCTAGAGTGCCAAGCGTGGCACTGTCGAGTGCCAGATCAGCGGCACCCACAACCACACACCATCACCACACCGCACGGCCCGGAGCGAGGACACCATGAGTTCGTTGACCGCAACCCACCGCCAGGACCTCAATCGCCACGTCGGGACGGTACTCACCGGTATCGACTTGCGATCGCTCGACCCTGCCGGCGTCGACGAGATCAAGCTGCTGGTGGCCGAGCGTGGCGCTGTCGCTGTGAGAGACCAGAACATGACTCTCGAAGAGCAGATCGAACTGGGCCGCCGCTTCGGTCCCCTCCATGTTCATCCGGCCTACGCAGACGCAGAACACCCGGAAGCACTCCGCATTCACACCGACTCCAACTCGCGTTACACCGCGGGCGAAGGCTGGCACACCGACGTGTCGTGTGACTTGGAGCCACCTGCCATTTCGATGCTGCGAATAGAAACCACGCCTTCGTGCGGAGGCGACACGGCCTTCGCGTCGATGTACCAGGCGTGGGAAGCACTGTCAGCCCCGATGCGTGCCTTCCTTGCTGAGCGGGAGGCGGTCCATGCAGGCGACCTTCCGTGGCGCGGCCAGTACAAGAGCAAAGCAACGGTCGAGTATCCCAACAACGTGCATCCCGTTGCGCGCACGCATCCAATGACCGGCCGCACCGCGCTGTACGTCAATGCGGGTTTCACGGACCGCATCAAAGGCGTCACAAAGGAAGAGAGCACGGCATTGCTCAAGATGCTTTTCGACCACATTGCATTGGGAGTCGAGTTCCAGTGCCGCATACGGTGGGAGCCGAACACCATCACGCTGTGGGACAACCGGTGTGTGCAACACCACGCCAGCTGGGACTACTTCCCAGAGACCCGCTCGGGTTGGCGGGTCACCACACAGGGCGAACGGCCCTATTACGCAGGGAGCAACGCACGATGAATGCCAACAACGACGCGGCGGCAACGAGCGGACATGACTGGGCCACGGACTACGACCTGTTCGACCCCCGATACATCAGCAATCCGTTCCCCATCTGGGACGACCTGCGTGGCGGTTGTCCGATTGCTCACTCGGACCGCTACGACGGATCATGGCTTCCGACGACCTACGAATCCGTCACCGCTATCGCACGCGACGTTGTGCACTTCAGCTCGCGCAGCGTCGCAGTGATCCCTCCTCCCCCGCTGAACCAGGGACAGGGCGGCATCCTGTCAGCCGGCGTCCCACCCATCTCGGCAGACCCTCCCGTCCATGGGTGGTCACGCCGTCTCCTGCTGCCGTGGTTCTCACCGAAGCAGGTCGATTTCTACGAGACATACACACGAGACCTCTGCCGGCAGCTGCTCCGGGGCTTCGTCGAAAAGGGCCAGGCCGACGCAGCAGCGGACTACGCCCAGCAGATTCCGGTGCGCATCATCGGCAAAGTATTGGGCGTCCCAGAATCTGACTCCGATATGTTCACCGGGTGGGTCCGAGACGTGTTGGAGTTTGCCAACGACGGGCCCCGCCGACAGGCGGCAACCCGAGAGGTCGCTACCTACTTCATGGCTCGCATGGACGAACGCCGCGGTGGCGACGGAGAAGACCTCATCAGCGCGCTGCTGCGTGCCGAGGTCGACGGCGCACCCGTTCCAGATCCGCACATCCTGGGCACCGTTGCGCTTACGCTCATTGCGGGCGTCGACACCACTTGGTCGGCCATCGGCTCGTCACTCTGGCACCTCGCGACCCACCCCGACGACCGTGCCCGAATGGTGAACGAACCAGAGATCCGCCCGTTCGCAATTGAAGAACTGCTGCGCGCGTATTCGCCGGTCACCATGGCTCGCATCGTCAACTCCGACATAGACGTGCATGGATGCCCGATGCATGCGGGCGACCGCGTGATCCTCAACTTCCCGGCGGCGAACCGTGACCCGTTGCAATTCCCCGATGCCGACAAGGTCATCCTGGACCGGGAGATCAATCGTCACGTCGCTTTCGGTGCCGGTATTCACCGCTGCGCGGGCTCCAACCTCGCCCGCATGGAACTCACGGTCGCTGTCGACGAGTGGCTTGGGCTCATCCCCGAGTTCGAACTTCGGGACGATTCGCCGGTCACGTGGGCGGGCGGACAGGTACGCGGGCCTCGTAATATCCCGGTGAAGTTCCCGACCTGATCAGGTCGAACCACCGCAGCTGATCCCGCTGCGGCACAGCACATTCCACGGTTTGCAACGAACCGCAGCACCCTGCGTCACCGGCGATGCTTGCTGAGCAGCGCTCAGATGAAAAACCCTTCACAACCGGCTGTTCGCTCACGATACTGAGCCCCGCAACAGTCGCCATATCCTGCACGCTTACGGTGCCGCGAGGGTGAAAAGTCCTTACATTTGTTCCAAGAGGAACCACCATTCGACATCGCACAACGAGCGGGTATCG
>JAYSSK010000026.1:0-5285 GCA_043720595.1 Acidimicrobiia bacterium
ACAGCGAGGGTACGGAAATCAGCTGCGTGCATATCATCGAGAACAAGACACAGCGTCGGGCCAGCGATGGCAATCCGAACGATCTCCTCGACGATCAGCGAATCAGCAACCCCGGCAATTCCAGCAACTGGTGCCTCCTGCGCAACCAATCGTTCGAGACCAGGCAACGCCTGCAACAACGCTGCCAACGGTTGACCGGTGCCCGTGGCGACGCCATAGCGAACCCGCAGGCCGGCTCCTGCCAACTCCCTCGCAACGTGAACCGCTAACGCGGTCTTGCCCGAACCCGTCCGACCAACCGTGAGCGCGACGTGCAGGTCGCCGCGGGCCAACTCTTCAACCAGTTCCAACCGTCCGGCGAAGTGTGCGGCGGCAGCGTCGGCATCGGGCGGCACGACCAGCCCATCGTCGACAGCCACCAGCCGGTCTGGGCGTACCAGGATCGAGCGTTCGAGCGACTGAACCTGCGCGGATGGCGTCATCCCTAGCTCGGCTAACACTTTGTACAAGTCACGATAGGCAGCGAGTGCCGCCCGGCGATTTCCGGACTGCGCAAGGGCTCGCATCAAGAGCTCGGTGCGACGCTCGTCCTCAGGGTCCGACCGCACCAGGCGCCGCAAGGCGGGCACCAACAACGATGACTCGCCGGCATCCAACCGAGCGGCCAACCAGTCCATCCGAGTGGTCGCCGCGAGTTCCTCGAGGTACCTGCGTTCTTCGACGATCGCGTCAGCATCGTCTGCACCGACAAAGAAGCCACCGTCGAGGGCTCTCGCCAGAGCGCCGAGCCGGGTAACCATTTCGTTGCATGGCAATCCCGGATAAATCTGGTCAAGCGAAGCCGCAACGCTGTCCAAGTCGACGCGCACCAGGCGAGGGTTCAGCTGGTATGACGAACCTTCGGAGATGATGCGCTCGGGTCCCAGCAATTTTCGGACCTGAGCAAGGTACGTACGAAAGGCGCTCTTTGCAGCCGGCGGAGGATCGCCCTGCCAGAGTTCCTCGATCAGCTTGGCTTCCGACGTCCGTGTTTTGCGGTGGATGGCAAGCAGCGAAAAGAGCGTGGCCAGCTTTGCTGTTGTCACCTCGGTGGCCTGATCGCCAATGACCACCCGGATGGGTCCGACCACGCACAACTCGGCAGGTTGGGGCGTTGTGCGATCGGTTTCCTGGTCGGTTTCCTGGTGTTTCTGGCGCGTGGACATAACTGACGTCAAACGTACCGGGGGCGAGGCAGATCCCGCCCTTTCTCGACCGGGTTCTCGGTCAATTCGGTCAGTTTGGTCAACGTCCGGTCAATGTCCGGTCAATGTCCGGTCAATGGTTCGCTCAAGTATGAATGACTAGCTCGACAGTCGCAGCGGCAGCGATGCAAACGTTCGCAACGTGTTGTTGTACCGACGTGCCGGTTCGCCGGCCAACGCAATCGACGAAGCCTGACGCGCAATTGCACTGAGCAGCGCCTCGCCTTCCAGACGAGCAACAACCTGGCCGACGCACACGTGGATACCAAAGCCATAACCGACATGGCCGACTGTGCGGCGGGTGATGTCGAACTGGTCAGGATCCTCGAACTTGCGCGCGTCGCGGTTGGCCCCGGCGAGCAGCAACACGACCTTTTCGCCAGCCCCAAGTTTGACGTGGCCGATACTGGCCGGCTTTGTGGTCGTCCGGAAGAACGTCTGAATGGGGCCCTCGAAACGGATCGCTTCCTCGAACGCCGCGCGTGCCAGCGACGGGTCGTTGCGAAGAGCGCTCCACTGATGGGGGTGAGTCGCCAGTGCCCATAGCGCTGCGGTGAACGCACTGATGGTGGTGTCGACGCCAGCGCTGAGGAACGAACGAAGTAACAGGCCAGCTTCCTCCTCGGTGACCTCACCCCGGTCGCTTGCTGCATAGATCTGCGCGCCGAGACCGTCAGCGGTCAGCGCCAACCGAGCACACTGCGCACCGATCCACGCTCGGGTTTCTGCGGCGTTTACCAGGCCCTGCTCGAAGAACTCGTTGCGAGGGCCGAAGGAATTGAAGACCATGTTGCCGTAGGCCAGCAGATGGTGGCGGTCGTGTGGGGTGACCCCGACCGCATCAGGAAACACCTTCAACGGATAGGCCTCGGCCAACGCAGCAACCCCGTCGAACGTGCCCGCATCAATAAGCGCGCCGACCATGTCTTGTGCCTCGCGCTCGAACACCGCTTTCATGTTCTTCACGTTCAGCGGGGACAACACATCGGCGAGGACCTTGCGAGCCTTGGTGTGGTCCGGCGGATCAGCCTCCAAGATGATGCTCGGCGGGCGCCAAGGTGGTTCCTTTCGAAAGTCGCTCAATCCCACTCCGGCGCCCGAACAGAACGTTTCGTGATCGCGAAACGCAGCTGTGACGTCAGCATGACCAGCCACAGCCCAACACTCGTGTTTGGTCAGCCACACCGCCGGCGCGAGCTCGCGCAGCAGGTCCAGGGTCGGCCACGGGTCATCGAAGTGCTGGGCGGAGAACGGATCGACATCGGACTCAATTCGGTCGGACATGCAGTCTCACTCCGTGGGCTATGTGCAGCAGGATCAAGTTGCCCAACATACGCACCCCGGAACGTATTTTGCGTCCGTTTTGCATCCGATGACATACCGTTCGGCCATGGCTCCAGCGTTGAGTGTTCGGTTTGGAAGGGTTCTGATCTGAGGTGTGCGGGCGACACGATCGGCGGATTGTTGCTTCTGGGTGCGAGGCGAGGTGGGGCAGACGGTATTCCGCCAACCAAGCACTGAGGGGCAGCACGAGCAAGGAAATTTCGGTGTCAAGCGCGAGCCAGGCCGCCAAACCGTGTCGAGCGTCCATCTTCAAACGACGCACCCGTACGCCAATACCGTTTGGGTTTCCATTTTGTAGGCGCGTCCACTCGCGATAACGCATCGGCCACCGAGGTGTGCGCCGCAGCATTTAAGCTCGATGGGCTGCGGCGTCGTTGGTCGAAACGATCCGACGGAGCGTGAAAGGGGGCGTGGAATGTACGTGCCGAAGCACTTTGCAATCGATGAGGACGCGGCGCTTGGGGTGATTCGCCGTGTGGGAGATGGCCAAATGGTCACGATGACGGCTGTGGGAATGGCTGCGTCGACGCTGCCACTCCTGTACGTGCCGGCGGACCGGGGCGTCGCTCCGTTGCAAGGTCCGTTGCAAGGTCCGTTGCAAGGTGCGTTGCAGGGTCCGTTGGAGGGTTCGTTGCACGGTCACCTGGCCCGGGCAAATCGGCAATGGGTCGATACCATCGCAGGATCAGAGGCTCTGGTTCTGTTCCAGCAGACCAGCGCCTACATCAGCCCAACGGCGTACGCCACTAAACGCGAGACAGGCAAGGTCGTTCCGACGTGGAACTACATCAGCGTGCAGGTGCGCGGGACCTTCGTGGTGCACGACGACCCCGTCTGGACGCGGTCCCTGGTGGATCGTCTCACCACAAAGCACGAAGCGATCCATGCCAACGACCGTGCCACCAAACCCGTCACAGGGACGGAATGGACGATCGACGACGCCCCGGCTGAGTACATCGAAGCACTGTTGCGCGCCATCGTCGGAATCGAGATCGTTGTTTCCAGCATCGAGGGCAAGGCGAAGCTCTCGCAGAACCGGTCAGCAGAAGATATCGACGGTGTGATCGCCGACCTCCGAGACGGCACGCCGCTTGAACTCGCACTGGCCGAACAGATGGCTGAGGCGAATCGGTCCTGACGCTTTGGCCGGGCCACCTCAGCAGCTACTTCACCTGATACGTGGCTTCACCGTCGTTCCGGTCGAGAACCTCTGGGAGTCCGCACCCATGCATGTCGAACCAGGAGGTGGGCCAACCTGCAAGCGGTCTCGGAACTGAACTTCCGCTCAGCTGAGGCCATGAACGCCGTTCACCCAGCGTGGCGTGTCGCGATCGTGTCGCGAACCCGGAACGGTACGGAAACACTACGAACTCTGCCGTACCCCCTCACCTCATCACGTGTCCTCACGTGCTTGCGTTCACGCAGTGTGATCCAGATGATGCCCTGCATGCGTTTTCATACCCAATCTCGAATGGCAACAGCAGGCACGGCGATCACCGCCGCAACGCTTGCTCTGCTCGTCGGATTGACCTCCCCGGGTTCAGCAGCGCAGAAGAAGCGGACCCGTCGTAGGCCAACCACCGTCGCGGCACCGGCAGCAGTTCCAGCCCCAACACCGGCCCCAGCTCCGGTCCAGCCTCCCGTCGACCCATCGGCATCTATCGGTCAGCAGCGTGCGGCTGCCGAAGCGGCAATGGCGCAACAGCTGCTCGAACGAGTCAATGCCGAACGAGCCGTCCGCGGCATCGCACCGCTTCGGTGGGACCCAGGTCTTGCATCAATGGCGCGCAACTGGTCAGAGACCATGGCGGCAACCCAAAATTTCTCGCACCGACCGAAGGGCTCGGAGTCGGCGTTTGCCGTACCGTCGAAGTGCTGCTGGGAGAACATCTATGCCATTGGTGGCGTGATGGGCTCGGCCCACCTGCACGACGGGTGGATGCGTTCCACCGGACACCGCAACAACATCCTGTCGCCGGAGGTCACGGCCATGGGCGCAGGCGTTGTCTGCGCTGCTGGCGGCACGAGCTACGCCACCCAAAACTTCGCGACCGACACCTGGAAGGGCCTCGGGACACCTGAAACGGGGGCCGAACCCCGTTCGCCAGTTACCGGTGCAGACATCCGCTGCCCGTAGCAACTTCCGCCCGGGTCAGTAGCTTTCTCGTCGCGATGCCAATCCAGGGCGTCAATGCGTCCAAGCGGGCACGTGGCGAACAGAGCAATTCGAATGGTGCGCACGTCTCGAATGGTGCGCACCGCTGGCTCCAAGATTTCCCCAAAGAACTATGGGGGGTTCGCCGGGCAGAGCCAGGGCGGGCTCAAACCGCACGCTTGACCCATGTTCCACGAGATCATCGGCCGTCCGTCAAACCGCAGCTCCCAGATCAGCGCCCACCTCAACCCCGACCTCAGTGCACGGCTTTCGTCGGGAATCAACTCCCGCATGACATCGGATGTGGTGCCAGAACTCGCGGCGGCGACCATCCAGTGGTACCGGATGCACGCCGTTACCGTCTTCGCCGTCACGCTGGTCATTGCGTTCGTGACGGAGGTCGCCCGCCAACTGTGGAAACGCCGCAACGTCGACTTTGCTTCCACCACAACATCGGTTGTCTCGGCGGGAACGTTTCTGCTGGTCAAGACGGTCATCAGCAAGATGGTGATGCTGGCACTCTCGCTGTGGATGTACGAGAA
>JAYSSK010000027.1:0-2167 GCA_043720595.1 Acidimicrobiia bacterium
CAGAGCGACCGCGCCCCAGCGCCGGTCGCCCGCACCCTCGCCGCCAACTCCTCGACCGGTTCTGCACTCCCGGTCGACCCATCTGCCGAAGACAACGCACCCATTCCACAACTCCTGGCTCCTTGGTTTTGGCCGTGATCGGTTCACCGAACGAGTCAGTATCAGCACGTTTGGGTCGCTTGCGGCAAGCCCCCTCCCTCGCGCTATGTTGTGAATGGCGGCGAGGATTCACGCTCGACGTTGCGGGCCAGCTGATCGGTCCCTACCTTGGCAACGCCGAGTGACGAAGCGGCGAAGGCGCTACCCAGCTTCGGCAATCATCACCCGTATAACAGCGGCTGAGCAGCGTTCCAGCTCTCAGCGATCGTCACACTGAGGATGGCCAGTGCCCCCGAGGCGAGCAGCTCGGACGAAACGGATTTCGTCGCATCGAAGCTCAGCTCGCCCGCCAGTTCGGTCTGCCCAAACCTGGACGCCCGGCATTGGTCGTCCGCCAATCGATCGACAACGAGCTCGACGTATTGGCGCCGCCGCGGAGGCGGTACGTCCCGCTGGAAACCAAGCGTGCCGTCCGCGGCCGCGACGGCAACTGTTGTCGTCAGTGCGGTGCCATCGACGGGCCGTTACACATTGATCACATCTTTCCATGGAGCAAGGGCGGCTCGAACGATCTCGACAACGTGCAAGTACTGTGTGCTGCGTGCAATCTGCGCGAGAGTGCTCAGATCGCAGGCGACGAACCCGTCGTCCCGGTGATCGCCGAACTCATTGACGTGGCACGGCTGGCTGGCGCTGCGGTGCCACACACGATCAGCGACCTCGGCAAGGTGGTGAGAGCGTGCGTCGCAAACGATCAGAGCGACGCGGCGCTTTGCCTGGCGTGGGTGCTCGACGTTCATCCCGACACGACCACAGCTATGCGCGCATCGGTGGGTGAGGCGTTGAATGGCGTGGGGGAGAACTGGCAGCGGAGGTCGAGCTGTTCAAGCTGCTGAATTTCGGCGAGGTCACCGAGGACGCGCTCTCATCGCTTGCTACAGCGCCAAACGACTCTGTCGCTAGCCGGGCAGCGGTGGAGCTCGCAGAACGGCTTGATGAGGCGGATCAGCGGTTGCGTTATGCGCGCCAGGCTCGACTGCAAGCGGACGACCTAGCGGTTCAGGCGCGCGCCGCGTGCGTAGTCGGTGCTGAGACCGATGACGACGACGAGTGGCGCGACGAGCTCTTGTTCGCATTTCAGAACGGCGATCACTTCACCGCGTCGCTCGCCGCTCTGCGGTACGGCATGGAAGTGGTTGACCCCGCTGAGGCGTACAAGTTTCTCGAGGCGGCGTTTCGGCCACCACGGCTATCGATAAGCGCGATCGCTGCGAGAAAGCTCGCACAGCGCTTCGCCCATGAACCCAACATCGCAGAGCACTACGCGCGTAAGGCAGAGGAGCTGGACGCCACATTTGAGATTGGCACCGACGGTTGAGCTCACCTTCGATACATCTCGCTGCTCGATTGACCTCACCGTGCGCTTACAGGCAGCTCGATGCCACGGGCGTCGGAATCCACGACGCTGAGCGTCCAGCAATACGGAGGATCTGTTGGCCGCCAGTGGGCAGGTTCTGGTGGCCACGGACAGTTATGTTCCGAGCAGCTCGATTGGAATGACGGCGATGCCGTCTGGTCGGGTGTAGCCGTAATCCAGGGGCGGTGATGACTGCGAGTGTGGCGGGTTGGCCCGACGGTCTGTGTCTACGAGGTGCCTCATTCGTTTGTTACGACGCGGGACATACTGAATCGCCGCATCTTGCGCACGCTGCGGCCCATTCATAAACGAAAAGTTTGTATAATCATTTCGTACATACGTTGCCTACGGTGATGATCGGCGATATGGTTGCTGTCAACGAAGCAATCTTGGGGAGGTCGCAATGGATGACAACGGAGTCCGCAACACACTCGATTCGTTGTTGGTTGGTGATCCTGATGTGATGGACCGCGATCAACTGGCCGGGTTCGTGTCTCAGTTGGGTCGGGTCAGGAGTTGGTGCGCGGCAGCTGAGGTCCGGGTCAGTCGCCGCACCAGACAACTCGCTGCTGAAGGACGCTCCGAGTCCGCGGCTGCTCTGTTGAGCGATGGTGGGCGTTGTTCGTCGAAAGATGCTCACACAGCATCTGA
>JAYSSK010000028.1:0-14745 GCA_043720595.1 Acidimicrobiia bacterium
CGTGACCAGTGTGTCGCCCCGTCGCCAGGACTTATCGCTGCGTGGCGAGAACTCCTTCCAGCGGTCCGCCGCCAAGTGATCGACCCGACCTACGCCCTGGGCCGCGTGCTGCCCGGGCGGTAGGGAGGGACATTTCTGACGCGCGTCGCGCCGGTTCCCCTCCGGTGGCGCGTCACTCAAAAGGGCATGGCCGGGTCCGGATGGTCTCCCGGCCCGGCCATGAACCTTGCGAACATCTAGCTTGGACGAATGGTCGGCCAATTTCGTATTCACCGACACCACTGTTTACAACCGAGGTACAGCACATGTCAGGCATCACCATTATCAACGGCGGCACGCAGGGTTTGGGCGAGGCCGTAGCCCGAGCACTCGCTGCCAAAGGCTCAACTGGTCTGGTCCTTGCGGGTCGTTCGGCAGGTCGCGGCAACGCACTTGCTGCTGAACTCAGCGCCGGTGGCACGCCCAGTATCTTCATCGAGATCGATGCAAACGCCGAAGGTGCTCCGGCGCAGGTTGTCGCCGCGTGCGCTGAACGCTTCGGGACCGTCAACGGCCTTGTGAACGTCGCGGCCAGCACTACCCGTGCCACGCTCTGGGACGACACTGTGGAGCACTTCCAGGCCATGATGCACCTCAACGTCACGGTGCCGTACTTCTTTATCCAGGCAGCGGCGCGCCTCATGCTCGACACGGGTGCCAATGGCTCCATCGTCAACGTGGGTTCCACTTCTGGCCATGGTGGGCAGACCAAGTTGTCCGCCTATTCGATCTCCAAGGGAGCGCTGGCCACGATGACCAAGAACCTTGCGTTCGCGTTGATGCGAAGCAACGTGCGCGTGAACCAGGTCAACCCTGGATGGATGGATACAGAGTCCGAGCACCGCACCCAGGTCGATGGCGACGGTTCTCCGAAGAATTGGCTGCAACTCGCTGAAGCTCAGCGGCCAATGGGTCGATTGGTCAAGCCGTGGGAGGTGGCCAACGCAATCGTGTTCTGTCTGTCCGAAGAGTCCGGCCTTCTGACAGGTAACCTGATCGACGTGGACCAGTCAGTACAGGGAGCAGGCGACCCGCCAATCCCATCGGCTGAGGAGACGCCACGTCCGTAGCGGACGGCGAGCCACCGCTTCCATGACTGCCCGGCCCCGTAGCAACTATTCGATCGAGCTCGACCACTCAGGTCCGGTGCCCCTGTATTACCAGGTGGCACGAGAGTTGGAACGTGCGATCAAAGAAGGTCGCATCGAGCGCGGAGGGTTCCTCGGCAACGAGGTCGAACTTTCCGAGGAGTGGCAGGTTTCACGACCAACCGTTCGCCGCGCCATCCAGGAACTGGTCGACCAGGGTTTGCTGGTGCGCCAGCGTGGTGTGGGGACACAAGTCGTCAACGACGCAATCCGTCCCACCACACGCGTGTCAAGCCTGTTTGACGAGCTCCAGAAGGCTGGTCGGTCTCCCGGGAGTGCCGTTCTTGCCATGGAACTCGTCGCCGGCGATGCGCGCATCACGGATCAACTCGGGCTTCCACGCGGAGCGACCGTGCTGTACCTTGAACGATGCCGCACGATCGACGGAAAGCGCCTTGCGATTATCCGCAATTGGGTCGTCCCTACGTTCGTGAGTGGCCTGACGGTCGATTGGCTGATCAAAGGTGGGTTATATGCGTACTTGCGTTCAAAAGGTTGCTTTCCTCACTACGCCACCCAGCAGGTTGGTGCACGGAACGCCTCACCGGTCGATTCAGCGTTGCTTGGGCTCCCGGTCGGAGCGGCAGTGCTGGCGATGCGAACCTGTATGCAAGATCGGCAGGGAAACAAGGTCGACACAGGCGAAATGATCTGTGATGCGTCGGCATACTCGCTGGACCTCACGGTCATCGAAGCCTGACCAGGGGTTGCCCGCTGCTGCGGATCAGCCGGCAGCAGCGGAAAGCCTGAGCACCGCTCGCAGGTCTACCGAAGCGTCAGCCAGCAGCGCAGCGTCTGGAGCCAACCGCGCCGCAATGATTCGTTCTGCCAACGCGATGGTTCGACCCAGGCCGGTGCCGCGGCTAAAGCCGCTGGCGGACACCACTCGGCCTGTTGTATCGAGACCGAACCAGATTTCCGTGCCGTCGTCGAGCATTCGGAGCACCTCAGAATCAGCCTCCTCGTGCAGACCGGCAACTTGCAACTGCACATCGAACTGGTCTGACCAGAACCATGGCACTCGGTCGTAGACAACGCCCTGGCCCACGATGTTGCGAGCAATCGTGTCGGCCTGGTCAATCGCGTTGCGCCACGCTTCCAACCGAACTCTGCGGCCCGCCGAGAGCGGGTGAGGAAAGGAGCAGCAGTCGCCACCCGCGTAGATGCCGGCCGCCGAGGTCTGCAGTTCGGAGTCAACCGCAATCCCGTTGTCCAAGGTGAGGCCGCCGGTTGCTGCGAGGTCCGTGTTCGGGATTGCTCCGAGACCGGCGACCACAAGGTCTACGTCCAGCCGTGACCCGTCGGACAGGGTGACGTGCACGGGCGGGAGGCCGGTCGAGGAACGGGACAAGTCTTTCGACGCGACCCTGGCATGTGGCCGCAGCCCGTCGATCGACTCGATTGCGACCCCGGTCCGCACCGATACCCCGGCAGCTTCGTGCGAAGCCCGCAGGGCAGCGGAGACACGCAACGGGACCACGCGGGTCATCAGGCGGTGTGCGAACTCGACCACGGTGACAGAGCAGCGGCGTTCGATTGCCGCAGCTGCGACTTCCAGGCCAACGAAACCCCCTCCGATGACAACGATCCGTGCGCCTGCAACCAATGCTCCATGAAGGTATTCGGCGTCGGCAAGCGAGCGGAGAGTGTGAACGGAGTCGACCCCGATGGGCGGCCGGCGGGCACGTGACCCGGTAGCGAGCACGAGACGATCCGCCGCAATAGTGCTTCCGTCGGCGAGGGTGACCGACCGCTCTTCCGGATCAAGCGTCATGGCCGGCTGGCCACTTTGGCGCGAGATTCGCAACGCATCGAGACGCCTAGCCGTCGTGATGGGCGGGGGCTCGGCTCCCTGGCTGAGTACAGCTTTGGACAGAGTCGGCCGCTCGTAGGGGTCGCCTGCTTCATCGCCGATCAGCGTGATTGCTCCGTCGAAGCCGTGCTCGCGCAGGCCAAGTGCAACCCGAGTGCCACAGTCGCCGGACCCCACAATGGCGACGCTGCGCGGTTTTGCCAGTGTCTTGGGCTTCACCTTGTCAGCGTACGCGGCCGAGATGGACCCGAGGGTCAATTGCGTTCACAAAAAAATTTGTCCTGACATTTTGACATCAGCCCAAACAATCTGGCACGATCAGCAACTGTTGCCTACGAAACTCGAACGATCGAGGCACCAGCATCGGGACCTCATGGGGGGCCTCGAACTACAGGAGGAAAAGACTCAATGCGTATGTCCCGTCTCTCACTAACCAGCCGCGTGCTGCTTGTAACCGCAATTGGCGCGTTGTCGCTGTCCGCGTGCAGCAGCGACGCCAACCCAGCAGCCGACGCCACCGTGGCCACCGAAACCGCAGCTCCTGCCTCCGAGGCACCTGCGACGGAGGCAACCGAGGCACCTGCGAGCGAGGCTCCTGCGACGGAAGCTACCGACACGGTTGAAGCCGTGGCCAGCGCCGGTCTGAAGAGCGGTCTTGGTTCGCGTTCAACGAACCGCGACGTGTACTTCCTCACCTACTACAACCCTGCAAGCGACGCCTTCTGGAACCAGATGCTGACAGGAGCCCAGGATGCGGCTCAGTTGAACAATTTCAAGCTGACCCACCAGACCACCGACGGCACTGACCCGGCCGCAATGACCGACCTCATCAGCGCTGCCATCGCCAATAAGCCAGCTGCCATGTTCATCCCGTTCAACGATCCTGCGTGGGAAGGTGCTGCATGTGAAGCTCACAAGGCTGGCATCGCCATCTTCGCATTCAACGTTCCGCCGGCAGGCGAAGCGAAGGATTGTGTGAAGGCAGTCGTTGCACAGAACTTCTTCGACGTCGGCGCCATCATCGGCACGCGTCTGCTGAAAGAAGTTCCACTGAAGGCCGGAGACAAGGTGCTCTGCCCCGCAGAAGAGCCTGACCAGCAATACGCAATCCAGCGTGGCGGCGGCGTCGAGTCGGTTCTCAAGACCGTTGGCGTGAAGTGCGAGTACCTCCGCACTGGTGGCGACGATGCAGGCGCACTCGACGCACTTACCACATGGCTCACCGCCAACCCAGACGTGAAGGTTGCCGTGCCACTGGGCGGTACCCCTCACCGCAACCTGGTTGCAGCTGAAGATGCTGCCGGTCTGAAGGCCCCGATCATCGGCTTCGACACTTCACCTGCTGTCATCGAAGGCATCAAGTCCGGCCGCATCTTGGCGACCGCTGACCAGCAGGGCTACATCCAGGGCTTCCAGACCGTCATGCAAGCCGGCCTGTTCCTGGACTTCGCGCTGTCGCCGGCAAATATCAACTCGGGCGGTAACGCATTGATCGACAAGACCAACGTCGGTTCGCTCGAAGACAAGGCACTGCAGGGAGTTCGCTGGTAGTCGCCAGCTGAACTGCTTGTTGACTCACCCCACAGTTTGAAGTGCAGGCCGGCCGCACATACGGTCGGCCTGTTCCCTTTCCCGTCCGCGATTCGCTTCCTTCAGTTCTGGTGACAATGCAATGACGACTGACCAACCACACTCAACGTCCGTAGCGACCTCAAGTGTCCTCGATATGGAAGAGCGCAAGCCGCAACGGCGGTCCTTGGCCGACAACGTGCCGACCACGGCGTCTGGACGGCTCCGCGAGAACTTCCGTTACATGCGCGGACGCGGCGCAGTCGAAATCAGCCTGATCTACCTCGTGATGATGGTCGCCTTTGTGGCGATGTACTTCCGGGACTCGAGAGGGTTTCCGTTTCTCGCACCAAGCAATACCTCTGGCGTGTTGTCGCAGAGCATTCCTGTTCTTGCGATCCTGGCAATTGGTGCCGGGTTTCTGATGATCGCTGGAGAGTTCGACCTGTCTGTCGGTGCGTCCCTGGGTCTGTCGGCAATTGTCTTCATCAAAGTGGCCAACGGGCATTCGTGGCTGCTGGCCTTTCTCGTCGCGGTCCTGTGTGCGATGGGGATTGCCCTGCTGAACGGGCTGATCGTCATCGTGACCGGCATTCCGTCGTTCATTGCAACGCTGGGTATGTCGCTGTTCTGGATCGGCGCCAGCATGTGGATCAACGGCAAGAACCCCGCACGGCTGGACAAGCTGAAGAACAAGACGTTCATTGACGTCGCTGCTGGCGATCATGGGCGGTTCAGGTCGCAGCTGATCTGGATGGTGGGTGTCGGAGTGATCATGTGGTTCGTGCTTCACCGGCACAAATGGGGTAACCACATCTATGCCGTCGGCGGAAATCAGGCCGCCGCAACAGCTGTGTCCATTCGGCCGCGGCTGGTCAAGCTCGCAACGTTCGCGTTGTTCGGAGCATTGACCGGCGTTGCCGCTGTCCTTGTTGTTGGTCGAACCGGAAATATGCAACCCGGTACGACAGGTGACTACACGCTGTTCGCCATTGCCGCCGCCGTCGTTGGCGGATGTTCCCTCACCGGAGGACGAGGGACCGTGTTCGGCATGATCATCGGGGCAGCGTTCATTCGAACAGTGGAAGACGCCCTCATCCTTGGAAAGGCCGACGACTTTTACCCTCGACTTTTCGTCGGTCTCACCATCGTCGTCGCCGCAGTCGTGAACAAATTCATGGAAGGACGAGCAAAATGACGATCGCTGACACCTCCCGATCTAACTCGCACACGCCGCTTATGCGACTCGACAATGTCTCCAAGCGCTACGGCCTCACCACGGTCCTCGACAATGTAAGTCTTTCGATCAATCGCGGCGAGGTCATCGGGCTTTTGGGAGACAACGGCGCAGGGAAATCAACGCTCGTGAAAATCATGTCCGGGGTTGTGCCGATGTCCAGCGGCAAATACTTCTGGGAAGGCGAAGAACTTGGAAAGGTCACCCGGCCCGAGACAGAGCGTCGCGGACTCGAGACCATCTTCCAGGACTCGGCCCTGGTGCCCACGATGAGCATCACGCGAAACATTTTTGCCGGTCGCGAGGTGGCCAACCGCTTTGGCTTTCTGAAGCTGAAGCAGATGGACGCCATTACCACGCAGATCCTCGACACCGTTGTGAGCATCGAAGGCATTCGCAGCGCCAAGCAGTTGGTGTCGTCGCTATCCGGCGGCCAAGCTCAGGCAGTTGCTATTGCCCGTGCTGTGCACTTCAAGCGATCGCTTCTCATCTTGGACGAGCCCACCAGCGCGCTCGCCGTTCGCGCAACCGATGCGTTACTCAACTACCTCGTTGCGTTGAAGGGCGAAGGGATCAGCTCTGTCCTTGTGACGCACAACCTGCACCACGCGTTTCAGGTGTGTGACCGCCATATCGTGCTGAACCATGGCCGTACCATTCTCGACGTCAAACGCGAGCAGACCACCGTTGCCGAGCTCACAGCAGCGGTTGTCGGCGGGGCTGATGGCGTCGCCGGGTATCGCCAACAAGCGGGTCTGGCCTAAGCACGTTCCCATGTCACAACGCGATTACAGCCTGCTCGGTCCCGACGGATTGCAAGCCGCCGAACGAGGCCTGGCTAATGCGCCCTGGTACCGCACGCCAGTCGACCGTAAGCGTCTCAAGCAATTGATGCAACGCAGCGACGGTCCAGCAATTCGACACACGCTGCTCTGGCTGTCGCTCATCATCGGCACCGGTGTCGCTGGGGTGCTCACGTGGATGTCCTGGTGGTCGTTGCCCGTCTTCTTCGCCTACGGCACGCTCTGGGGCTCGGGCGGCGACGCTCGATGCCACGAAGCAGGACACGGAACAGCCTTCAAGACCAGATGGTTGAACGATGTCGTTTTCCAACTTGGTTGTTTCATGACGATGCGTGAACCGTTGGTGCGCCGCTGGGACCACACCCGTCACCACACCGACACCGTCATTGTTGGCCGCGATCGCGAGATCGTAGAAAAGCGTCCTCCGAGTCGGCTGCACCTTGTGAGCATCTTCTTCGCTGTTCCTTGGGTTCCGCTTCAGGTCACCGCGATGCTGAAGCACGCACTGACTGGTCGGATAGCGGCAGACGAACAGCAGATCATCCCAGAGTCGGAGTGGCCAAAGGTTGTCACCCAATCTCGTGTGCTTCTTGCAGTTCACCTCGCAACAGTCGCCATGGCGATCGCAACGAGGTCATGGCTTCCGGTGCTGCTCAGCATCGGACCCAGCATGTACGGCGCATGGTTCATGGCATACGTGGCGCTCACTCAGCACGTCGGCCTTGCGGAGGACGTCACCGATTTTCGACTCAACACCCGCACCATTTACATGAACCCTGTGTTCCGGTTTCTGTACTGGAACATGAACTATCACCTTGAACACCACATGTACCCCATGGTTCCGTTCCATTCGCTGAAGGCGCTGCATGAGGAAATCAAGAACGACTGCCCTCCGGCCTACAGCAGCACCGTTGAGGTGTATCGCTCGGAGCTCATTCCAACGCTTCGGGCGCAGTTACACAATCCGTCTGTGTACGTACATCGTGTCGTGCCGCACATCCCACATCCCCTCTGAGGAAACATGAACACCAGTTTTCGTATTGCCATGTTCGGCGCCGGCCGGATTGGCAACGTCCATGCCCGCAACATCAAGGATCATCCGCAGAGCACTCTCGCCTATGTGGTGGACCCGATGGAAGGGCCAGCGCGTGAACTGGCTGACCGACACGGGGCAACGTACGCCGACGAAGGAACCGCGCTTGGCGACCCCTCTATCGACGCGATTATTGTGGCCTCTGCAACCAGTACGCACGCTGATCTCATCGTGAAGGGTTTGCAGGCAGGCAAGGCAGTGTTCTGCGAAAAGCCGGTGGATCTGTCCATCACGCGGGTTGCCGAGACGCTGAAGGTTGTCGAAGCGTCCGACAAGCCGGTCCTCATCGCATTCAATCGTCGTTTCGACCCAGGCGTGGCAGAGGTGCAGCGCCGAGCAGCAAGTGGTGCGGTCGGCCCAATAGAGATCGTCAATGTGACTTCCAAGGACCCAGAAGGTGGCTTGCCGATCGAGTACCTCAAGGTATCGGGCGGGATGTTTCGTGACATGACCATCCATGACTTCGACATGTGCCGCTTCTTGCTAGGTGAAGAGCCCGTAACGGTCAGCGCTACCGCCTCGAGCTTGGTGAGCCCCGACATCGCTGCCATCGGCGACATCGACACGGCGTGTGTCACGCTGCAGTGTGCAAGCGGACGGATTGCAGTCATCACCAACAGCCGGCGGGCAAGTTCGGGCTACGACCAGCGTGTCGAAATTCACGGCGCAACTGGGACGCTCCGAACCGAGAACGTGCCGAAGAACATGTTCGTGCACGAGAGCGGCTCCATGGTGGAGCGATCCACCCCCAAGTTCTTCTTCACAGACCGCTACGCAGAATCGTACGCAGCGGAGTGGGCGCATTTTGTCCGCGTGTTGGAGGGAACGGAAGCGCCGCGTCCAAATGCGGTGGATGGTTATCGCGCGCTGCTTCTGGCGGAGGCCGCGTATGTTTCGTTGACGACGGGCCGTGCGGCAAACGTCGCAGACGTCGAACGTGATCTCGTCGCATGAAGATCGGTATGGTCACCGACTCCCTCGCCCACCTGGGCTTCGAGGAGATGCTGGACACCGCCGCGTCGTTCGGTATTACGGGCATCGAGTTGAACACCGGCAATTGGTCCTCTTCGCCGCATTGCGACTTGGCAACGCTCCTTGGGGACTCGGGAGCACGTGACCGGCTGTTGAGATCCGTGGCATCCAGAGGGCTGGAGCTCTTTGCGCTGAACGCGAACGGGAACCAGTTGCACCCGACCGACGGGGAGCGCCAGTCGAAGGTGCTCTACGACACCGTTGCTCTCGCAGGAATGCTCGGTGTTCCCACGGTTGTTTGCATGTCCGGGTTGCCGGCAGGTGCACCCGGAGACACCATGCCGAACTGGGTTGTGTCGTCCTGGCCACCGGAGACGCAGTCGATATTGAAATGGCAATGGGAGGAGCAGCTGATCCCGTACTGGGCAGCGCTAGCGAAGCATGCGGAGTCGAACGGGGTGCCGCGCATCGCCATCGAGCTCCACGGCAACCAGCTCGTTTTCAACCCGCCGACGCTGCTGCGATTGCGCAACGAGATCGGCCCCGTTGTCGGGGCGAACTTTGACCCGAGCCACATGATGTGGATGGGGGGTGACCCGCTGGTCGCCGCCGACATGCTGGGAGCCGCCACCTACCACGTGCATGCCAAAGACACGTACATCAACTCGGCTAAGGCAGCGACGACCACCAGATTGGAGAACGGGTCCCTGATGTCGCTCGCGGATCGATCGTGGTGGTACGTCACGCTTGGATACGGCCACGGCGAGGGTTGGTGGCGTGAGTTCTGCTACCGCCTCCGTATGGCCGGTTACGACGGGTGGATGTCCATTGAGCATGAAGACGTCAATCTGGGGCGTGTCGAAGGCGTACGCCGATCTGTTGACCTTCTCAGGGCTGTTGCACCACTTGACGCAGCGGACTTCGAACTCCAGGACATTTAGCTGGCAGAAACCCTTCAGGTGGGCTGGCGGGATCACAGCTCACTGCGGGTTCGCTAGCCACGCGCCGAATGCGATCTCCGAGACGGACCAACCGGTGCTGCCAACGGGCGATACTTCATGCCGCCCGGCTTCGTATCGGTTGTTCCGCTTCGGGGTGTACGTAACGTGTCAGCAGGGTCAGACGGTGATGTCTGCGGTGGCGATGGTGCGGCGCTCGGCGACCGAACGCAACGCGGCAAGACCGATGACAAGCGGCGCACGGCCGTCGGCAGCCGTGATTTCGGTTGGCGTCCCGTTGCGTACTGCAGCCACGAACGACTTCCATTGGTTGACGTACGCGGGCACGTACCGCTCGAGGAAGAAGTACGGGATGGTGGGCGATACTGTCCCAGTAGCTGTGTGGACGCGACCCGTGTAGGTGAGCGGGTTGTCGGACTGTGCCATGCCCGTTGAGCCGTGCACTTCGACGCGTTGGTCGTAGCCGTAGACAGCACGGCGCGTGTTGTCGATGGTGGTGATTGCACCGTTCTCGTGGCGCAGCACGACGACGGCTGTGTCGATATCGCCGGCCTGGCCAATTGCAGGGTCAACCAGGACAGCAGCGTGTGCTGACACTTCGACGACCTCGGACCCTGTGATGAACCGCGCCATGTCGAAGTCGTGGATGGTCATGTCGAGAAATAGTCCACCCGAGGACTTGATGTAGTCGATGGGAGGTGGTGCAGGGTCACGGCTGCTGATGCGGACCATTTCTACGTCGCCCACTAATCCATCGAGCACTGCCTGACGAACAGAACGGTGCGCGGGGTCGAAGCGACGGTTGAAGCCGATGTGTAGCGGCACTCCGGCCTTGGCGACGATGGCCAGTGCCCGGTCGACCAGCGCTAGGTCCAACGATACGGGCTTCTCACAGAAGATCGCCTTACCGGCAGCGGCGGCTGATTCGAGCATCGGTACGTGGGCAGGGGTGTTGGAACAGATAGCAACGGCGTCGACATCGGCTGAACCGAGAACGGCGTCGAGGTCGGTAGTGAATGGAACACCGAGCGCCTCGCCGGTTGCGGCTGCGCTCGGCGCATGCATGTCTTGCACCATCGCAACGGTTGCGTCGGGAACGCTGTTGGTGATGAGGTCGGCGTGCAGCTTGCCGATTCGTCCGACGCCGAGCACGGCGATGCGAAGTGGACTGGTCATGATTTCAGGCCTCCAGGCCGGACAGGAACGCCGCATACTCGGCGTCGTCGACGGCAAGCACGTGGCTGGGTTGGGGGTACGAACCGCCAGAGACGTCGTCGGCAAACTCGATGAACGCAGCGGTGCGCTCGGTCTGCAGACGTGCCATCTCGGACGAGAAGTCACGGTAGCGCTTGGCGTGGCGCGGCACGTGACCGTCGGTGTATCCGAGGATGTCGGACGAGAACAGGTACTGGGCATCGCAGCCGGCGCCGGCCCCCATGGACAACAGCACCATCGACGTTCGTTCGTGGATGGCGGTCGCCACTCGCTCGGGCACCACCTCGATCTCGGCTGCGAACGCGCCAGCTGATTCAAGGTCCTTCACCTGCTGGTAAACGAACTGTGCTGACGCTGCAGTCTTGCCGACAGCCTTGAATCCTCCGGTCCATGTGCGTTTCGACGGCACCAATCCGGTGTGGCCGCAGACCGGGATTCCTTCGTGAGCCAAGGCCTCGACGGTGCGAAGACCTGCAGCGCAGTAGACGGCATCGCCACCGAGCAGGATCCCGTGGTGGGCAGCGCGGAGGTAGTCATCGGTGGTGACTAGCTGCCCATAGAGCAGGCCGACGAACACGAAGCAATCGCCAGCCGCTTCGCGCATTTCAGCGTTCCAGATGGGTTGCTCGATGGAGAGCAGATCGATGCCAGCAGCTGCTGCTGCTTTTGCTTCTTCGAGTGATTCGATGTGGATCATCGAGAGCTGCTGGCGGCCCCGCAACGCTCGCAGTTCGGCGACGCTGCGCCTGGATCGGTTCATGGTCATGGCTTGGCTCCTGTGGGTGCGAGCATTCGTTTGACGAGGAGCCGCAGCTCAACGTCTGCGTCTGCGAGGTCCGTGGGGTCGGGGCAGGCCCCGGCAGCGATGAGCCGTTCGGAGACCCTGATGTCTCTCGCGATCTGGGTCCCGGAGCCGACGGCGGCAGCGCTGATGAGCCGGCCCTTATCGTCCAGGCCGAACCACACGATTGCGCCGTCTGCCCGATGACGCACCACCGACGTTGTTGCGTGGTCTGGGATGCCACTGACTTGCAGCCCGAGGTCGTACTGGTCACTCCAGAACCACGGAACGGTCATCGGGTCCGGTGGCAGTCCGCAGATCACACGGCTGACCGCGAGCGCATGGTCCACTGCGCTGCGCCAGACTTCGAGGCGGAGACGCCCGTAGAGCTGATGATCGAACGAGGCGCAGTCACCGATGGCGAAGATGTTCGGGTTCGAGGTGCGAAAATCTCGTCCGACAACGATGCCGTTGCTCACGCTCAAACCAGCAGCATTTGCCAACTCCACGTTGGGAATGGCTCCGACACCTGCCACCACGACGTCTGCTTCAAGTGGCGTTTCGCCTCGCACGTGGAGCGCAAACAACGCGTTTGGCAGCTGGTCGATCTGGTCCAGGGTGACGCCGACACGAACTGTTACGCCATGGTGCTTGTGCGCTTCGCGAAGATAGCGGCTGATCACGTTTGGTACGCCACGCGTGAGGAGCTGTGGGCCGGCTTCGAGCACCGTCACCTCGGCCCCATTGGCACGCGCGCTTGCAGCAACTTCCAGCCCAATGAAGCCTCCACCAACTACGACAACGTGACGGTTGGTGTGGGGTTGGCCGGTGCTGGCATCGGGCGAATTCAGGGCGTGCCGAATGCGCAACGCATCGCTGGCTGTGCGGAGAAGCAACGCGTGGTGCCCGCCCGGGATTGTCAGCGCGCGTGCAGTTGCTCCAGTGGCAAGGACGAGATGGCTGTATGTCAGGGCATCACCGGTGCTGAGTGAAACCGTGTTGTGGTCGCCATCGACCGAAGTGACGGTTGTGCTTTCAAGGTACGTGAAGTCGGCCTCGGCGCGTTGCTGGTCGTTGAGCAGGCGTACTCCGTCGAACGCCGGGTCTTGCAGATACTGTTTTGACAGCGGGGGCCTGTCGTAGGGCTGACCGGGCTCGTCGCCGATGAGTGTGATCTTCCCGGCGAAGCCTGACGCGCGAAGACCCGTGACCGTATTGACACCAGCGAGCCCAGCGCCCACGATCACAACATGCGACACCGGTTGGACTCAGTCTACGATTCGGACAACGATGCGGTCGTCGTCGACCCGAACATCGTAAGTACGCAGATTTTCGCAAATGGGCGCACCTTTGCCGGCACCGCTGCGGTAGTCGAAGCGCCCGTTGTGCTTGGGGCATTCGATGACGTAGTCCATGACAAGACCGTCGCAGAGACGTACCTTTTCGTGTGTGCACAGACCGTCTGTTGCAAAGATCTCGTTTTCGGGAGACTTGTAGATGGCGATCGGACGTCCGCCGACCTGGACGCCGATGACGTCTTCGGTGTCGACGTCGTCGAAGCCGCAGGCGTCGACCCAGTTGTCATTCGTCATGTCGGTGAAGTTCCTTGTTGGGGCCGTTGTTGATTCAGTTGTTGATTCAGTTGTTGATTCAGTTGGCGAGGCGGACTGCCGGTCACGCGGCATTCGGCAGCACCCGCTGGATGTATCGGTTTGGGTTCCGCCGCTGAGCAAACAGGACCGGCAAGATCTCCCGGTACGCGGCGACAAGGCCGTTGGTGATGGGCGGAAGGTCTGCTGCAATTTCCCGATGCAGTTCCGGAAGCTTGTGGAACGGGACCATTGGGAACATGTGATGCTCCACGTGGTAGTTCATGTTCCAGTAGATGAACCGACTGACAGGGTTGAGTTTGATACTGCGGGTGTTGAGCCGATGATCGAGCACATTGTCAGCGAGGGCAGCGTGTTGAGTAACGCCAGTGAGGAGGTGATGCCATGCGCCGTAGAAGCGAGGCAGGCCGATCAACATCAACGGCAGGACTGATCCTGTGAGAACCACGGCGGCAATCGTGGCGACGTAGATCAGCAGCCACACACGCGCCACTGTTTTCGCTGCGCCGACCTCGGTTGCAGGCACGTAGGAAATTTCGTCTGTGCTGAAACGGCCGAAGGAATGGTTGACGGTTGCTCGAACGGACTTGGGTGTGTCGAACACTCCCAAGAAGTTGAGGGCGATCTTCCAAATCGCCGGCGGCCGCATAGCAACGATCTCTGGGTCGCGTCCCACAATGATGGTGTCTGTGTGATGGCGAGTGTGGCTCCACCTCCACACCGTTGGATTGCGGATGATCATGAAGCACGCGATCTGGTACACCGCCTGGTTCATCCACGTTGTGCGAAATGCTGTGCCGTGGCCGCATTCATGCCAACGGGAATCTGACGCAGACCCGTAGAGAACGCCGTAAACCGCGAAACAGGGCCACGCCCACCACGAGCCCCACATGAGTACGCCGCTGATGCCAGACCCCAGCAACAGACCAAGCCAGAGAGCGGTATCCCTGATAGCCGGACCGTCAGATCGCTGCATCAGTTCCTTCATTCGCTTGCGTGGAACTGGTGTGCGATACCAATCGCCGGTGGTCAGCCCAGCCTCGACCGCCCAGTGCGATTGAGCACTGTCTAACGAGTAGTCGGCTGGTGTGAACATAGGGGCTCCGGGCAAGTGCACTGGCGAAGGAAATGCTGGCCGTCACAAGTAAGTTTGTCAAGACATAGTGTCATAAGAACTACTGCGATTCGGCATTCAGTCTGGCGTAGAAATGTGCCCACCATGAAACACGCTCGAGACGGTCTCACGCGCAGCGGATTCCGGTCGTGGCCGGCGTGGTTGCCCGCGTTGGTGCTCACCCTTGTCTCCGTTGTCGCTGGGTGTGGTTCTGAAGACCATTTTGGAGACGACGGGAGAAGTGTCGGCGCTGCGCAGGACGCCATGGTCGGTGTAGCGGCCAACGGTTGCCCAACGGTGCTCCCCACAGGGACAGGCGTCTGGGTGGGCGCTCACCTCATCATGACAGCGGCGCACGTGGTGGCCGGCGCTGGAAGCATCGAAGTCGTCGA
>JAYSSK010000029.1:0-5246 GCA_043720595.1 Acidimicrobiia bacterium
CCGTAGGTCGAACGGTCTGTCGGCGTACGAGTGTCCAATACGACAACCTCGCCCCGAGCAAGCAGCTCAACAAGCTGGTGCACGCTGACGCGATCCAACTTGCTTCGGCTGGTCTCGAGCAACTCGGCAAGTGTCACGTAACCAACGTACCGAACAGGCGACCACGTGGCGATAGCGCGATCTGAGGAACGGTCTTCGGGACTCAGCAAAACCTCAGCTTGTTGCTCTGCTACTTGCTGCTCAGCCCGAGCAGCTCGCTGCACGCAGCAAGACCATCGATGCGCAAGTCCATCGGGGCAGCTGTTTCCAACCAACGCTCACGAGTGAGCAAGTACCGCTGCTGGGGGGCAGCCTGACCGCGTCGCAGCAACACCGCCGTCCCGTTCGGCTCATAACCTGTTGCCAGAGACACATGCTGCGACGCCGGGTTGTCCATGAACGCCCCGCTGGTTATCGCGTCTGCGCCGAGGTGGTCGAACGCAAACCGCACCACCATGGCACGCATCTGCCGTCCGATTCGCTTGCCCTGATGTTCCTTGCCGAGCCATGACCCAGTCTCTGCGGTTCGCAACACGGGGTAGTTCATCGAGTGCAGCCCCTGCGATCCGACGATCCGTCCGTCGATCACAACGGCGAACCCAAGATCCCACTTGTCGGGCGAGCATTCCGAACGGCAGCGCCAGTGGTACTGCAGGGCGTGCCTTTCCAGTTCTGGCGATGCCAGATCTGTCCACGGAACGGCGAACGGCATCGTTTCAGGCGGGTGGACGCCGGTCGCAGCCAATGACACCAGTTCGGCGAGGTCGTCGTCGTCTGGTATCCGCAGCTCGATGCCCGGCCCGGCTATCCGCAAGCCGAGCAGTGGCCACAGGTCTTCGATCAATTGCGAGTGGGTCATGGCTCAGTCTTGCCACGGCGGCGGTCGGGTGAGGCCGCATTTTGTCGGGGCTTGCTACAGCCACTGCCGCCGCTTGAAATTGCGGAACAGCAAAAAGCACAAGGTCACCATCACGCCAAGTACCAACGGATAGCCATAACGCCAGCGCAGCTCTGGCATGGTGTCGAAGTTCATGCCATAGATACCCGCAATCATCGTGGGCACAGCAATGATTGCGACCCACGCCGAGATCTTGCGCATGTCCTCGTTCTGGCGCATGCCAACCTGGGCAACGTTCGCGTGCAGCACGGTGTCCAGCAGCGCATCGAGCGAACCGAGCTGATCGGCTGATCTCAGCACATGATCGTGCACGTCGCGGAAGTACTCGGCCGACCGGGGGTCCAGCGGCGACGGGCTGGCGGCGAGGTCGCCCATGGTTCGTTCGAGCGGATCGATGGCCCTGCGAAACTCGAGCGCCTCGCGTTTCAACTTGAAGATGCGCTGTGCATGCGCAGCCCGTGGAGCGCTGAACACCTGCAGCTCGATCTCGTCGATATCGGTGTTCAAACCGCGGATCACTGGAACGTAATCGTCGACCACCGTGTCGGCTATCGCGTACAGGACAGACGTAGGACCCCATACAAGCGATGCTGGATCGGCCTCCAACTTCTTGCGGAGTGCTGTGAGGTCGCCGACCTCCCCGTGGCGCACGGTGACGATGAAGTCTTTGCCGACGAACGCCATGAGCTGGCCAACCTCGATGACCTCGTTGGCATCGACATACCGGGCTGGTTTGAGGACGACAAATACCATGTCCCCATACGGTTCAAACTTCGGGCGCTGATGCGCGTGGATTGCGTCCTCGACCGCAAGCGGGTGCAGATCGAAGACGTGGGCAATGTTGTTGAATTCCGCAGCGCTCGGCTCGTGTAGCCCCAACCATACGAACCCACCGCTTGCCCGGGCGTCGGCCAACGCCGCCGAAGCGTCGGTATACGAGCCATGACGCGAACCGTTGACGTAAGAGGCGAAATCGACGACCATGCGCCCAGTTTCCCATCAAGCGCAAGGTTCCCCACGGCAAAGTGTGGACTGCGGTGCGCTGCGGCCAACTCAGTCCACAACTAGGTGCTCCGACTCCGAGGAGGAACCGGCGCACAGAACCGGGTACGGTGCGCAGATGATCCAGCTTCGTTCCACACTTCAAGCAGACGGCACCCTTGTTCTCAGCCTCGACGAGACACCGATGCCAGTACCCGCAGCCCATGAAGTGGTCATCCGAATCGAAGCCACTCCCATCAACCCGTCCGATCTCGGACTGCTGCTCGCAACAGTCGATCCGTCGACCCTCACCAGCGCGATCGACTCCACCGGCGGACCCGTGACAAGCGGGGTATGTCCGGCCAACACGCTGCGAGGTCTGGCGGCCCGGATCGGCGAGTCCATGCCGGTCGGCAACGAGGGCGCCGGAACTGTTGTGGCCGCCGGCGACTCGCCGGAAGCCCAGGCGTTGCTGGGTCGCATCGTCGGCGCTGCTGGTGGTTCTATGTACGCCCAATACCGAGCCGTGCCAGCCGCATCGTGCATTGCGATGCCAGAAGGGGTGACCGCAGCACAGGCCGCGTCGCCGTTCGTCAACCCGCTCACAGCGTTGGGCATGGTCGACACCATGCGCCTTGAAGGCCACACCGGTCTGGTGCACACTGCTGCGGCGTCGAACCTCGGGCAGATGCTGAACCGCATTTGCATCGCAGAAGGTGTCCCACTGGTCAACATCGTGCGGCGGCCCGAGCAGGTAGCTACGTTGCGGGCCGCTGGAGCCACCCAAGTAGTGGACTCGTCGGACCCGAACTTCGAAGAACAACTTACCGCTGCGCTCACCGAAACCAAGGCCACGCTGGCGTTCGATGCCACCGGCGGAGGAACGCTTGCGGGCACCATCATTTCCTGCATGGAGCGCGCCGCCAGCGCCGGTGCTGCCTACAGCCGGTATGGGTCATCAGTTCATAAGCAGGTATATCTCTACGGCGGCCTGGACACGCGCCCCACACAGCTCAATCGCGGCTCGTTCGGCATGTCGTGGGGGCTTGGCGGATGGCTACTGACGCCGTTCCTCGGCAAGGTCGGCGGGGAACGTTTCGCCGAACTTCGCCAGCGTGTCGCAGCCGAAATCACCACCACGTTCGCATCGGCCTACTCCGACCAGATCACCCTTGAACAGGCACTCGACCCCGACACCATCCGCCGCTACCAGCAGAAGGCAACCGGCGAGAAGTTCCTCATCGTCCCCGCTCATTGAGCCGATTGAAAATCGTGCCGGCAAAACGCGACTGTGCCGGGATAAACGGCCGTATTTGCCGGCAGAGCTCCGTATAACCCGGCACGATCTGTGGGTCTGCCGCCCGTTGCAGGTCAGCCAGCCGTTGCGGTGATCTGCCTGGCCACAAGACCGTCGGCGTCGGCGGGTTCCACACTCACGGGCTGATCCACCGTCAGGTCGCCAGCCTTCACAGTGCGGGTTCGAGCAAAGATGGTCTCGTCGGTGATGGCGAAGATATGCGCCTCGCCTTGTGCGTCCGTCACCGTGAGAATGTCGGCATCGACTTCGGCAACTTTGCCGACGATCGGTGCGAACGTTGTTGGAGCAGCGGTCGCGTTGGCGCCGGTTGCATTGAAACCACCTGCTCCCCCGAACTGCCCACGGGCCGCACGACCAAGCCCCCCGGCGGTGGCACCGGCCCCGGCCGTAGTGTTGGAGTCCTGCTTCAATCGAGCACCCATCGAGAACGCTGCCATCCCGATCAGCCCGACGCCGAGCACCGCAACCAGTCGCTTCCAGGAGCGCGACACGGGGTCAACTGGGGCCGCCCACGATTGATCGTCGGGAAGCTCTGGGAGCCCGGGCAAAGAAAAGGCATCTGATTCGGACACGGGAAACCTCATTCGTGACGGAGCGCATCAATTGGCCGCATCGCTGCAGCGCGTCGGGCGGGCCAAAACCCGAAGAACAGTCCAACGGCCACGGCCACGGCGAACGCAAGAATGACGGAGTCGGGACGGACCACTGGCTCTGTGCCGGCAATTTTGAACCGCGCCCCCACAATGCCAAGCAGCACCCCGATGGACCCGCCGATGCCGGCCAGCATCACCGCTTCCACCAGGAACTGGCCGAGGATCGAGGCTTGCGGAGCGCCGATTGCTTTGCGGATACCGATCTCTCGGGTTCGCTCCGTGACCGTCACCAGCATGATGTTCATGATGCCTATTCCACCCACGAGCAGGCTGATGGCCGCAACCGCTGCGAGCAGCACGGTGAGCGTGCGAGACGCCTCAGTACGAGAACTGAGCAGCGCTGTCTGGTTGAGCACGTTGAAACCCTGCTGCCCGTTCACAGCTGGATGACGCTCGTTGAGCACGTCGGTGACAATCGTTTGGGCCTGAGCCGTCTTCTCTGCGCTGGTGGCCTGGACAGTGAAACGGTTGATGCTGGTTCCGCCGGCAATGGTGTCTCGTGCCGTGGTCCACGGAAGGAACATCACATCGTCTTGGTCCACCACACCGTTAGCGCCTTTTTTGGCAAGTACACCTACGACTTCAAAACGCGTGCCGCCGAGGAGCACCGTTTCGCCAACGGGGTCGACGTCTTCGCCCCATAGGTTCTCTTTCACCCGTAGCCCGAGAACAACGACTGGTAGCCGAAGTTCGACGTCATCGGGCGTGATGAAACGACCGGATCCCACTTTCCACGACAATGCTTCGAGCGCCTCGTCGGATGTTCCAATGACCGAGGCAGGGGTGTTTGTTGTGTCGCCAACCGCCACCGTGACGCCGTTGGCGTTGATCTGCGGCACGACAGCTTTGATGTACTCGCTGTAATCCTTCGACCGCAACGCCTCAAGGTCAGCGTTCACAATGGCCGCCGCGCTGCTCTGGCGACCACGGGGGCCGAACCCACCAGCGGTGACAGTGAGGGTATTGGTGCCGAGGGCCTGGAACTGCTTGGCGACGGCAATCGATGCGCCGTTACCAACGGCCACCAGCACCACCACCGACGCAACGCCGATCAGGATGCCAAGCATGGTCAGCAGTGACCGTGTGCGGTTCGAGTTCAGACCGCGCATCGCGATCTTGACGACGTCGTTCATATGCGTGCAGCCGGTCTGGTGAAGTGATCGGCCGGTGAATCGGCGGCTGAGGGCGACCCCTGGCGTTCGTCGGACACCACACGGCCGTCACGCAGACGGATGACGGGAGTTCAGCGCTGAAAACGGCAGCCGAGGCACTCTCCAGATCGGCAGCCTTGGCTGGTGCAAGTTTCAACTTATTGGCCAGAAGGGTCTGCTGGTACGAGGTCTGCGCCTGGCGCAAT
>JAYSSK010000030.1:0-2153 GCA_043720595.1 Acidimicrobiia bacterium
GCGGAACGGCGTTGAACTCGGCGGGCAATTGCTTCGCCGGGAACGAGTTCACGTCGTCGATACCACCCGAGATCGAGCGCGTGCTTGCCTGCGACATGGCGCGTGCAGACATCAGCGTCGACGGATCGCCGTTCGTCAAGCCAGGTCCGCCGGCGTTTGACTATCGCAAGATCGCGTTGCCTTCTCCCCAGACCAACATGCCGGATGCCGCCGGTGCTGTCGCAGCACCTGCATCAGCAGCAGTTCCATCAATCGACCTGTCGAGGATCAAGGTGCCAGCGTGAAATCCAATGTGTCGGTGGCTGCTCGTCTCGCGATGCTCAGCATGCTTATGAGTAGTTTGCTCGTCGGGTGCGGCGGTTCCACAACCCCCGAAGTGGTCGACACAACGCCTACGACTCTTGCGCCGCTCGAAACCCCGCTCACCGTTGGCGACGCGACGGTGCTCTCGCGCCTGTTGTTCAACAACTACGACAAGGGGGGCGCAGACGTCTCCGTCAAAGTTCCCTACGGGCTTCAATCTTCCATCGAGATCGAGGGAGTGGTCGATTGGAAGGCTCATGTCGGCAAGGCCGAAGTGAGGGTGATCGGCGCTGACGGAGCGATTGTTGATTCGTCGACGGTCTATTGGCGTGATCTATATGACCCGCAAAAGGGCCTCGTCGCAACGACTTTGAAAGGCCTGAAAGAGGCCCTTGTCGCGGATGGGCGAGTTGGGGCAACGTACATTGCGCGACCGTTCTCCGAAAACTCTCCACTCGACCGGGTGCTGCGTTACCTCGACGGCCTCGCAACGGTGCAAGCCGAGAACCCGTTGCTGCTCCGCCAGGATGAAAAGGCCAAATCAGTAGGTGTGCAGACAATCACCGGCGTGGCTGGGTCAACTGTCGAAGCGACTGCTTTGCGCTACGGGAAGTCCACCTACTGGGCCGACGCCAAGAGCGGCCTGATGGTGCAGGCAAGCGCCCCCCTGGCTGGGCTCCCGGAGGAAACGCTGTTCTCCTTCTCCGGTCACGGACCGCGCCCCGTGACGATGCCCGCAGCTGCCGAAGTTGTCGACGCAGCGGACATTCCGCAGATCTACGAATCGCTGACCAAACGGAATCCAACGAAGTAGTCCTGTCACCTCGGGAATATTTGCCGGCCGGAACTTGATACACACATTGTCAAGTTTCCTGACCCGATCCGGAGGATCCCTGTGTCGCTCGATCCCAACAAGTGGACCCTCAAGACGCAAGAAGCGTTCAACGCTGCTGTCACCGACGCCAAGCACCGATCCAACCCAGAGGTCACCCAGGAGCATGTTCTGGCGGCCATGCTGGGCCAGGCTGACTCGCTGGTGCTGCCCGTGCTCAGCAAGGTCGGGGTGCAGCACGGGTCGTTGCAGTCCAAGATGGCCGACGCCATCGCCCGGATGCCCCGGGCATACGGCGGCGATGCAAACGTGTCACGTGGGTTGCGAGACGCCCTGTCGCGGGCCGACGGGGAACGCACAACCATGGGCGACACCTTCTTGTCGACCGAGCACCTGCTTTTGGCCATGCACGAACTTGTGGGCGTAGCCAGGGCTGACATTGCCGCTGCGCTCTCCGAACTGCGTGGTGCAAAAAAAGTCACCTCACAGAACCCCGAAGACACATTCCAGGCGCTCGAGAAGTACGGACGCGACCTCACCGAAGCGGCGCGAAAGGGCAAGCTCGACCCGGTCATTGGCCGAGACGAAGAGATTCGCCGCACCATTCAGGTCCTCGCGCGCCGCACCAAGAACAACCCGGTGCTGATCGGCGAGCCAGGCGTCGGTAAGACGGCCATCGTCGAGGGTCTTGCACGACGTATCGTCGACGGCGATGTTCCGGAAAGTTTGAAGAACCGACGCCTCATCGCGCTGGACCTTGCTTCGATGGTGGCTGGCGCGAAGTTTCGCGGTGAATTCGAAGAGCGGCTCAAAGCAGTGCTGAACGAGATCACCGAAGCGCAGGGCGAGGTGATCACGTTCATCGACGAGCTTCACACCATCGTGGGTGCCGGGGCGGCCGAGGGCTCGATGGACGCGGGCAACATGATCAAGCCGATGCTTGCCCGAGGCGAGCTGCGGCTGATCGGTGCCACAACCCTCGACGAATATCGTAAGTACGTAGAGAAAGACCCGGCGC